>DATJSB010000108.1:0-36786 GCA_035504315.1 Occallatibacter sp.
ATCGTAAGTGCTCCTCTCCAGCGTGAACTCCTGTATGGCGTCGACGCTCTCTATGTTCAACAGCGTGGCGTTCGAACCGCTATCGTTGACGTCGGCGCCATCGATCGTCCAGTTGTTGGCGGTCTCACGGTCGCCGTTTACAGAGAGGCCGGAGACACTGCTCAAGCCGAAACCAGGCTCGTCTCCTAAGGCACTGACCACGCCTGGCTGCAGGGTAACGAGTTGCTCGTAATTACGATTGTTTAACTGCAGCTCCTCTACCTGGACCCCGCTGATGGTGCCCTCGACAGCGGCGCTGGTTGTATCGACAGTTTCAGAATTCTCTTCGACTGTGACCGTTTGGCTCACCTGACCAGGGTTGAGCGAGGCGTCGACTGAACGCGATTGCGCGACGAACAGGGTTATATTGTTCGCCTTGAAGTTTTCAAAGCCCGGCGCTGAGAAGGTGATGGTATAGGTGCCGGCCAGAAGGTTCGTGGCGGTGTAGTTGCCGCGAGCGTCGGACTTAAGGACTCGAGCGGCGCTGGTGCCGCCCTGCAGCACAATTGATATGGTGGCATTGGTTATGACAGCCCCAGTGGCATCCTTCACAGTGCCGCTGATTGTTCCCTGGAGTTCCTGGCTGCGCAATGAGCAGGGAAGGCATACGAGAAGAAGCGCGAGTGCGGCTGCGAAAATCCGAATTCTTTGCATACTGAGTCTCCTCACAAAAGGTGTTTAGTTTGCGGTCTTAGTTCTTGTTTTGCTTGTTTACGCCAGCATCAGACTCCCTCTCCGTGGAGAGGCAGACAAAACCAGTAACGCAATGAGTGCAAACATCAAAGCGCGACGCGCACGCTCACGAACTGCTCAGACCTTCGACAGAAAAAAAGACAAGGGACGTGCAAAGAGATAAATATTCGCACGGATGTTCCTTGCATCCCTTTATGAATCGGGGCGAAATCGTGAATTGCGAAGTGCTGCCAGGTGAAGCAGGGATATGTGCGAAATTCCCCAAAATCGAGGACTGCAAACGCGCTGAGGGTCGGCCGATGTCACCGATGTCGTATCGGCGGGGAACCTACGCAAGCGTTTGCGTCCTTGGAAGTGATTTTTAGCATACTCGCAGTACACTGTCAACAGATTGAGCATTTTTGGGCAATTTGCGCACAAACTGCGGACGGTGCGCCCGGTTGCGGCGATCAACGAGCCGCGAGACTGGCCGGGAAGTGCGTGGCGCTATATTGTTGATCAGGATGCGACTATCAAGAGGCGACTATGGGATTCGGTTGCGGCAATGCGATGACTGAGCGCCTTCAACGGACCAAGCGGCACGATAAACTCGGGAATTTATTTGGCGTGGTCGCGATGCTGGCGGTGAGTTTGGCAATCTGCGGCCTGGCCCGCGGGCAGCAGGCAACCGGAGATGCATCGCAGGTGCGAGAGGAGTTTTCGCAATGGGTTGCGCAGGGTTCGCGCGCGTTGCAGGAGGGAGACAACCACACGGCCGAGGAATCTTTTCGCAAAGCGCTCGCGCTGGACCCCCAGTCGGTGGAACTGCTCAACAATCTTGCCATCTCGATTGCGCGGCAGGGACGAGATGACGAAGCCATTTCGCTTTACCTCCAGGCGTTGAAGCTGAGGAAAGACGACCCGATTACACGGCGAAATCTCGGCGTGGCGTACTTTCGGGCACATCGCTATCAGGAAGCGCTGCCCCTGCTTCGCTCCTTCGCGGCAGCGACTCCGACGTTTCAATCGCTTGACCTGACGGGACTGGACCTTTTTGCTCTTGACCAATTCGGCGTAGCGGCAGTTTACCTGGAGCGGGCGAGCCAGTTGCAACCGGACGACCTTCCCACTCTCGATATCCTCGGGAAAGCTTATTGGAGAGCCAAGAACTATGCGGGTGTCACGCAGGTTTTCAAACGGATCATGGATATCGATCCGAATTCGCCGGAAGCGCATTTCATGCTGGGGATGGCCTATGACATTGAGTACGACGAGCCGAAGGCATTCAAGGAGTTTCAAGCGGCATTGGCAGCCGATCCGAACTTTCCGGCAGTTCATTCAAGCCTGGGTCTGATTGACTATAGAGAGCACAAAGTGCCGGAAGCAGAGGCGGAATTCAAGCAGGAACTCAGCCGAAATCCTCGCGACCCGATTTCAAATTACATGATGGGGCGTATACTTCGGGAGCTTGTACAACCGGCTCAGGCGGTTCCCTATCTCACCGCGGCGGTCGAAGAGAATCCATCTTATCGGGATGCTTTTTTTGAGTTAGGCCAATGTTATATGGCGCTGAATAAGCCGCAGGAAGCGGTAAGTCCACTGGAGAAAGCTATACAAGTCGATCCTGATTTCGATCAGGCGCACTTTATATTGGGGAAGGCCTACCGGATGCTTGGCCGTCCGCGCGACGCGGAGCGAGAGTGGAACATCTCAAAGCAAATCAAGGCTCGAAAGAATGTACAGCCTGCACCGGCGGGATAGGTGCTCCGGACTTGACCCGATGGCAGCGACGAAAGAATGTCCTGCCAAGTACGCGACACTTACAGTAACTCGTTCGGGAGCGGCATTTCAATCTACCGACGCGAATCCATCCGCGCGGCAACCGGGAAGAAAATCATGCGTAGGAAAGACAGGGTCACAGAATTCAGATGCTATATCGAGAACTAACAACCGAAGGCCGCAATCGAGCAACTGGAAATCTTGACACGATGAACGCGCTCGAGCTGGTGAACGCAATGAACCATGAGGATGCGGCCGTTCCTCGAGCGATCCGTCGCGTGCTGCCGCAGATCGCCGAGGCGGTGGAGCTAATTGCCGGACGCCTGGCAAAAGGCGGACGGCTGATTTACGTTGGAGCCGGCACCAGCGGACGCATTGGCGCCCTGGATGCATCGGAGGCTACGCCGACATTCGGAGTGAGCGCAAAGATGGTGCAGTTTGTGATGGCCGGAGGCGAGCGCGCGCTGGCCCGGGCCACCGAGGCCAGCGAAGACTCGGTTGAGATGGGCCGGCGCGATATAGCGGCGAGAAGACCCGGCAGGCACGACGTAGTGGTGGGGATTGCCGCGAGTGGTGTGACTCCATACACTCTCAGCGCCCTTACCTATGCCGGCAGCAAGGGCGCGGCTACTGTGGCCGTGGTTTGCAATCGCGGTTCGGCGCTGGGCAAGGCCGCCGACGTTGCCATCGAAGTGGAAGTTGGCCCGGAAGTGCTGGCCGGTTCTTCGCGCCTGAAAGCGGGAACTGCGCAAAAGCTGATCTGCAATATGCTCACGACGGGAGCCATGGTCCGCCTGGGCTACGTTTATAGCAACCTCATGGTGAATCTGCACTTGAAAAACAGGAAACTCCTGGAGCGCGGCATCCAGGTTATGGAGATGCTGGGTGGAGTGGAACGCGCGCACGCAATCGCAACAATTCAAAAGGCCGGCATGAGTTTGCCGCTGGCGCTGGTAATGTGCAATGCCAAGGTTGGGAAAACGGAAGCGGCGCGGCGGTTGCGCAAGTCCAACGGCAATGTCCGCAAGGCGATAGAAGGCTGATATGCCCGACAACTTGAAGGCCGCGGTCAGCCGCGCGCAGAATGATTTATTCTTCAGAGATTCAATGCGATGAAAGAGCCGTTGCTTCGTTTGGGTTTTGCTCTCACAGCGTCGATTGCCGCTGTGGCAGCGACCGCGGCCCAGCAGACTGTCCCCAATGCGGATTTTGTGGTGGCCAGGCCGGTGGTGAACATGTACCACAACGCGTCGGCGATGAGCGATGTGGTTTCACAGGCGCTTTATGGAACCGGAGTGCTTACGCTGAGCAGAGATGGCGACTTCTACAATATCCGTACCGCTGACGATTACACCGGCTGGGTCAAGGCAGCAGATCTGCGGCCGCTGAACGGCAAAACTTACGCCGGCGAAGGCCAGGCCGTGCATGTAACCTCGCTGAGCGCGAATGTCTACCGAGAGCCGGATACAACTACTCACGCTCCACTGCTCAATCTGCCATGGGAGTCGCGCCTCGAACTGGTCGATGGCAAGATCGATGCCACGAAACGTTGGCTCCAGGTGCGGCTCGTGAGCGGAGACCTCGCCTGGATTCAGCAAGGCGATGTTAGCGCGCAGACCAAGGTGCTCAGCATCGACGCCATGCTTCAGCTGGCGCGCAGGTTTATTGGCGTCACCTACACCTGGGGCGGAGTGAGTAGCTTCGGATACGATTGCTCGGGCTTCATGCAGATGCTGGAGCGGCAGCGGGGAATCGAGATGCCGCGCGACGCCAGCGTGCAGGCCAAATGGAGTGGAGGAGTGCCCGTCGACCGCAAAGATCTCGAGCCCGGCGACCTGCTTTATTTCGGTTCCCGCCCGGAGCACATTACCCACACCGGCATGTACCTGGGCAACGGGGAATTCATCAACGACACTCCGCGCGGCCATCCTGGGGTTCAGATTGACCGTCTCGACGACATGCCCTGGACGCAACTTTTTGTGACCGCAAGGAGAGTGAAACCATGAACAGGCGCGAATGTTTGAAACTGGCCGGCGCTGCCGCAGTGCTGCCCGTGCCGGTTTTCGCTGTGCAAAGTGAGCCTGCGGCCCAGGCGGCCAGCGTGCAATGCAGCTTGAAGCGCCTGATGCTGCGCCATACCTGGACCACCACGATGTCGTCGAGCGATTACCGTGACACCGTGCAGGTGGAGTACAGCCGCGACGCCGTTACGGGGCACGGCGAAGGAGCACCGATCATCCGCTACAAGGAGTTTCCCGCTTCTGCGATGCAGGCGATTGAAGCCATCGCCGGACAAATTGAGCAAGGTGATCCCTGGATGTACCGGAAGATGCTGTCCCAGGTGCGCGCGGCGCTTGGACCCAATCAACATGCCGCGATGTCTGCCGTGGACATTGCCGTCTTTGACTGGCTGGGCAAGAAAATGGGCCTGCCGATCTACAAAATGCTAGGCCTCGATCCGGCCGCGGCACCTATTACCGACTTCTCCATTGGCATCGACACACCCGAAATCACGCGCCAGAAGACGCTCGAGGCGGCCGACTATCCGGTGCTCAAGGTGAAGGTGGGACTCAAGACCGATGAAGCCACCATCGAGGCCGTGCGCAGCGTGACCAGCAAGCCCATCCGGGTGGATGCAAACGAAGGCTGGACCGACAAGGAAGAGGCGATTCGCAAGATCAACTGGCTGGAAACGAAGGGCGTCGAATATGTCGAGCAGCCGATGCCGGCGCACATGCTGGAAGAGACGAAGTACGTGCGGAGCAAGGTTCACCTGCCCCTCTACGCCGACGAAGCCTGCACCGAGGCGAGCATGATTCCGCATCTGACCGAGGCTTACGACGGCATCAACGTGAAGCTAGACAAGGCGGGAGGCATCCTGGAATCGCTGCGCTGGATCGAAATTGCCCGCGCCGTGAACTTGAAGGTGATGATCGGGTGCATGGTCTCCAGCTCCTGCACGGTGACTGCGGCCGCGCACCTGTCGCCGCTGGTGGACTACGCGGATCTGGATGGCAACCTGCTTGTGGCGAATGATCCGTGGCGCGGGGTCAGGGTGGAAAAAGGAAAACTGGTGCTTCCCTCCGGTCCGGGATTGGGGCTGACTCCATCGTAACCGGCGCGGATCTTCAGCCTGCGATCACCGACACGAGCGTAGAATAAGTCACGCGGATTCAGCAGTTTGATGTCAGCGGCAGCGAATGCCACTCGACTCGTGGTTAGCATGCGCTGGCCAAGTTGTACGTGTGCACGTATGCTCGATGAATCACGTCTGAATCACGCATTGAATAGGTCACCAACTGCTCCATCGTTCCCCGTTTTGCTCGCCGCGTCTTGATCGCAGTTGCCACGCCGGCTTCTCGAGAATTGACGATGGGCGGCAAGTTGTTTGACTGGTCCAATCTTGTTTCCGGTCCCGGCATGTGCGCACTTCGGGGCGGTGTTTCGCGGAAACGGTTAAATGAACTGGAGCGGGGGTGACCGGGAGCGGGGAGTCAAAAGTGGCTTGAGAATCAGGCCCGTCAAGTCTCTCCCCAAGGGGCGCGGCTTCGGCGTTGTGACACTGGGGCCCGTTACTACTTGACAACCGGATTCCCGCGCGCAAAGATTCTGCAATCTCAATGACGGCAGCTCAAAGCTTCCTGAGAACCGGACTTAAAGCATCTTCCGAGTTGCAATATCGCGGAGCCGAGCAGCGGAATCGACGCGACCGCCATTGTCTCCACCCCAACGATTTGTGCTCGCTGGAGTGGAAGCACCTGGGAGCGGCGAGCTTGCAAAAAGCTGAAAGGCGAGCTCGCGAAGAGCTGAAAGAAAAAGGACGTAGTATCTGGGAAAATGCCGTGGCTCGCACGAAATCCGTGTGGCAGGGAAGCGCAGACATCGGACAGACGGAAGCAGACGGCCGAACTGTTTTGGGGATTGGAGGAGATCTGGTGAGCACATTCTCGATGGTGATCGAAAAGCAATCTCGGTGGCTCCTCTGGGGTGCAAGCCTGTTAACGGTCCTGCTGCTGGTGTCGGCAATCGCGCTGGGGCAGGGCTATTTCGGAACCGTGAGCGGACTGTTGACTGACAGTAGTGGCGCCGTGATTCCCGGGGTGAGAATTACCCTCCTGGATCAGGAAAAGGGATTCAGACGCAATACGACAACGGACGGCGATGGCCGATACCTGTTCCGGTCCGTTTCTCCCGGCCTCTATACGGTGATTGCCGAGATGCCGGGATTTGAGAAGACCGAGCGCACCAATATCAGGGTGAACGTGGGCGAAAACCCGAGCTCCAACATTGCTCTGAAGGTTGCCAGTTCATCGGAGACAGTGGAGGTGAAGTCGCAGGACAAGGTGCTCGATACTGAAGACGCGACCACCGGCCTGGTGATCAACAGGAAATTCATCAACGACCTGCCGCTGGTGGATCGCTACGTGATGGATCTGACCATGCTGACGCCGGGTGTGACAGAGACGGACGATCAGTGCGCCATCAACTGCACCGGAACCAACTTCGTTTCCAACGGCAGCCGCAATTCCACGGCCGACGTGCTGATGGATGGCGCAACAGTGACGAACTATGAGCCGAACGGCGGTGTGACAAATGTCACCTACACTCCGTCGCCTGAAGCGGTTGATGAGTTTCGCGTGGAGCAATCGAATTTCAGCGCCGAGTATGGGTTTTCCGGCGCCTCGGTGGTCAACATGATCACGCGCTCGGGATCAAATTCATTCCATGGCGAGGGTTACGACTTCATCCGTAATACGGTCACCGATGCCAACAACTGGTTTAACAACCAGAGTGGAATTCCGCTTCCACCTGTGCATCGCAACGACTTTGGCGGCACCATCTCCGGTCCCATTTTCAAAAACAAGACATTTTTCTTCTTCGACTACGACGCCACGCTGCAAACCTATATGTCCACTTACCAGGCCGGCGTGCCCTCCGACGCCGAGCGCAACAATGGAGACTTTGGCGAAGTATGCACCGCGCAAGGCGGAACATTCGATAACAACGGCATGTGCAGCGTAGCGGCTGGACAGATATGGGATCCATATTCCGGCGTCTACCAACCCGGCAACCCCTCCGGCCTGAATCCCACCGCTGCGGGAGCCTATCGTAGCACGTTCATTCCCTACAACAATGTCGGCAAATACGCGAGCCCCGGTAACCCCAAGCTGGAGGGCACGCCCTATCAATTATCGGGAGGCACGGGCGACCTGATCGATCCGATAGCTCAAGCGATGATGAAGTTGTTCCCCGAGCCGACGGCGAACATGCCCAATCCGACTATCTACGACAACTGGATCGCTTCCGGGGCCAGCAGCAACCCCAATAATCAATTCGATATCAAGATCGACCATCGATTCAACGAAAAGAATTTGATGAGCGCCAAGTATTCACAGCAGTGGAATAGCTATGTTGGCTATAACTCCTTCGGCAACTTTGCCGACCCCAACGCAGGAGGTCCCAACAAAACTACGGCTCACTTATTCACCTTCAACGATGAACATACTTTCACCAAGACGCTGTTGCTGACCACGACACTTGGCTTCACGCGGGGTGCGGAAGAAATTCTGGCGTACAACGGGGCTGGCGGAGTTACTAACCCGGTCAATAAGCTTGGATTCCCAGGCTATCTCAACTCCAACGGATTCATGGGCGTTCCCTCGATGTTTATCGACCAGAGCACATACTATTCCGCGGGTTATGCCAGCATCGGGGGCGACCCATACGGCAATTACAGGCAGGGTCAGGATACGGGCCAAATTACAATTGCCCTTGACAAAGTTGTGGGCGGTCACGAGTTGAAGTTTGGGTTCGAGGGCCGTCAGCACCAGATGAATTACATTCAGACCAATGCTCCCAACGGTATCTTCACCTTCGATCATTTCGGAACGTCGCAATGTCCCAACGCATTCTCGGAGTGCGGCGGAGACGGCATGGCAGCCTTCATGATGGGCCAGATGACGAATGACTCGAGCGGCGGCACTTACTACGAAATCCAGGATCGCCCGGCCACAGAAGACCGTCAGTATGCCGGGTATATTCAGGAAAACTGGAAGACAACCAAGAGACTGAGCCTGAACATCGGCCTGCGTTACGACGTATCGATGCCCCGCACCGACCGTTTCAATCGCCAGAACTGGTTGAACCTGAATGTGCCATTTCCGGTTTCCGTTCCGGGGCTGACCCTGATGGGAGGCGAAGTCTTCGCCAATTCCAAAGAGCGCCGCATTGTGAACGACGATTGGAAAGATATTCAGCCACGCTTTGGCTTTGCCTTCCTGCTCGATCCCAGAACCGTAATTCGCGGTGGGTATGGCATCTATTATTCGCAGCCACGGTCAGGCGCAACCGGCGTGGCGCCTTACGGTTCGCAGGGATACAACCAGTACACGACTGCAATCACGACTTACAACAACGACGGCGCGACTCCTTACCTGCACCTGAGCAATCCTTTCCCGAATGGATTGATCCAGCCTCCAGGGAGCTCGCTGGGTTTGTTGAACGACTACGGTTACGGTGCAAATGGTCCGCTGCGCAACGTGACCAGCACGCCTTATGAGCAGAGTTGGAGCTTCGGGATCGAAATGCAGCTTCCGTACAAGATCATTACCAACATGATGTACGTGGGAAAGAAAGACACGCATCTTTATTTTTCGGGGGACAACTACATCAACCATCTTGGGCCTGAGGTGGAGAGTTACAACGCCAACCAGATTAATAGCCTGACCACCATGGTGGCGAATCCGTTCTATGGCATCAACACGGATCCCAACAGCACTCTTTCAGCTCCGCAGATTCCCGAATTTATGCTGCAGATTCCGTATCCGCAGTTCCCCAGTGGCGTCACCATCGAACCGCCTCCAATTGCGACATCGGAATATGACGCAATGCAACTGACCGCGGAGAAGAGTTATTCCAACGGCCTGCAATTCCTAGCCAGCTTTGTTTGGTCAAAGTCGATGGACGATGCCTCGGCTCCCGACGATAACACCACGTGGCTGGGCAGCTTTTCGAGCCTTGAGGATCCCAACAAGCCGTGGCTGGAACGGAGTCTCTCCACGTTCGATATACCCTTCGTCTATCAATTCACTTACACCTACGATTTGCCTGTGGGCCACGGCAAGGCATTCCTGGGTAACATGCCGGCAGCGCTGAATGCAATTATCGGCGGATGGAAGACCAACGGCATCTGGCGGATTTCGTGGGGACGGCCGCTTCCTTTTTCCACCTATGACGGAACCTCCCTCCCAACCTACGGCACGCAGCGGCCCAACATCTTGGCTATGCCTCTCCGCAGCGGGGGAAAGGACTCCTACTGGATCAATAACTATTTCGCCAATCCGGGAGTCTTCCAATTGCCGCCGCTGTACGTATTTGGAAACGCCCCTCGCGTTACCGGAGTAGTCAGGTCTCCAAAAGCCTTTAACACCAGCATGTCGGTAGAGAAGGAGTTTTCGCTGGCGAAAGTGCGTGAAGGGATGAATTTTGAGCTCCGACTCGAAGCTGAGAATGCGCTCAATCATCCTGTCTTCGGGACTCCGGACACCTCAGTTGACGACCCGAACTTCGGCGTCGTCAGCTACACATCGAATAACCCCCGTCAGATTCAGCTCGCGGGAAAGGTGACCTTCTAGCCTGATGATGAGGTCCACACGGGGCGACTGCGGCGTCACCGCGATTGGAGTGGATTGCCTGTAACGCTGAGTCGCGGAGATTGTGCGTTGCCGGTCAAGCACATCGGAAACCGATCGCCAGATGTGAAGCGGGGTTTCCCGGCGTTTTCCTCGGTCCACAGTTTACGCCGAAGTCTTTGAGTGCCGGCCGTTTTCCAACCAAAAGCTCCTGCTGCTTCATAGCGGGACGAGTCTCAAACAGAATTGTTTCGAGGGATCGAATATGCGCCTATCTTCTCTGCAGATTCTTGGCATTTCTGCCGCTATCTTCTCAACTGCGATCGGTCATAGCGCTGCGGCGAATGCGCAAACAACCATTCATGTGGATGTAACTGAGGGAAAAGCAGTCGCGTTCGAACCCAATAAAGCCATGGGAACGACGATGGATATTCTTCCCACGACGGACCTGGACAAGGTGTACTCCGAGCCAATCGTGAAGGCGGGGCTATCAGCAGGGTGGGGACCGATTTCGTATCGACAGAACACCGAATTGACGTATGACGCATGGCACTGGAACCCAAATGGAAAGTGGAGCGATGAGGCGCACAAGAGCGGGTATTTCGCAGGAAGCGCCGAACCGACAGAGTTTCTGAGCAAGTCTTATGGGTACCGGCTTCCGCACCGTGGGACCACGCGATCGGACTCCGGACAGGATGAGTATTCGCGCATGACGGATGGAGACTTGTCGACTTACTGGAAGAGCAATCCTTACCTGACCAGCCGATTCACAGGCGAGCCGGACTCTGCGCATCCGCAATGGGTGGTGATCGAATTCCCATTGCCGCAGCAGATCGACGCGATTCAGATTGCATGGGCGAACCCCTATGCGACCAGTTACGTGGTGCAGTACTGGACGGGGAAGGAAGATGCGCTGGACAAGCCTGCCGATGGTCTATGGGTGCAGTTCCCTCAGGGCGAAGTAACAGCGGGCACGGGCGGAAATGCGGTGCTGAGGCTTGCGGACCGTCCGGTTCTGACGCGGTTCCTGCGCATCTGGATGACAGAATCGTCAAATACCTGCGATACGCATGGCGCTGCCGATCCGCGCAACTGCGTGGGCTACGCGATTAGTGAAATCTATGCAGGCAATTTCAATTCGCTGGGCCAATTCGTAGACACGATGAAGCATGAGCCGGGACAGGCGCAGACTATGATCCAGGCATCTTCAGTTGATCCGTGGCATTCGGAGGAAGGTGAGGTATCTTCGCGCGTTCAAACGGGATTCGATCTGTTCTTTACCAGCGGCTATACCAATCACCTGCCGGCGATGATTCCGATTGCCATGATTTACTCGACTCCGGAAGACAGTGCGGCTGAAGTCGCGTACATCGAAAAGCGGGGCTATCCGATTTCCTATGTCGAAATGGGAGAGGAACCGGACGGGGCTTATATGCTGCCTGAGGACTACGCTGCACTCTACGTGCAATGGGCGGCAGCGCTGCACAAGGTGGATCCTAAGTTGAAGCTGGGAGGCCCTATCTTCACCGGTGAGAACACGGATATCAAGATTTGGCCCGACGCCCAGGGGCGCACCTCCTGGATGGGCCGGTTTATCGACTATCTGAAAGAACACGGCAAGATCGCGGACCTGGCATTTGTTTCGTTCGAGCATTACCCGTTCGATCCATGCCAGGTGAATTGGTCAGATTTGTACCGCGAGCCGCAATTAGTGGAAGACGTGATTGATGCCTGGCGTGAAGACGGAGTGCCTAAAGATGTGCCGTTGATGATTACCGAGAGCAACGTGTCGTGGTCGTTAACGGATCCGATGCAGGATGTGTTTTCGGCATTGTGGCTGGGAGACAGTGTAGGAACGTTTTTGACGCACGCCGGACCGAACGCGGTGTACTATCACTCGCCGGTGCAGCCGGAACCGTTGCGTCCCGGATGCCAGGCCTGGAGCACTTATGGAAACTTCGTCGCCGACCAGCATCTTGATATCAAGCAGTACACGGCGCAGTATTTCGCCAGCCAGCTTTTAAATCTTGACTGGGTGCAGCACGGCGGCGGGACACACTTGATCTACCCGGCAACGGCAGACTTGCTGGATGACGCTAAACGGAACTTGCTTTCGGCGTATGCGGTAAAGCGGCCGGACGGGCAATGGTCGATGCTGATCATCAACAAAGATCCGAGCAATCCACACACGGTGAAGATTTCATTCGATCGCGGTGGGAAGGAAACGGCGGCTGGATTTATGGGGCAGGTGAAGACAGTGACGTTTGGAGCAGCCGAATACGTGTGGCATTCGTCAGGAGCGACCAGTCATGCGGACCCCGACGGACCGCCCAGCCGCAGCGTCGTGGAATGGAAGCAAGGCCAGGAAATACTGTTGCCCAAAGCGTCGATGACAGTGCTGACAGGAAGAGTCGGCGGAGCATAGTCCAAGCGAAGCGCGATTGGTTGAGGCGCGCACGGCTGGAGCGCCATTGACCTGCCTGAGCCTCCGGCGAAGTCACAGCCGACACTTACCGCCGCATTGTTCCGAACGCAGATGAGGAATGGGAGGGCGGTGGATTTTACGGAGTAAGTGAAGTGGAAGACTCTATTCCTGGACAATTGCGTGACGGTCGCGTGCGTTTGCCTCGGTGAAGTTCATGCGGATTCCGTTTTTGGGGCGCAGGATGACCATGGGGCGCGCTTCGATTTGCTGTCCGGGGGCGAGTTGAAAATCGTATCTCCTGAGCAGAACGCTCAGAATCATGAGGATTTGCAGCATGGCGTAGTTACCGCCGATGCAGCCCCGCGGTCCGCCACCGAAGGGCAGATAGGTGAAGGGCGGTTGCAGCTTTTCGTTTTCCTTGGTGAAACGCTCGGGGTCGAAGGTTTCCGCGTTCGGCCAGTACTTTGGCGCGTGGTGCGCACCATAGACGAAGACAATCACCGTCGATCCGCTCGGTATGGCGATGTCGCCGGCAAGGTCGTCGGCAACCGCCATGCGGTCGATCATCCAAAATGGCGGGTAGAGGCGCAGAGCCTCCGAAATCACCTGGGCGGTAAATTCAAAACGCGGAACGTCAGTGTAACTGAGAGGCGCATCGCCGATGATGGAGTCGAATTCCTGCCGCACCTTTTCGAGGCAATCGGGACGCGTGCTTAACAGGTAGAACATCCACGATAGAGCGTTCGACGATGTTTCATGGCCGGCAACCAGCAGTTGCATGCTCTCGCTCAGGACCAGCTCGTCGGTCATTCCGTGTCCGTCACTGTAGCGGGCATCCATCAATGTCTGCAGAAGATCGTTGCCGGGCTCCTGGTGGCGGCGTTGCTTGATGTAGGCCATCAGGATGCTGTCAGCGCGGGTGCGCATCTCTTCGTGTTTGCGCAGATCGCCCGAGACGGCAAACCAGGGATTCATGTAAGGCTGGAGAGTCTGCCGGACGATGAATTCCTGGACGGTGCAGATGGTATGGCTGACCAGGTCGATGTCTTCGTCTTTCAACTTGGCGCCAAAGAGCGACCGGGCGACCATCGAGAAAGTCATTTTCATGAGGTGGGGATAAATGTCGACGGCGCCGACACGGACTTCTCTTTCGAAACCCTTCTGCGACTCGGCGAGCGAGTCCTGCATGATGGAAGACAGAGCCTCAAGCTGCTTGCGGTCGAAACCCTTCTGGATAAGACGGCGCTGATTGCGCCAGGCCTCTCCGTGGGTGGTGAGCAGGCCTTTGCCCAGAAAGTGGCCCATCCGTTTTACTTGAATGTCCGACTTCTGGTAGTTTTCCCAGTTGGTCTTCAGCACATGCTGAATGACGTCGGGATTGGTGGTGACGATGGCTTCTTTAAGACCACCTATGTAGAACTTGAATGTGTCGCCGTATTGTTCCGTGTACCTGGTTAAAACCTCGACGGGATTGCGGACCATCGCAGGCGAGTCAGCAAAAGAACGAATTCGGGAAACAACGGGTATAGGAGTGGGCAACGTTATACCTCGCCCGTATGGGTGCTTTGAACGGTTTCGAATCTCATGTAGTCTGCCTGAAGCGGTTGGGTATCCCGGATAAAGTGCCAAGTGTCCTGCATTAATCTTCGTTTCCCAGTTGCTTTAAAAGTATCAGATGATGCACGATGGCCTGCGTCATGGTTGGATGTTGCCGGTAAGGAACTCCATACTCCTCGGCGGTTTGCTTCACAATCCGGGTGAGCGGCGCATAGTGAGTGTGGCAGACGTACGGGCACAGATGATGGGCGATGTGGTGGTTGAGTCCGCCCGTGAGCCAACCGACAAGCGGGTTCTCGGTTGCGTAATCGGCTGTGGTGGCGAAGATGTGGTACACGCCGTTGTCGAACTCGCTGCGGCCTGAAGGGAAGTAGGTGCTGTCGACGGTGTGCGTAGTCTGGAAAACCAGCGACACGGTCAGACCGATGATCAAATGGACCAGCAGGAACGACAGTGCGACCAGCAGAAGAGGTTTCCCCAGCACCACCAGCGGCAAAATGAGCATGTAAGTGACGTAGAGCGCCTTGCCGGTTAATAAGATTGCGTACTCCCGGGGTGGATGCCTGGTGCGCCTCAAATAGTCGTGGGTGGGCAAGAAGAAGGCTTCAAAGTCCCTGAGGAAAATGTAGTCGAGAGAGAAAAGGGCGTAACAGAACAGCGCGTAGATGTGCTGGAACCGGTGCAGGCGCGTGCGCGGTTCATGGGGCGTAAACCGGAAGATGCCGCGCCCGGTAAGGGCATCGTCTTCGCCCTGGAGATTGATGCAGGAGTGGTGGCCGCGATGGTGAAGAATACGCCACATGTACGAGCTGATTCCGCAAACATCGAAGACGTAATTCAGGAGCTTGTTTACAGACGGCACGGACGAGATGGCGTTGTGGTTGCTGTCGTGGGCGATGTTCAGCAAAAGGAATGTCTGGGCCAGGCCGCCGAGGAGGTAAAGGGCGACAAACCTCCATGAATCCGGCTTAAATGCGTAGATGGCAATCCAACTGCCCAGAAGCGCGGAAAGACCCACGGCAACTTTGAGCCACATTGAGAGGTCGGCTTTGGGGGAGATCTTCTGGTCGGCGAAGAAACTCTCGAGGCGGCGGCGCAGGACTTTCGGGAAGGAAGACGCGTCTACGGGGTCGGAGATGGATTGAGATGGCGGAGCCTCAGAAGGTACAAGATCACCTGCATCCGGCCTAAGAGTGATTACCGCTTCGGTCCCGGACGTCACCAGCACCTCCATGATTGTGTCAAGCCGAACCGGCACGTTCCGGCCGGCGGCGTCGGCTGCCAAGGAAAAGGGCGAACTACTACGTCGTCGCCAGCAGCGTCGGAGCCTGTATGTTAGCGCGAAAGCTCATTAAGAATCAAGGGAATTCAAGGTGGACGAGCGGGTACATGACAGCAATTTCAGCAACGAAGATGCGCCGCATTGCCCCCTGGCTCTGCTACCATGGACGGACAGACAGTGTGACAATCCGTTGAATGGGCCATAAACGCCCCGGCGGACCCTGCAAGACTTCCCCGCTGCCCGAGCTTGGCCGTGAGGCGGATTTGCCCCCGACCAGACCGAGCGGCACATTGGCAAATATCGGTAATTGCCGATATTTTCAATGTTAGCCTTGACTGAAACCTCGCATCCCGTGGCTCAGTCGTTATTTGCGGTATCTTGGCCCATGCAACAGCAACAGGGTAAGTATTTCCAACGCACTGAGTTCTCGCAATCTAATTTGAAGGGTATTCCTGATCGAATATGGTGTCGATACTGGACCAACTGGATAGGCTCGGGGATGAGCACCCAAACAAACTCCTCTACGCGTACCTTGACCTGAACGGAAATCCAATCGAGTGCTACTCCTACGGGTCGTTTATCCAGAGGACGAAGGCGATCGCCGGACACCTGCGGGATGTACATGGATTCGTGGCGGGAGACCGGCTCTTGCTCGCCTACCCGCCGGGCCTGGAGATGATCTGCGCGTTCTTTGGCTGCGTTCGCGCCGGATTGATCCCCGTGCCAGTCTATCCCCCTGGCTCTCGCTCTTTCCAGAGCGCCCTGTACAAAATGGTCCACATTGCAAAGGATTGCCAGGCGGCCGGAATCTTGACCAGCAGCGACTACCGGGCATCTTTGAAAACGAATCTCGCCCGAAGCGGAATCTCGACATCCGGCGTAGACGTTGACTACATCTCCAATCTTCCCTGGATTGTCACCGAACCCTTCGTGGATACGATCACCGACGATCCTTTTACCGAGATTTCGAAGATTCTGTTTCTCCAGTACACATCAGGGTCGACGATGGAGCCCAAGGGTGTGATCGTTTCGCACGAAAACATTCTGGATACCTACCCGCTGGTGATCGACCACCCCTCCCCTGTAGTCGTCTCCTGGCTTCCGCAGTATCACGATATGGGGCTGATCGGGTGCTACCTTTATCCCGCGCTGAAAGGCGGGACGACGTACGGTTTCGCTCCCATGGATTTCATTCAGCGCCCTGCCCTGTGGTTTGACGCAATAAAGACCTATCGGGCTACCGCAACGGCCGCACCCAACTTCGCGTTTGACTATTGCCTGCGCGCCGGAAGGCTTTCGAAGGAGAGCCTTGAAGATTGCGATCTGAGTTCGCTCGAAGTTTTGATGGTGGCAGCGGAACCAGTAAAGCCGGATACGTACACACGGTTTCTGGAGGCGTTTCAGCCCTACGGACTCAGGTCAGCGAGCTTTTATGCCGCTTACGGGCTGGCCGAGAATACGCTGGCGGTTTCGCTTGGCGGCCGCAACATTGTTTCCGTCAACAAGCGAGGCCTGGCGCTGGGCAAGGCCCGTATGACGACCGAGGTTTCAGAAATCGACGCGTCCACGCAGATTGTCAGTTGCGGTACTCCGCTTCCCGGTCTCAATGTCAAGATCGTGGAGCCGGAGCGGCACTTCGCTCTTAAAGAAGGTCTCATCGGAGAGATTTGGATAGCCGGTGGTGGAAAGTGCCAGGGTTACTGGAAGAATGCGGAATTGACGCTGAAGCAGTTTCGCGCGCGGCTGGTGGACGACAGCCCGTATGACGATGGCTACCTGCGGACCGGGGACATGGGTTTCTTCCACGACGGCGAGCTCTACGTTTGCGGCCGCATCAAGGACATGATTATTCTCCGCGGTCAAAACTATTACCCGCAGGATATCGAAAGCGTTGTGGAACGGGCGTCAGGGCTGATCCGGAGCAATTGCGTGGCCGCATTCCAGATTCACGAAGACAGTGAGCCGGCGCTGGCAATCGTGGCCGAAGTGAAAAATCCCAAGGTGCTACCGGATGCGCGCAAGATTGCCGCTGCGGTCCGGAATTACATCAACGTTGAAACCGCGTTGATTTCGTTCATAGCGCCTCGAGCGATTCCAAGAACCAGTTCGGGCAAGATCATGCGCCACAAGGCCAAGCAAATGTGGCTGGCAGGCGAGTTTAATGTACTCTCAGAGTTTTCGCGGGAGAAGGACGCGGGAACCTCTGAGCCCTGTTCTCAAATCCACACCTCTTTTGACGTATTGAAAGCCAGGTACAACCTGACCGGCCAGGAATCGTACAACCTGGTCGAAGCCGGGCTGGATTCGCTGGATCTTGTCGTGTTCATGCATGAGCTCAAGGAGCTTTTGAAGGATAAAGGCGCCGATATTCTGGCCAGGCAGGTAGACATCGGTGTGATTCAGCGGGTGAGCGTAGCCGAGCTGTTTCAACTGGCGGAGCATTTGGAGCGTGCTCCCGAAGAGGCGCTAACATTGCTGCGTCATTCTCTGGCGGTATTCCGTAAAGAGCAGCGCGAAGCAGAAAAGCAGTTGATGAACAGCGACAGAAAGCTCATCTTCGCGCCCCCGGCGCCTGCACCCGTGCCTGCGATACCTGTCCTGAATCACGTGCTGCTCACGGGCGGCACCGGTTTCATTGGGCCGTTCCTGATGAAGAGCCTGCTGGAGCAGACGCGGGCGAAGATCTATGTACTGGTCAGGGCTTCAGACGAAGCGCAGGGCAAGCAGAGATTAAAGGCGGCGATGGAATCGATGGGGTCTTGCCCTGCCGGGCTGATGTCGATGTTTGAGGCTCGCGTGATTCCGATTTGCGGCGATCTCGGGCATCCAAAACTCGGCCTGACGCAGGATGTCTGGGATTTCCTCGCCAATAAGTTGGATACGGTGTTCCACAACGGCGCGACCGTGAACTATCTGTTCAACTACGACCGGATGCGGGAAGCCAACGTACTGGGAACAAACGAAGTTTTGAGACTGGCTTTCGAGGGACGGCCCAAGAGCCTGAATTACATCTCGACAACCTTCGTGTTCGGCTGGGCCGTCAAGAGCGTTCTGTATGAGACGGACCAGAACGGGGACATGGAGCTGCTCGATTTCGGATACAGCCAGTCAAAGTGGGTAGCAGAACAGGTAGTGGATGACGCGCGCAGCAAGGGACTTTCTGTGCGGATTTTCCGGCCAGCGCTGGTGAGCCCTTCGGTTACGGGAGGCGGAAACAACTTCGATATCGCCGTTCGCCTGGTTGCGTTCATGGTCAATCACGGCATTGGCGTGGACGCTCTGAACCAGGTGAGCTTTGTGCCCGCTGACATTGCGGCAAACAACATTGTTGCCATCTCGACGACTCCCGGAACAGAGAACAATACCTACCATGTTGTGCGCGACGATTACGCGAACATGATGGACATCACCGGGCTGATCACCAAGGCGACCGGGCGGCAATTCGAAATATTCAGCGTGGCCGATTTCGTTCCCGAGCTGATAAGGAGATGCCGGAAGGAAGATCTTCTTTTTCCGCTGCTGGATTTTCTGGTGGGCTCAGTGGATAACATCACCGCGATGGAGTTCAAACGTTACGACAGCACCACGTATCAAAAGGCGCGGGATGCCTCGGAGTGGGGCAAAGCCGATCCCTCGCTCGAAGATACGGTCAACGGAATTCTGAAATTCATGCACCGCAAGGGCATCATTTCAGTAGAGGCTCGGGAGACTAAAGCTGTTCCCGCGCCAACGCCGGTGCCGGCAACTGCGCCGGCGGGCAGCGGCCGTTTGGCCTGGTCGGACGCGTAAACCGGAAGCGCAGCTCTTTACTGCTTTTTGAAGACCAGCTTCTCAGTTAAACGCTGGCCGCTTTCGAAAGTTCCGGTGGAGTTCAGCGTCATCTGCTGCCCATCGGCGGAAACCACCCACCTGTCGTTTTGCGTCACCTGGTCGTCTCGGCGATAGACTGCATCGACCGTGTGCGAATCGACGAGCTGAAGTGTCACGGTGTCATTGCGGGAGTTTCTAAGGTCGTATTGCTTTCCGTCGAAATGGGCTGAATAGCTGAACTCGCCCGAAAAACGCACTCCATCGTTTCCGTCCGCGTCGATCTTGAGCGGCAGCCCCTGCCGCATACGGGTCTTGCTGAGGTCCTGGGTCCAATCGCCGGCGAACAGATCGTGGGCCGCTTTCGCGCCTCCACTTCGCGTCCACACAGTGATCTGGTCGGGATGGCCAACGCTCACGGTGGTGATCGTCAGTTCGTTGCCGTTGGCCGAAAGTTGTTCACGAACCGTTGCCACCAACGCTCCGGCCTTCATCTCTTTCACCTCGGCGTGGCGTTTGTCGGTTCTATGCAACTCCACATGATCGAATGACGGATTGCCCGTAACGGAAGTCTCGTGCCCGTTCCCGCCGGCCGTGAAATCCATTTGCTTATCGCCGGACATGACGACGTGCACCACGTCATGAAGATCGGTGATGGAGAGTTTGTTAGGTGGGTCGAGGGTGCACTGCGCAGAGATGAGCTTCCAGGAGCCGACGCGAGGGTCGGCAGCCCACACAGGAACGGCGAAAAGCAATGCGAGGATCACGAGTCTGGGAATAGGTCCTCCTCAACCGCTTCGGAATAGTCCCCGCAAGTCGCGAAGAGCGGGTTGCCGAGCGCTCAAAAGCTGCATCCTTAATTACTATACGAACTGCCTGCGCGGGGGCCCCGGTTGAGACGAGCGGAGCTTTCAATGCTATCAAAGAGCTCGAATTTAGCTTAACGTTCGCGATCTGGTCTGAAATCATGGGACTCATGAATGTTCGCCGTTTCTGGGTGGCCGGGATCGTCCTTATCGCCGTCGTGGCGCTTCTGCCATTCTCTTTTCACGCCGAGCGTCATCTTGAGACGGCAACCCGCGTGGAAGGGAGCGAAGCGGAAACTGTCCGCCAGGTGCTGAGCAGCCGATTTCATTCGCCGTTTGTTAACCGGGTGGTGCTGGTGGTTGAGGGACTGCCAGCAGCGGATTCGGACCAGGGCGAGCAGGCGCTAGCCACCATTGAGGCGGGACTGAAAGACTCACCGGGGGTGTCGGGAATCGTCTCTTACCTCGACTTGCGCGATCCGGTCTTCCTGGGCAAGGGTGGTGGAACCTTTGTTCTGATCGGGCTCGCGTCGACTGATGGACCTGTGGAGTCGCTCGTTCCCGAGCTTCACGAGCGGGCAAGCTCTCTTGAAGATCAATTGCGGAGCCGTTATCCCGCCGTAAAGCTCGAACTGACGGGCGAGATTCCGTTGAACTTCGACATTCGCAAGGCCAGCGCCGATGAGGTCGAACACAGCGAGAGTCTGGCGATTCCCGCGACTCTCGCGCTCTTGCTGCTGGCCTTTGGAAGCGTCATCGCGGCCCTGATTCCTTTGGCGGTTGGCGAACTCGCCATCGCTGCCACCATGGCCATTACCGGCCTCCTGGCTTCGCGCTTTCACCTGTCCATTCTGGTGCAGAATCTGGCCACCATGCTGGGGTTGGGCCTGGGGATCGACTATGCGCTGCTGATGGTGAGCCGCTTCAGGGAGGCGCTCTGCACCGGATGCGACGGGCGTGTGTCCTCGCTGACCGCGGCGCGCCACGCGGGACACACGCTCCTGATTTCGGCCTCCACGGTAGCCATCGGATTTCTGGCTCTGCTGACGGTTCCCATCAGCGAGATTCGTTCCATCGGCGTGGCTGGATTTCTGGTGGCGGGCATGTGCGTGCTGTTGGCAAATACGCTCGTTCCGGCGTTGCTGGCGCTGCTCGGTCACCGCATCGATGCCGGCCGGCTGCCCTTTAAGCCAAAGCTCGATCCGCAATGGGCCGAACACACTGGGGTTCGATGGAGGCGATGGGGAACGGTGATTGTTGCCCACCCCTGGCTTGCGCTCTTTCTGGCTGGCGCGCCCTTGCTTCTGCTCGCCTGGCAGGCCACGCGGCTCGATACCAGTCTCCCGCGAGGGAATTGGCTTCCTCAGGCGGCGGAGTCGGTGCATGCGCTAAACACCCTGGGCAAGATGGGTCGGAACGGCGTTGTTGAATCGCTGCGTATTGTTGTTGAGCTGCCGGTGGACTCGATCTCGCAAAGCGATGCGGGGTGGAATGCCATCGATCGTCTCTCCAAGCGGCTAGCGAGCGACCCTCGTTGCGACCGCGTAATTTCAATCACGACGATTGCGGAGAGTAACCGTTCTGCCCTCGATGATCTTTCGCGGGAGACGCGCCGAACATTTTTGAGCAGCGACGGGCGGGCCGCTCTGATCGAGGTGTTACCGGCGACTTCAGTTACGCTGCGACAACAGGTCAATTGGGTGAGGGAACTGAGGAAGACCGGCGCGACAGCTCTTACCGGAGTACCCGGCGCGACGCTGCTCATTGGCGGCATTCCCGCGCTGAACGCCGATTATCAGACGATTGTCGCTGACCGCTTTGTGCCCGCAATGTCGCTGGTGGTGGTGGGAACGCTGGTGGCGTTACTGGGAGGATTTCGATCGCTCTTCGCAGCGGTGAAGGCCATCGCACTGAACCTGTTCTCCGTTGCCGCCTCATTCGGAGCGTTGGTCCTGGTATTCCAGGATGGACACGGTAGCGCGTTGCTGGGAGTTCCCGGAGGAACGGGTAGCGTGTTTCCGCTTGTGCCTATCGTCGCCTTTGCGATCGTCTTCGGACTCAGCATGGATTACGAAGTGTTTCTGGTGGCACGCGTGCTTGAAGCCAGGAGGAGCGGCAAGAGTGAAGTGGACGCAATTCCGGAGGGGATGGCCCGAACCGCGGGCCTGATTACGAGTGCCGCGGCGATCATGATCGTGGTATTCGCAGCATTTACCTTCGGCGACTTTCTGGTGGTCAAGATGATCGGATTTACGTTGGCAGTCGCGGTTTTGATCGATGCGACACTGGTTCGAATTGTGATCGGCCCCGCGCTGCTCCGCATTGCAGGCGATTGGAACTGGTGGCCCGGCGGTCTCGCCGCTGCTGCTCATAGTGAACGGCATGATTGACGAGCAGTGTACGTTTGGGCTTAGAGGATTACCGACCTGGCGCCTTAGTTCTGGCGCGCGGGTGGAGATCCTCGACTACTGGTTTGTTGCCGCGGCCGAGCCGTCCAATCGCTCTCAACCGCAACGATCTCCATCTCCCCCATGGTCCAAGTTCGAAAGCTTGACCACGGCCAATCCTCCGGCGCGGGGCTCGGGGCGTTCAACGGAAGGCTGCCGCGATGAATTGGAGCGCGTCGTCGCCTCAGATGGCGATTCCGGCGCCGATGGTGGCAAACGCCCAGTGACCTTCCTCGGGAGTGCTGCCCAAGCCGGGATAGATCCTCGCCTGTCCACCATGCGCCTTGGCGATTTTGCCAAACCTGCATTTCTCGCGAATAGCGCGAAGGGCATATCCCCACCCCCCCATATCCGATACCCCCGCCCCCTGCCAAAAGTCTCTAAATCTATTGTTTTCAGTGCGATAGAGGGTAGACTTGGCGGCCAAGTCTATTGTTTTCAGGCGGTTAGGATCTGGTGGTCTGCCGAACTTCGGCCCGAAGAATCGCTATCTGCATTCAGAATAGAACGGGCGGGGGAATTAAACGGCAAAAGGGGAGGTAATTTAAGTCGTTTCGAATGAGGATGATGGAGGAGGAAGGCGGCAGCCTGGCGGTTGACCGCGAGAACATTTAGAGCGGCATGTGTGAAATGCGGGCTGGCGGCGATAGCAGGACTTGGGCAGCCGTTGAGTGTTTCCCTGATCTCTTGTCTCTTATCTCTTGTCTCCGATCTCTCGCGCCACAGCGCCTAGCCGCTATTCCCCTCCTCAATCTCGGCAACCAGTTCAGCGACCTGGTCCTTCTTTCGCGAGCTCATGTCGAGAAAGCGAATGCCCACCGTATTGCGGTCGTGGATGGCCTGAATCACGCCTCCCAGACGGAAAGGCAGGCCGTGAAGCTTGAACTCGGTCTCGATGCGCGTATAAATCCCCACTGGAAACTTTTCGGTGGTACGGATGCGGCAGCCGCCCACGCTGAGGTCCACAATTTGCCCAGGCAATTTCGACCCCACATTCACCAGGTCGATGACTGCGGAGGTATCGACGCCGCATCGGTGCGCGGCGCGGCGATCGCGGCCTCTATGCGGCTGGGCAACGCTGTGATTGGGAGCGGCGGGAGCTTGTGGCGCTGGCGCAGGAGCCACGATTGGAGCCGAGCTTGAGAGATTCGCCGGCATCGTCTTTACAGCCGGAACCTGGAACTTTGCAGCCGGAGTCTGGGGCTTTACAGCCGGAGCCTGGGACTCGGCAGCGAGCAGTTTTGCATTGTTCTCGAGCTCCACCTCGCACAGCACTTCCATCAGATCGTCGCGGCTACGCGAACTCACGGAGCTGAATTCGAGGCCTACCAGGTTGTCCTTGGCCCACTCGATAACCGCGCCAAGGCGGAAGCCCACGCCGCGAATTCTGAAGGTGCATTCAACCGCGGAGGAAGGGGCGTGGGACAGGATTCTGGGCAAGACCACCCGGCAGCCGCCGAGGCTGAGTTCGGTCATACGGCCCGCCATCAAGGTTCCCTGGGTAATGAAGACCAGGCTTGCCGGGACATCGACGGCACAGCGCGGCATCTCGCGGCGCTCGTCCATATCAGCAGTCAGGCCAATCGGGTTTTCAGCTTCGTCCATGACCGGCGCGCCCGCGAAGGTCAAAAGCTGGCCCAGGATCAGTGACCGTCCGCGAGCTCCCAGGGACTGCCAGGCGGTAGCTGTTCGTCCTCGCGCCCCTGCAACCGGTCGTATTGATACACGTCGCTCGTGGTCCCCAACGACTCGTTATACAGACTGATCGACCCGCTTACCTGCTTCAGTTCCTCGCTGAACGCGTGGATGGACTGCAATTGCGTCGCCGTGGCAGGAATCTCGTATTGGGAAGTCTTAATGAACTTCTGGTAGCCACGGTCAAGCAACCGGCCAACCTCGCCTCTCACCACGATTCCCGGACCTACAGCGAAGGCTGCCGGCGCGCCCGGAGCCGCAACCAGCACCGCGCCGGCGCCGTGCTTCGTCACCAGGATTGCGCCTGCAATTTGCGGGTAAGGCTCGACTTCGAATCCATGGGCTTGGAGCTGGCTGATGGTCTGTTCGAAGTCGAGCAGGTGCTGCTTTTTCTTCATACGTTCCTCTCCTGCCGGCCGGTGCCGTCAATTCCAATCTCGCACACCCCTGGGGAGGGGTGCAATTTGAGAGCACTGGGTGAGCGCGCGGGAACAGAGAGAAATCGTGGAAACGGAGC
The DNA here is from genome assembly GCA_035504315.1 of Occallatibacter sp. Taxonomy (GTDB): domain Bacteria; phylum Acidobacteriota; class Terriglobia; order Terriglobales; family Acidobacteriaceae; genus Telmatobacter. The sequence goes on from DATJSB010000108.1 coordinate 24,658, forward strand.
TTCGCCGGTCCCGCGATTGGTTGCATCGATCTGGCGCTTGGGAGCCCGGCGCGGGGGTTTCCGGTCGTGGCGTTGCTGCAGAATTGCCCACCAACGATCTTTCAGCAGCCTGTCCAGCCGTGCCATTTCACAAAACCGTCTCCTACCGGATTCGTCAGACACATTGCTTAGGCTGTTTCCCGGGCGCTCTCCTGGGCTGAAAGCTTGCCGTTCTCGTCCATCTTGCCGAAGATCATCTTGCCGCTGGCGGTCTGGAGCACGCTGGTAACCGAAATCTCGACCGAGCGGCCGATCATTTTGCGGGCGTGATCGACAACCACCATGGTGCCGTCGTCGAGATAGCCCACCCCCTGGTTGTACTCCTTGCCTTCTTTGAGGATGACTACGGTCATGTGCTCGCCGGGCAAAACGACCGGCTTAAGCGCATTGGCAAGGTCGTTGATGTTGAGTACCTCAACGTGGTGCAGGTGGGCGACCTTATTCAGGTTGAAGTCGTTGGTGACCACCTTGGCCTCCCACTTTTTGGCCAGCTCGAGGAGCTTGAGGTCGACCTCGCGTATGGAGGGAAAATCGTCAGGCACAATCTGCACCTGCAGGACCGCATTCGACTGCATGCGCTGCAGCATGTCGAGTCCGCGGCGTCCGCGCTGGCGCTTCGAGGCGTCGGTAGAGTCGGCGACAACCTGCAACTCGCGCAGCACGAACTCGGGCACGACGATCATGCCGTCGATAAATCCCGCTTCGGCGATATCGGCAATGCGGCCGTCGATAATGACGCTGGTATCAAGGACCTTGGCAGAGCGGCGCGCCGGGCGGTCGCCGGTAAACAAAGTGCCCAGAGCTGCCGGATTCAGCAGGTCGCCTTTATTGGCGCCGACCAGCAGTCCCACGTAGGTCATCAGCAGCAGGACAAAGATCTGCAGGACGGCGGAATTTCCCTTTTCGAGCGGCGCGGAACGCAAGACGAGGCAAAACAGCGCTGCGCCGAAGATGCCCAGGACGCTGCCTGCGACCGCTCCGATGAGACGGCGCAGGCTTAGCGCGCGTACGCGCAATTCGAAGACGATTACCGCGCTCGCGGCAGCGGCCCCGCCCAGCGCAGCCACCCAACCAGATTGAATTCCGAAGGGATGGAAGTAATAACAAACCCCGGCCAAAAGGGCAACAAAAAGAAGACGTATCAAAACCAGATCCATACGTGCCTGCTTTCGCGGGCGTGGCGACAACATGCCAGCCCCGACACAACTGGCGAGTATGAACACTGCTCAATGTGATCGTCAAGTGGAAAGCAAGGCCGGGATACGTCGGCTCCAGATCAGATTTACCCTATCCGGCTTTTGTGTCCGGCTTTTGTGCCAGGCCGCTCCTCCATTGGTTCCCGCTCCGTCGAGTACGACTCACTCGGCCCCGCTGCGCGACTCCGGAGGCCGGATCGACTCGGCCATACCCCCTTTGACGTAAAGCAGTCCTGGAACCGCTTGAAGATCCGGGCACCCTGGCTTCAGATTCACGCCGGACCTTCGATGATTTTGATCGAAGCAAGATTCCTGGCGGAGGCTTACGATGCAGCAGCCAGTTCGGCAACGGGGGTCAATCTCTGGGTTCCCTTTCGCGGGCCCCGTTTGCGGGCGCTCATCACCTTGATGCGTTCGAGCAGCTCCAGCGGAGAGCAGTTCTTGCGAGCCACCATGGCATCGGCCACGTGAATCTGGTTCATACTCTGTGGATCACCCAGCAGGATCATGGGGACATGAGGCGCAATCGATTTGAGGCGATCCACAAGCTGGCCGCCATTCATCTGGGGCATTCCGTAACTGGCCAGGACCAGGTCGACCAGCGATTCGGAAAAGGCTCCAATCGCCTCCTGGCCGCTGAGCGCAGACAGTACCTTATACCCGTTGGTTGTAAGCAGGAACTTGAGGATCGAGAGCTCTTGTTCGTTTTCGTTAACGCAAAGAATCACTTTCTTCGGCCGCATGGATGCAGGTTCGCTCCTTATATGGATTTTTTGGGGCCGCTTGCAGACAACGCCCTTTAGCCGCTCTAGGAGGCGGCTTCAGCGAGTGGCTTTTGCGGCATTTCTGCTTCAGACGCAGCCGCTCGAACCGGGGCACGGTGGCGCTTCCTCAAGGGAACAGCCACTTCGACTCCCCGGCTCCGGCGTACGCCAGAAGAAGAAAAGCTATGGGGCCCGTCGACCGCAACAATTCCGGCCGGCTTCGTGGATCGGCCTGTGGCATGGCGAGAGTGAAACCATCCATGCGCTAAGGCACACGATCCGTTCGAAGACCGGCCTTCATTCGCGGTCGGTCAATCAGTGCTTGTGGCGCCTCAGGAGAAGGAGTCAGTTCCGCTTTGCGCAGACACAAAGCTTCTCTGCAGGCCGCAGCGAGCATCCGCCGAAGCCCATGGATTCAGCTCTCCTGAAACGCTATTGCGTGAAGGGGATTACCGAATGGAACCGGTGAAGATTTCCTTCAATGAATCCGAAGCGTACGATCAGCGGATCATTATGGAAAGAGGGAATGAGAAGCGAAAAGTTGACTGAAAACGGATGTGAAACAAGTGGAAATCTGGCCGCCACGATGATTTGCTTTTAGTTGCGCAGATTAAAGTCTGTTGAAAGGGTGTGCATCACGGCAGGAAAAGCCGGCCATTTGCAACAGGAACAGTGCTCCCGCCGACGCGAACATCGGTGACTCCGTTGTCAAGCCTTCGCGCGGCGAGATGAATCTCACTCGGACGACCGATTTCAACCCCCTGGGTGACGACGACCGGCGCGTCTGAAGCCACCGCTCCATGCCCCACAAGATAGCTGATGGCGCAACCCGCCGCCGAGCCCGTTGCTGGGTCTTCGCCGCGGTAAAACTGCATTCTTGCCCGGAAGTACTTCGTACCGCTCTCGCTCTGGTCGAGGGAGGGAGCCAACACATAAAACCACCTTCCGCCGCTCTGGCGCAGCCAGGGCGTGGCTGCATCGTGATCGACTTTGAGGCGGGCCAGCGCGTCAAGCGAACGCACGGGAACGATGGCGAAGGCCGTGCCGGTTGAAACGACTTGCGGAGCCAGCTCGGGATGGAGATCTTCGGTCGCGAGGCCGCAGAGCCGGGCAACGCTTTCACGATCGAGTTCCGCGCCGAAGACGGGATCGCGCTGGATCATCTCCCCGTGCACGGCGCCGCTGCTTGCAAGTGCGGGCGCAAACTTTACCGGAACGGTTCCCACATTCAGCTTGAGCCTCACGGTGCCGGACTCGACGCACTCGGGCACTGTGCGCAGCAGAACGCCGGCGGTTCCCAGTGTAGGATGGCCGGCAAAGTTCAGTTCCTCCTGCGTAGTGAAGATGCGCACGCGTACACCCTCGCTGCGCTCAGACGCAGGGTCGCCGCGCTCGACAAAGGTTGTCTCAGAGAGGTTGAACTCGCGCGCGATGGTCTGCATGCGCTCAGTGGTGAGGCCGCAGGTGTTCATTACCACGGCCAGCGGATTGCCTTTGAGAGCCGCGGTAGTGAAAACGTCGACGACGTGGTATTCGAGTTCGTTGATGATCATCATATCTGCTTCGATTATGACCGATCCCTGGTTGAATTTCTTGACACGGGCCCGGCCATTCAATAACCTACGATTACCGCTGTGAGTAAGAGCAGCGAAAGATGCGATGACGAGCTACCTCCACTCCACGATTTGTCCAGGCTGCTGTCAGTGCAGCGATTCGCGGGTGTGCATGCTCGGTTAACCTCCTGAAGCAAGATTCTGGAAGCAAGAGCCCACCCGCTTGATAGCGCGGTGGGTTTTTTAGTTGCATAGAATAGGGACAGAGGGACTAAGAAATCGAGGCTGATTTGATGCGGAAAATGAGGCTCGACCAGACTATTCCCTATTCCCTACTCCCTGTTCCCTGTTTTTAAGCACCGGTGGCGAAGTGGCTAACGCGCAGGTCTGCAAAACCTGTATTCGCGGGTTCAACCCCCGCCCGGTGCTCCAACTTCTGATGCGCAGACAAGCAAGGCCGCGCCCCGGGGGGAAGTAGCGCGGCCTCGATTGTCAGTGCTGTAATTTATGACTTACTTTCCGGCCGGAAACTCATAGCCGCCTCGGGCCTGTTAACGCTACCGAGGCGGATGACCCGCGCAGTGTGAGCACGCCCTGACTCGCGGCTGGCCCTACAACTCGATCAACGGGCGAGGGAGCCGTGGACGGGCGCGATCGAGGAAGAGCCTCATGCGCAGTGCTTCAGTCTTCTGCGCAATCACCAGCCGCATCTGGCGGCGAATATGATCTGGATCTTCAAGCTGCTCAATTTGGGCCTCGTCGCTGGCGGCATCCCGCTCGAGTCTCGCAATTCGACGCTCGACCGTCTGGCGAAAGCGTGGGCTGATCTCATACCCTTCATGCACGGCGCAGTTCACGATCATGGCAGGCTCCATTGCGTGGATGACTGGAGGCGACGATTTATTGCCTACTGCCTCAAGTTTTTTTCTTCACAGCCGATAGTACCGAGGAGCCATGGTGTGCGCCAGATTACGGTGTTGTCCCACTTAGGTAACTGAGTGTACGAAATTGAGACAGCGCCGACCTGCGAGTGACCCTGTCATCTCCGGTTATCAACATTGAGCCCGCTCACTTGCCGGCGGCAAAGCTCAAATCCATCTGCGTGCCGCTGTCAAGATGAACGTTCTTCTTCGACTCACTCAACGTGCCGGAGGCGGCCCCGGAGTCGCTGTTGCGCAGCATCACGCCGGGGATTCCGGTCGAACGTGCCGTCGCGCGCTCAGACGCCTGACCGGAGAGATGGCCCGAAGCATTCGCAACGCCGCGCACATTCGCAACGCCGCTCGAATTTGCATTGCCGGCAACGTGCTCAGTTCCGTGCGCCGTGGTTTCAATCGCGTGCGCCGCGTCCACGGTTGAGGAACTCGCGCGCTCGCCGGCATTCGACGCTGCAATGCTGGTCCGGTCCACTGCGCCGCCCATCACTCCACCTCCTCCGAAACGGCCTGCGCCCATCGCCCGACCGCCAGCCATGCCTCCTCCCGTCGGACCTTCAAACATATTGTCGTCAGCCATGGAGCTCTGCGCCGCAAAGTTCGGGCGCGGTTCGATCGATTGGATTGTGGAGTGGATCGCCAGGGTCTGCCCTGACTTGAGTTCAGCGCGGTTGAAGGTGATGCCTAACTGCGACTCGGCGTGCGCGGAGTCGTGGGCCTGCGCTTTGGTCACGTGACCGATCAACTTTGTACCTTTGGGAATCACTGTGCCGTCGGCGGTTGTCACTTTCTCAGTGGTCCTGAGGACGACCCGGTCGCCGACCTTTGCGGTCTTGGCGTCGAGCTTGCCCTGGAGCTCGCCCGATACGTTGCTCGTCTCCTCAGTCCTGGTGGCTGTTGAGGAGGTAGTTACCGCGGACGATCTACCGTCTTTCACCGCTGAAGTTGTATTGGCGGCCGCGTTTTCAGATGCGGCGCTCCTGGATGCGATTGTGCCACTCGTGGTGGTTGAGCTCGAAGAAGAACCGTTAAGCGAAGCGCTGCCAGGCTTTGCCTGCGCTGTCGCGCTGCCTTGCGCCGATTGGTGAACTGAAGAGCCGACAGTTGCATTTTGCTGAAAGGACGCTCCAGTCTGTCGCGCAGCAAGGGGAATGCTCGCCAGGGCCATGAATGCCATTGCGAGAAGATGCGTGGTCCTCATATCTGCTTCCTCCAAGGCTTCTATTGAGTTGGTTTGCGGCCGGAGTAACGTGAAGCTCAGCGGCCGAGTGCATTCGACGCCCTTTTCGATGCATCTGTTCTTCCAAATTGCCGAGGCGCGCACCTGGAGGCGCCGCAAGGGATTGCAGAAGAATGGGTTACAGCCGGTAATGCGAGAGTATGCCGAGGCAAAAACCGGCACGGGCGTTGAGAAAATCCTTCAGGAGAACGCGTAAGTATTTCCAGGCGGGAATAGGGTTGCCTGCTCGAAAGACTTTTTTCGTGTTGACCTTTTGAGAACGAAGAGACTTTGGCACGGAGGAGAGAAGAAGCTCTACGGCTGCTGTTGCGGCGCTGCGGCGTAGTAGCCCTTGCGCACCAGCACCTTCATTCCCTCGCCGCATTGCACGGCAATGCGGCGGAACGAGCCGTCGAGCTTGGCATTCGAGGGGGTATAGCTGGCCACGTATTGCGTACGCAACTCATCTTCAATCTGCTCAAAAGCGTCCTGCAGCTTTTGACCGTTGTTACCCACGTCGATCACGCGGCCACCGGTCTCGTCGGCAATCTTCTTAGCTGCGGAGTAGCCGTAGTAGCCCATCCCCGCGTTCCAATACATGGCGCGGTCGGCGCAGAGGATCACGTAGATGATAACGTTGTTGCGATTAGCCGCGGCGATAGCTTCGCCAATCTTGGTGCGGCTGCCTTCGTCCTCGCCGTCGGTAAGGATGATCAAGGCCTTGCGGCCCGTCTCCTGGTTGAGCTTTTCGTTTGACGCCAGGTTGATGGCGTCGTAGAGCAGCGTGCCTTTCGGATCGCCAACCGTTGGAACGGTTCCGCCGCCCAGCCCGGGAATGCCTCCCCCATTGCCACCCGCAGTGTTGATCTGCGCCTTGTTCATCGCGTGAGCAAGTTCATGGGCGCTGTTGGTAAAGTCCTGCAGCAGGTCGACGTTCACGTCGAATGACACCAGGAATGCCTCGTCCTGGCGTCGCAACACCCGCTCAAGGAACTGGCTGCCTGCATCCTGCTCGAGTGGCAGCACGCGCTGCTGGCTCCCCGATGTGTCGAGCAGAATTCCCAGCGTGAGAGGCTGATTGGTCTCAGCCACAAAACTCTTCAGCGTTTGAGGAACCTTGTCTTCGAGCACCGTGCAATCGCTTTTGGTCAGGTGCGGCACCAGCTCGTTGTTTTTGTCTTTGACGGTGAAAAAGAGGTCGACCAGGTTCGCGCTCACCTTGAACGTTGCCATTGAAGTTTCGTCGGCAGGCGGGGGCGGGGCGTTGCTGACGGGAGATGCGTCGGGTGAGGGTGCAAGCTGGGACCAACCCTGGGCCGGAACGGACACCAGAGCCGCTGCAAGCACGACATATGCGAGGGGAATGCGCATTCCTAGGATTTAGACGAAAACCTGCCTGCTAAGAAAGCATACCCCCGATTCCCGATGCGTGGGTGCATCGATTTCAGGAAGTTTTTGATTTCCCGAGATAACAGCGGCAAAGAGGCTTGTTCATTCCTATCGCGGCTACGACTCACCGCCTGCATGTCGGCGTACTTGCGACGACAAAAACCAGGAGATAGGGGCGCACTCTTCCGATTGGGCGAAAATCAACCGGCCAAACAGAAATGCGGCGATTTAGCGCCATGCCAACAACCTGCAGGGGTCTGGCGCGTCTGATACTCTGTGAGATGCGCACCCGGGGTGACGGCCCGAGGTGTGCGATGCATCTAACAGATGCGGAAGTCGGGGAGGGAAAAGCGGTCGTGATACGTGGCGTAATGAGATCGGCGGGGCTTGCAGCAATTTTGGGCCTGGGTTTGGGACTGAGTCGAGTTGCTCCGGCCCAGAGCCAGCAAACGCCGGTACCGGATGCACCCACTCCGCAGGCTCCGCCTCCGCTTCCGGGTACCGACGGCGAGATCACTCCCGGCTCGGGCACCCAGCCGATTCCGACCGCTTCGAACACGCCGGCCGCTCCGGCAGCCGCTGCGCCTGCTTCGCCGCCGGCCCCTGCGGCCTCAACGCCGCCGCCGATTCCCGATCACTTCCAGACGCAGACGCCGGCGAGCAGCGAACAACAGTTCCAGAACTACATCATCAACGTGAACTTCGTCGAGGTTCCGGTGACGGTGAAGGATTCGAAAGGCAGAGCGGTCGCCGGACTCACCTTCCGCGACTTCAAGGTCTTTGAGAACAACACCCGGGAGCCGTTGAGCTTTTTCAGCGTCGATCCGCAGCCGCTTTCGATCTCGTTCGTAATCGACCAGAGCCTGCCATCGAACGTGATGGACAAAGTAAACACGTCACTGGGCGCGCTGCAAGGCGCGCTGGCCCCTTATGACGAAGTGGCAGTCTTCACTTATGCGCACGGGACCAAGGAATGGACGACGTTCACCGGCGCCCAGAGCAACCGGCTGCCCGCGGTGCTTTCAATCGCCGAGAATACCGGCACCGACCCCACAGTGCCATTCACCGGCGGGCCATTTGGTGGCTGCTCCATGACCGAGAACGGTAACTGCGTCGATCCCAATCTTCAGCAGGGACACTCGACGGGCAACATCGACGGCAGCAATTCACTGCCCAAGGAGCTCCACCAGCTTAACGACGCCATTCTGATGGCGGCGCATGAGCTTTCCACGCGGCCCAAGGAATACAGGCGCATTATCTATGTGGTCTCTGACGGCAAGGAGTACGGCAGCAAGGCCACCTGGAAAGAAGTTGTCCGCTACCTGCAGACCAACAAGATTGCGGTTTACGGCACGTTGGTGGGCGAGTCGGCGCGCTGGGGCGAGGGATGGCTTGACCGCTTCCATCTTCCGTTTGAGATGTACGACAACATCCTCTACAAGTACACGGCGTTGACCGGCGGCGACCTTGACGCAGAGAGCGGCACGAACGGCATTGAGAAGAGCTACACGAAGATCGCCAGCGAGGCGCGCAACCAATACACTCTCGGCTACTTCAGCCATGAGTCGATCTACGACGCCAAGTTCCGCAACATCGACGTGCGCGTGGACCGGCCCGATCTGGCCGTGATCGCCAAGAAGGGTTACTACCCCTCCGCGCAGGATTACAAGTAAATTGTGGCCGGTTCGGGAGCCTCGGCGGGTTTAGGCCTATGCTCGGCTGCGTTTTGGGGCGGGTCGGACTTCGCCGGCGGATGGGGTTCGCGCCGCGCTCCCGCCTTGCTGCTGGTAACCTCGGGCCAGATTCTTTCGCTGGCATTTCTACTCGTTCTTTGTGCCGCTCTTCACGTTCCAGCGCCCGATGCTCACTACTCCATTCTGGCGATCGTGGGCGGATTTGAAGGCGCGCTGTCTTTGGCCATCTTTTATCGCGCACTGGCCATGGGTGCGATGGGGTTGACGGCAGCGTTGTCCGGGCTGCTCACTGCGCTGATCCCCGTGTTGTTTTCTTTTTTGTACGATGGTCTTCCGGCGCCGGTGAATATTGCCGGACTGGCAACTGGATGCGCCGCAATCTGGTTCATCACACACCAGGGCCAGGCACCGGCCAGCAATCAACGGCCTGGGACAAGTGGAAAAGCGCTGCTTCTGGGCACGCTCTCTGGCATCGGGTTTGGGTTTCAGCTGGTTCTGCTCAAAATGGCGGCCAGCGGCGGGGTGCTGTGGTCGCTCACCTGGACGCGCATTGCCGGGGTGGGCGCGCTGGTGCTGGCGCTGGCGATTATGCGAACCAGGGCACACATCAAGGCATTTCTGCCGATCGGAGCCTTCGCCGGGGCACTGGATACCGTGGGCAACCTGTTCTACGTCCTGGCAGCAAGGGCGGGACGGCTCGATATCGCCGCCATGGTTTCGTCGCTTTTCCCGGCTGTGACGATCTTGCTTGCGGCGATCCTGTTGCGGGAGCGGCCCTCGCGCCGCCAAATGGCGGGAATCGGGCTCGCATTGGCGGCGGTGATGATGTTGAGTGCGTAAGCTTTGCCACCGGCGGTTGTAAGTTGCACGAGTTTCTGGATTCGCGTCAGGGCATCGCTTTGGCGATACCCCGATATCAGACCCTGATATGAGATCCCGATGTGAGACCCTCACCCAAGAACTGGGCACCGGGTTTCGTGCTTTCTGAGGTCTCGGGCCGGATTTCCTGAGCCGGCCGAAATGCTGAAGAGTTGATGCGGGCATCCCGAAACGCAAATCGGCCTGTGCGTGTTGCACAGGCCTGCGTAATTTCTTCGAATCTCAGGGGTTACGCCACCGGCCACGGATCAACTACCGGATGGCCGAAGACTGAATGTCACTTGGGCTCGATCGGAGCCGAGTTTGCCGGGGCTGACGTATTCTGCTGCGTCGGCTGCGACGGGGGCGGCGGACCGTCCTGCGGACCCTTCAGCCCGTCCTTGAAGCCCTTCAGTCCCTCACCCAGTCCTTTGCCGAGCTCGGGCAACCGCTTGGCGCCAAAGAGGATCAGCAACAGGAGGCCAATAAGAACCAGATGAGTTGGTTGAAGTAGATCGCCCATGTTTCCCTCCACGCCGGTTACTGCTGCGGCGCACACTTTGCTACCGAATTATTGTCGCACAGATCGATCACTCATCGAGTGATTTGGCTCACATAGGAAGAGTTTCCGTGATGGTCTCAGTTCACCCTGGCTGGATTGCCGAGCCGCTCAGTGATATTTGAGAAGAAGGTTCGCAGATCCTCTTCGTCGCCTTCGGTCAGCCGCCGGTAGACCTTCATGAGCGGGAAAAGACGCGATCCGCGAACGTTCACCGCCGGCACGGCCGAATTGCCTCCCGGGTAGACGTACATCTCCCAGGCGCCTGCGTATCGGCCGCGGACAACCTCGCCCAGGTAGCTGCCCCAGAGGCGCACCTCGAACTCGAGATCGTACTCGGGGCTTTCGCTCACCAGCACCAGCACCTCGTCAAGCGCGTCAACGGATTCGGAGGAAAAGTCGAGTTGCTGGCGGAATTCCGTCCGAGCTAAATCGGCCGCGGCTTTGGCGTAGCTCTCCATCATGGCGCCAAGGTCGGGATACGTTGTGGCTTCAAGACGCAGACGCAAATCGGCCGAGTGATGCATCCAACACACAGAGTAACCGGTTTGCCGCGAGTGCGTAAGTGCATCTTGTTGAACCGGGGACCGGATCTCTGTGGCAGACTGAATATAGTTTTGGAGGTCGAAAGGCTGTGAAAACCCTTAAACTCCTCGTCCTCGCGCTGCTGCTTGCCGCAACCCCAGGAGCAGCACGCTCAGCCGATCGCGTGATCTACCCGGACCCGTCGCAGGCGAAAGCCGACCTGGCTGCCGCGCTCAAAACAGCAGCCGCCCAGCACAAGCGCATTCTGCTCGACTTTGGCGGCAACTGGTGCGGCGACTGCCAGGTGCTCGACATCTACTTCCACGATCCCAGCAACCTGCCGCTTCTGAATGCGAATTTTGTGCTGGTTCACATCAACATCGGCCACATGGATGAGAACGTGGACATCGCCCAGCGCTATGGAGTTCCGCTGGAAAAGGGCGTGCCGGCGCTGGCCGTTCTGAGCGAGCACGGCAAGCTGCTCTACAGCCAGAAGCAGGGCGAATTTGAAGCCATGCGTCGCATGCAGTCGTCGTCGGTCACCAGTTTTCTGGTGCAGTGGCGGCCCGAGCGCGAAGGCTGCTCGGCGGTTGTTGTGAATTGCTGAAGGGCAAGAATGAAATTCGATCTCGAGAAAACCTCGAACAGCGAAACCTACAAACTGCTGATCGGGCTCATTGTTCCCCGGCCCATCGCGCTGATTACCAGCATGGATGAAGCGGGCCATCTGAACGCCGCGCCCTTCAGCGCGTTCAACTACTTCTGCACCGATCCGCCGATTGTGGGCATTGGAGTGACGAATCGCCCCGATCAGAAGTTCGTGCCCAAAGACACGGCGCGCAATATTCGCCGCACCGGCGAGTTTGTGGTGAACATCGTTACCGAGGACATCGCCCAGAAGATGAACATCTGCGCCACGGATTTTCCGCCGGAGATGAACGAGGTGGAGCTGGCGGGATTCACGACCGTGCCTTCAGAGAAAGTGAAACCTCCGCGGCTGGCCGAGGCTCATGCGGCGCTGGAGTGCCGCGAATATACGACCATGGAAATCGGGAGGTCGCGCATCATTCTGGGCCGCGTGGTGGCGATTTATGTAGACGACGAGTTCGTCGATCCTGCGGGGCCGTACATTCACTCAGACAAGATGCACAACATCGGCCGCATGAACGGACTGGGCAACTACGTGCGCACGCGCGATGCGTTCATGACCATTCCACGAATTCCTTATGAGGAGTGGAAGAAGCGGCAGCAGTAGCTGCGCACCTATCCCAGCGGCGCCAGGTGCTTGGTGTTCTGGTAGGTGTACTGGATGCGGTGAATGACCGTGATGGTTGAAAGAACCGCGAGCACCCAGAGCACCGGAGCCATCACGCCCCAGTGATTGAAGAGCGCGCCCAG
>DATJSB010000109.1:0-21761 GCA_035504315.1 Occallatibacter sp.
TGAGGAACGAATCTCCCCGGATGTTCCATCACTGGAGTGTGGCTGGGAATAAGGTTGGGTAACGGGAGCCGTGTAAATCGAGAGATTTACGCACGGTTCTGCGAGAGGCTCAGGGTGAGATTCCCTGGGCCTACTCACCAAGCGGCGGAGCAGGTTGGCTGCGCACGGCAAGATCTGCGATAACGAGAGCAGATGTCCGGCACTGTCACACTCTTCGTCTACGGAACGCTGAAGCGCGGATGCCGGAACCACTGCGTCATGCGCGGCGCTGATTTCGTAGGACAGGCAACTACCGCGCCTGCGTATCTTATGGTCAACTGCGGCTCGTATCCGGCACTGGTAACGGCAGGGAATGGTCAGGCAGGCATTTCAATCCGCGGAGAGCTCTACCGCGTGGATGAGGAAAAACTGGCCGAGCTCGATCGGTTCGAGCGTGTGCCGCTGGAGTATGTGCGCGAGACGGTCAGGCTTTCAGATGGAACCGAAGCACAGACCTATTTCTATGCGCTTCCGTCGGCGGGGCTGGAGGTTCTTGGCGACGCGTGGTGCGGCTAGCCTGAAACTGTTTGCACAAAAGCGGTTTTAAAAGGGCACGGCTTTACAGCGCACTTATAAAAGGCCATCGGAATCGGGTCTTGTATCAGGGCACGAGTTCACTCGTGCCGCAAACTGCTTCCATCCAACGTTGGGCTTTAGCCCATGAAGGACGTCTCTAAGTCGTCTGACCGGATTTATGCAGCCGACTCCAGAGAATGCTTCCAGAACTCCTGCGCTTCAGTGCTGCTCGTGGTGGTGACGCCAATCCCAATACTGCTTTTGCTCATCGGGCGGACGCTTGTTGAAATCGACGTGGCGGCGATGTGTTTCAGTCTCCCACTGATTGTAGTAGACGGTTTCGCCGTTCCAATCGTGATAGTCGTGGTAATAGGGGTCGTAGACGCGTGCGTGGACGGCGCAGCCGGCGATAAGAAGAGGCGCAGCGAGCGTCGCGCAAAGCGCGAATGCGGGGAGGTTCTTGAAGAGTCTGTGCATACACCATTCCATCGTGAATTAGACGGTGTGATGCAGAGGGATCACGAATTGGTTGCACTGGAACGGAGCGAAATGAGCGGAGACGGAAGGACTGCCTCCGATCTTCTGGGAAATAGTGAGCGGTTCTTGCTTAAGTGCAAGGCCATCGCTCCCTGCTGGTCGCGCCGGCTTTGGTAATGTGCCAACGCTCCTCCGTTACTCCTGAAACGCGATAGCCAGCGATGTCCGCTAAAGTGTATACTTCCGGCGCTTCCCAATCCCCCGAAGAAGCAAATTCTCTGCGAGGAGTGATTCTCATGCCCAATTACATGGTGCAGGTTTCGTACAGCGCCGAAGCGCTGGCTTCTTTGATTGCGAACCCGCATGACCGTTCGGAAGTTGTGAAGAAGGTAGCGAAGAAGCTGGGCGGCAAAGTTATCGGGTCGTGGCTGTCGTTTGGCGACTACGACCTGGTGATGGTGATGGAGATGCCCGACAACGTGAGCGCAGCAGCGATTGCGCTGGCTGCCGCGGCAGGCGGCTCGTGCAAGACGGTCAAGACGACTCCGCTGCTCAGCATTGAAGAGGGATTGGCCGCGCTGGGCAAGGCGGCGGCGTCGGGATACAAGCCGATTGCGGCGCCGTAATAGCAACGAAGAGCACAGACTACATCAGCCGCTTGCGCACCATATCGAGCGCCTGCTGGGCGGCCCACTCGCGAATGCGTTGGCGGTCGCCGCGAAAGGTGCGATCGAGTGAGTCTGTCCTTTGCCCGTCGGCAACGGCGACGTAAACCAGGCCGACGGGCTTGGTGGGTGTGCCGCCCGAGGGTCCGGCAATGCCGGTGATTCCCAATCCAATTGACGCGCCGGTGCGGCGGCGAATGCCCTCGGCCAGCGCGCGGGCTGTCTCGTCGGAGACGGCTCCATGCTGGGCGATGACCTCGGCTGAAACGCCGGCGAGCCCGATCTTGAGGTCGTTGGAGTAAACCACTACGCCGCCAAGAAACGACCGTGAACTGCCTGCAACAGACGTGATGCGCTGCGCCACCATGCCACCAGTGCAGCTTTCAGCCACTGCCAGTGTGGCCTGGCGCAGGCCGAGATAGTAGAGCACGATCTGTTCGAGGCTTTCACCGTCAGACGAATAGAGCCAGTCTTCGAGCGGCTCTTCGAGTTTCCCGGCCAGCTCGTCAACGCGCGCCTGCGCCTCTTCAAGCGTGGGCTTGGCGCACTGGAGCGTGAGCTGAATGTCGCCGGCGTGGGCCAGGATGGTGGTATGAACGTCGGGATAGGTCGAGTAGATGGGGGCGAGCAGCTTGTCCGCCTGCGATTCGGGAATCATGGCCGCCTTGAGAGTGCGCGTAGCGATAGCGCGCGGCGGCACGGCTTCGCGCAAACGAGGCAGGCACTCATTGTCGAACAGCGGCTTGCACTCGTGCGGAGGACCTGGAACGAGAAAGACGAGCTTGCGGTAACCGTCGAAAACCGTATCGATGAATTGTCCCGGAGCGCTGCCGTTGGGGTTGGGCAGCAGAGTAGCGCCCTCGAGCAGGTCGGCCTGTTTCAGGTTGTTCGGTGGCATCGAGATGCGCCACGATGCGGCGCGCGCATGTAATGCGGCAACCTGCGTGGCGTCGCGCCGCAGCGTGAGCGAGAGTGCCTCGGCAACTGCTTCGCGGGTCAGGTCATCTTCGGTCGGTCCCAGGCCGCCCATCAGGATCGCGATGTCGACGCGGCCGAGAGCGGTGCGGACGACGTTGACCAGGTCGCGCCGGCGGTCGCCGACAATGGTCTTGAAGACGACGGCGACGCCGATCTGGTTGAGCTTTTCTGTCAGGTACAGCGAGTTAGTGTCTTGCCGATGCGGCGTAAGCATCTCGGACCCGACGGCGATGATTTCGGCTTTCATAAATATGGTGAACGGTGAATAGTGAACAGTGAACGCGGGACGGTGAGTGGCGAACAGTGAACGAAAATCAGTGGCCAGGGACCCGAAGCCGGTTGCTGAACGACCATTTTTAGATTACAGCGGTAGAGCGGTCGGCGGTCTGTGGAGAGGGTGCAAACTCGTAGTCGGCCTCCACGTGGCAGATGCGCACCTTGAAATCCTGGTACCAGGTATCGCGGCCGCGCTGCTGGGCCACCAGGTGGGCGGAGTTTTGCTTCCACGCAGCGATGGATTCGAGCGAATCCCAGTAGGAGACGGTAATTCCCAGTCCCTCGCGCGCCGACTCGATTCCCAGAAACCCGGGCTGCCGGGCGGCGAGCGCCACCATGGCGTCAGCCATTGCCGGGTAACCTTTATCGCCCTCAGTACGCAGCGAGGTAAAGATGACGGCGTAATAGGGCGGAGCGGGCGTGGCGGCGATGGGCATGAAAACCTCGGAGAAGTTGCGATGGCCGACTCTCCCAGTTTTTGCAGATTGGCGCGCCGGTGTCCCGGATTTCGAACCGGGATCTCGACCCGGGGGAGGCGCGTCGGGCATTCTTGAAGAGGGCGAATCTGGGAAATCCGCACCAAAAGAATGAGCGCAACGCCAAAGACGCATGGAATGGACGGCACGCTGGTTGCCGCTGACTGGCTCCCACTGACTCTCGCGGAGGTGCGCCGTATCCTCGACCGGTTCCCTGAATTCAGGGGGCCCGTTGAGATTCTGACTGAGAGCCCGCGGCCTTTTTCCGCAGCTGGCCTGGTAAAAACGGTGACAGGCTCGGTGTTTGTAAAGCGCCATGCGCGGCAAGTGCGCGATCGGGAGGGGCTGGCCGAGGAACACCGCTTTATGGCTCATCTGCGCCAGCATGGGGCCGCGGTTCCGCGCGTGGTTGCCGATGCCGCAGGCGAGACGCTGATCGAAGACGGTGAGTGGACCTACGAGGTACACCAATCTGCAGCCGGCAATGATCTCTACGGCGATGCGCTCTCGTGGACGCCGTTCCGATGCGCACACCACGCCTGCGCTGCCGGGGAAGCAATGGCGCGGTTGCACCTGGCGGCCGAGGGGTTTAATGCACCACGGCGTAAGACGCAGCCGCTGGTAGCCAGCTTTACAATTTTTGCGGCGGCGAATCCCGCGGCGGCGATGGAACAGTATATTGCCGTGCGGCCTGCGCTTGCATCGAACGCACGAGTGTACGCTTGCGCCGCGCAGGCGCTGGAGCTGGGGTGGTTCTTCTACGAGCGCCTAAGGCCATTACTACCCGCGTTGCATCCGTTATGGACCCACAACGATCTGCATGCTTCGAACCTGTTCTGGAGCGACGGCGGCCCTCAATCCGATTCCGCCGCGAGCGCAACCGCGATCATCGACTTCGGCCTGGCCGACCGCACGAATGCAGTGCATGACATAGCGCATGCCATCGAACGCAATATTGTTGAGTGGCTGGTGCTGGTCGCGAATCCCGATGAGCCTGATGCCGTGCCGATACATCTCGATCATCTTGAAGCATTGCTTACGGGGTACGAAAATGTGCGGCCATTCACCCCGGCGGAACGCGCGGCACTCGCGCCCATGACTGCGCTGTGCCACGCGGAGTTTGCGCTATCTGAGGCCGATTACTTCGCCGGAATCCTGAGAAGCGAAGAGAAGGCTCAAATGGCGTATGACGGATGGCTCGTGGGACACGCGCGCTGGTTCCATTCGCGGGCGGGGCAACGGTTGCTTGATGCGATTGCCCAGTGGGCCCAAGAGCACAGGGAAGCGGCACGATGACACTGCACGCGATTGTGAGCTGGATGGCTGCGAACTGGCTCGAAATCGCTGGAGTTGTCAGCACTCTGTTGGGCATTTGGCTGACGACCAAGCGGCTTCTCATCTGCTGGCCGGTGACGCTGCTGGCCGACTTTATTTATCTGGTGGTTTTCTACCAGGCCAGGCTTTTTTCCGACGCGCTGCTGCAGATCTTTTTTGTCGCCTTCACCCTCTACGGCTGGTGGCACTGGTGGCGCGGCGTGCGCGAAGAGGGTGAGGTGCGCGTGGTCCCACTCGGCGTGCGATCTGGCATTGTTGCAATGGCGGCGGGCGCAGCCGGCGCCGTGGTGCTGAGCCGCCTGATGCTTTATCTAGGTTCGCTTCTGCACGTCACCATTGCGCTCCCGCATCTTGATGCCACGCTGGCAAGCTACTCACTGGTTGCCAGCTGGTGGCAGGCGCGCAAGCACATTGCCAACTGGTGGCTGTGGGTCGCAGTAGACCTGGTGTACGTGGGGGAGTACATTTACAAAGACCTCTGGCTCACGGCGCCGTTATACCTGATGCTGGTGGGGCTCGCCGTGCTCGGGCTGCTCGACTGGCGAAAGGCCGCTAAGAGTCAGGTCGCCTGCTGAACCACGCGGTGCAGCGGCTCACCGTTGAGGTAGCGGCGCAGCTCATCGGCCGCCGTGCGCAATGCATTGGGCGCCATCTGCGGGCTAGCGGCTCCGACGTGGGGTGTGATGAGCAGGTTGGGACAACTCCACAACGGGTGTCCTTCAGGCAGGGGCTCGGGGTCGGTGACGTCAATGGCGGCCCGAATCTTTCCGGCCTTGAGTGCCTCAACCAGCGCATCCGTATTCACAACTGCTCCGCGCGCGGCGTTTACAACCAACGTCCCCTGGCGCATGAGCGCGAATTGCTCGGCGCCGATCAAGCCTCGCGTCTCATTGGTTGCGGGAACGATAAGGATGATAATGTCGACCGAGGGAATCAGCTGATCGAGTTCGACCGCCGGATGCACTTTGGGCTTGATGCGGGCGCTACGCGCCACGCGCGTCAACTCCACGCGAAACGGCGCAAGCATGTGCTCGATCTCTTTTCCAATCTCCCCGTAGCCAACCAGCAAAACTCTCTTACCTGCTAAATCTTCAAGCATGACTGGCGGATAGATAGGCGTGGCGTCGCCAGTAATGGCAGCGTAATACTGAGGGGCCTCGAAGCGCCGCTTCCAAACCCCCGAGCGCTGCACATCGAGATACAGCGGGAAGTACTTGAGCGTGGCGAGAATTGCGCCGACGACCCATTCGGCAGTGGCCACGTTGTGGGCGCCCTGAGCGTTGCAAATGGTTACGTGAGGCCCGACAAGCGGCGGAATCCACTCGGTGCCGGCAAGCATTGAAATGATGAGCCTGACGCCGCGCAGCCGCGGCCACGCGCGCATGGCGCGCGTCGGATAGGGATCGGGAATCCACACATCGATCTTGACGTCGTGGTCGAGCTTTTCTGAGATAGGGATCAGCTCGATCCCGACGGGAAAATCGCGAAAGAGTTCTATAGAGATGGTTGAAGGATAACCGACTCGAATCATGAGCAAGCGTCCCTGTCGTGCGGGTGCTTTGATTGTATGCTCAAGAAGAGTATTGAATCCAAGAGCGGATTTCGTCGATGCGTCTGAAGGCCCGAAAAACCTGGTCGCAGCAGCAACTGGCAGTCAAACTGCGCATGCATCCCAGGGCCAACCAAGGATTCTTCAACTTCGAACACCGGCGTCTGCTGATTCTCGCGGGCAAGACCACGCTCGCCGCTGCGTTGAGCTGGTGGCTCGCGAGGTTGTTCGGCGTACGCGACGGCTACTGGGGATCGATCAGCGCCATCATCGTGTCGCAATCGAACGTTGGCGCAACGGTGACGGCTTCGCGCGACCGCATTATTGGCACGGTGATTGGTGCGGCACTGGGATTCGCCTTCTCACCGATGAGTCCGCTGCTGTTAGGTTACGTGCTGGCGCTGCTGTTAGCCATCGCCGTCTGCGGGCTGATGGGATTGAAGAACAGCTCGCGGCTGGCGGGCGTCACTATCACCATTGTCATGCTGGTGCACCGTGAGAGATCGGCATGGGGCCTGGCGCTCGACCGCGTGATTGAAGTGCTGTTGGGTATTGTGGTCGCACTTGCGGTCGCTACACTGGTTTTTCCAGATCGCGCCCGCCTCCGGCTTCGCGACGGGCTGGCACAGGAGTTCCTGCTGCTTGGTGTATTTTTCGAAGGAATTCTCGAAGGATTCAGTGGCACGCAAGCGACCAATCTGCAAACATTGCGCGAAGATGTGGACGCTATGCGACAGGGTAACGATCAGCTCCTCGAGGCAAGCCGCAATGAGCCTTCAAGCGCAGGATGGAACGAAGGCCTGAACATGCTTTCGCAGTTCGCGCGTTCCATCTTCGAGGCGCTGCTGGCTCTCGAACTCGCAGTCAGAGATAGTCACGAGGACGCATATGCGCAGCAACTCGAACCGGAGTTGGGAAAGTTCGCAGCCGACATTCAGAGCGGCTTCAATCACGTGGCAGGCTGCATTCACAAGTGGCGATTCGATGTTGCGCCGCAGGGGTTCAGCCTGGAGCAGGATGTTGCCGATCTTGAAAAGCGCATGGGGTCAGTGCGCGGTACCGGGGCGGGCTTCTCGCAGGCCGAGATTTTTCGGGCGTACGCCGTGCAACTTCATCTGAAACAGATAGCGCAACTGCTGCGCGCCTCGCGCATTGAAACCAGTCGCGCCACGGGGCAAGCCCATGAGTAGCGGATCAAACGGAAATCTGATCGGTGTACACGGCCATGCCGACGACCGCGTCGACGCCAAGAGCGTCGAGTTCGTCAATCTCCTGCTGGCTGCGGATGCCACCGGCGACAATGAGCTGGCGCGTAGTGAGGTTGCGCAGTCGAGCCGCCGTCGCGATCGGAAATCCCTGCATCGTTCCTTCGGTGTCAACGTGCGTGTAAAGAAAGGCTGCAGCGTATGGCTCGAGCTGGGGAATTGCATCGTCTGGAGTAAGCTCAACCTGCGCCTTCCAGCCCTTCACGGCGATGCGCCCGTTCTTTGTATCGATGCCCGCAACCATGCGTTCCGCGCCGATGACTGCGGCGAGCTCGGCGGCAAACACTGTGTTCACCTGGCCTTCCTGAGAAAATAGAGCCGACCCGAGAATGACGCGCTTCGCCCCGGAGGCAAGCACCTGGCGCGCGCGATCGATGCTGTGAATGCCGCCGCCAGCCTGAACCGGAAGGCGCTTCGCAATTTGCGCAACGAGTGCGGAGTTCTCACCCTGGCGCATGGCTGCGTCGAGGTCGATGAGCTGAACCAGTGGATACTTCGAAAACTTCTCGATCCAGTATTCGAAATCGTCAAAGTCGAGGCGCAGCTTTTCGCCCTGCACAAGCTGCACGATGCGGCCGCCCATCAGGTCAATAGAGGGAATCAGCATGGAAGTCTCACTGGAACGCCGGATTTTTCAAGCTGCTGCTTGAGCGAGCGCGAGGTCGACACGCCGAAGTGGAAAATGCTTGCAGCCAGAGCAGCATCGGCCTTGCCGCGCGCAAAGACAGCGGCAAAATGGGCTACGGTGCCCGCACCGCCCGATGCGATAACGGGGATGCTGACCGACTCAGAGACCGCGGCGGTGAGTTCGCAATCGAAGCCGGCGCGGGTGCCATCTGCATCCATTGAGGTGAGCAGGATTTCGCCTGCGCCGCGCTGCTCGGCCTCACAAGCCCACTCAACCACACGGCGCCCGACGGGTTTGCGGCCTCCATGCACGAAGACCTGCGCGTCGCGCACAGGGTCGGCGGCTTTAGGGTCGCGCCGCGCGTCGATGGCCACAACCACGGCCTGCGCGCCGAAGCTTGAACCAATTGCGGTGATGAGCGATGGATCGGCGAGCGCGGCGGAGTTGATGCTTACCTTGTCAGCTCCCGCAGTAAACACCTGCTCGGCGTCACGGGCTGACTTGATGCCGCCGCCCACACAGAAGGGCACAAACAGGTCCTTCGCGGTACGGCGCACGGTGTCGAGCAGCGTTTGGCGGCCTTCGTGCGTGGCAGTGATGTCGAGCAGGACGATCTCGTCGGCGCCTTCGCGCGCGTGACGCGCGGCCTGCGTCGCCGGATCACCGGCATCGACGAGGTCGATGAACTGTACTCCCTTCACAACGCGGCCAGCGTGAACATCGAGGCAGGCGATGATGCGCTTGGTCAGCATGGCGGCTCCTGTGCGCCGAGCGAAAGAAAGTTGCTGAGGATCTTCAAGCCGGTCTGTCCGGACTTCTCGGGGTGAAACTGCACGCCGAAGACGTTATCGCGTTCGACTGCGGCAGCGAAGGGTTCAATGTAGTGCGTGACGGTTGCGGTGTCGGCCGTGACTGGAGCTTTGTAGGAGTGCGTGAAGTAGACGTACTCGCCGGGCTCGACGCTCGCAAGGAGACGCGAGCCGGGCCGCGGTTCGAGCGAGTTCCAACCCACGTGCGGGATTTTTTCTTGGCCTTCGGGGAAACGCGTGCATGTTTCGGCGAAGAAGCCTAGGCCGGGCTGCGATGGCGCTTCGGTCGAGCCCGCAAAGAGCCACTGCATGCCGACGCAGATGCCGAGAAAGGGAACACCTCGCGCGATGGCTGCGCGGATGGCGCTAGTGAGGCCGGTTGCGTCAAGCCGCTTCGTGGCTGCGAAATGGCCAACTCCGGGCAAAACGATGCGCTCGGCAGAATCAACCAGCGCGAGATCGCCGTCAGTGACATCAGTCTCTGCGCCGAGGTGGTGCAGAGACTTGAGCACCGAGGTGAGGTTGCCGGCTTTGTAATCGATCACGGTGACGCGCATTGAAGCCTCAGAAAGCGGAGCTAGCGGAGTTAGCGGTGTTAGTTAGAGTAGTCCCTTGGTTGAGGGCAGCATCTTGCCCAATTGCTTGTCGCGGCTGCAGGCCACGCGCAGCGCGCGCGCAAATGCCTTGAAAATTGCCTCGATCTTGTGATGGTTCGACCGGCCGTACATGGTCTTCACGTGAACGTTGGCGCGAACGCCGCGCGCGAAGCCCTCAAAAAAATCGGTGACGAGCTCGGTTTGCAGATCTCCAACAATGCGCGTGCGAACCCTTGTATCGACGGCGAAGGCAGCGCGGCCACTAAGATCTACGGCGGCTATGGCGAGGGTCTCGTCCATGGGCATAATGAAATAACCGGCTCTAAGGATGCCGCGTTTATCGCCGAGCGCGCGGTCGAAGGCCTCGCCCAACGCGATTCCCACGTCTTCAACGGTGTGGTGCTGATCTACATCAAGATCGCCAATGCATTTGAGGTCGAGATCGAAGGCGCCGTGCCGCGTGAAGAGTTCAAGCATGTGGTCGAAGAAGCGAATGCCCGTGGAAACGTTATAGCGGCCCTGGCCCTCGATGGTAAGCGTCAGGTCAATCTGCGTCTCGGCAGTGTGGCGTACGACGGTTGCAGTGCGCAATCTCGTGCCGGAATCCGATTTCCTGACCGCCGGTTTTTGTATCTTTGATTGTTTTGTCGTCATCGGGCTTCTTCTCCAGCGCGCAAGGCGGCCATGGTCTCATTAAGCGCGGCAATCGCATGTTTCATCTGTTCGCGCGTGCCGATGGTGATACGCACGCGGCCGTCGCAACCGGGATCGCTGGAGCGGTCGCGCACGAGAACACCCACGGCGCGCATCAGCCGTACAAACTCGGCGTGCCTCGGACCGATCTCCACAAGAATGAAGTTGGCCCGGCTTGGCCAGCGGCAAACGCCGG
This sequence comes from Occallatibacter sp., assembly GCA_035504315.1. Classification (GTDB taxonomy): domain Bacteria; phylum Acidobacteriota; class Terriglobia; order Terriglobales; family Acidobacteriaceae; genus Telmatobacter. The sequence continues at coordinate 10,499 of DATJSB010000109.1, forward strand.
CCGCATCGAGAGCGGCTTCGAAGAAAGCGCGTGCCTCGATCACCTCGCTCACATACCAGTTCAGATACGAGGTGTCTGCAAGTGCCGGCGGCAGGCAGGCGAGGGCGATGGAGTTCACGCTATATGGCGACTGCACGCGGCGAATCCAGCGCATGAGTTCGTAAGGTCCGGCAAGCAGGCCGAGACGAAGGCCGGCCAGGCCGTAGGCTTTTGAGAATGTGCGCGCCACGATGAGGTTGGGAACTGTGCCGATGGGGTCCATTACAGTTTCGCCGTGGAAGTGAAAGTAGGCTTCGTCGACCAGGAGAATTGCTTGAGGCGCGCGCTGCGCTAGTTCGAGCAATTGTGCGCGCGTCGCGACTGAGCCAGACGGGCTGTTGGGGTTGGCGATGGCTATGATTTTTGTGTGTGGCGTGATGGCGGCCATGAGGTGCTCGAAGGGGAATGCGAGATCGTCCGCGGACTGCACGGCTACCACGCGCGCGTCGGTTGCCGAGGCGTAGACCTCGTACATGGTGTAAGTGGGTACGGGCAGCAGAAGCTCATCGCCGGCATCGAGGAACGTCTCGAAGAGCACGTGAATGGCTTCGTCAACCCCGTTGGTGAGCGCAACCTGTTCTGGTTTTAGGCAGAGATGCGCGGCCACCATTGCTTCAACCGGTTCGCGCTCGGGATAACGCGTGAGCGACCCCGCCGAGATCTGCGCCAGCGCCTCACGCACTTTGGGCGAGCACTCGAGCGTGTTCTCGTTGAAGTCGAGTCGCAGCGCGTCGCGGCTACCGAGCGGAGGGCGATACTCCTTCATAGCTTGGACGCGTGCGCGAGGCGCCAACTGCGGTGGGGCTGGCGTTTCTCTTTGTTCAGCCAAGTCGATCCCCTTTCGTGAGGCGCGTGCGAATCGCTTCGGCGTGGCCGGTGAGACCCTCAGCGTCAGCTAGCAGCGCGGCCTTGGGTCCAAGCGCAGCAATGCCCTTGCGTGAATATTCCTGCACCGTAATGAGCTTCACAAAATCGTTGACACTCAGACCCCCGCGCAGGCGCGCCAAGCCGCCCGTCGGCAAAGTATGGTTGGGGCCGCTGATGTAGTCGCCCATCGGTTGCGCCGACCAACGGCCCACGAAGATCGAGCCGGCATTCTCAATCCACTTGAGATCGCTCTCAGTATCCACCGTGAGATGCTCAGGGGCGATGCGGTTGGTGAGCGTTCGGGCTTCGTCAACACTTCCCGCCACGATGGCCAGACCGTTTTGGCTTAGCGACTCGCGGGCAACGGCATTGTCGCGGCTGCGCAGCGTCGCCTCCGCATTCACTTCGCGTGCAAGTTTATCGCGCGTGGTGATGAAGATTGCCAGTGCGTCGGGATCGTGCTCGGCCTGCGCGACGAGGTCTGAAGCGATGTCGGCTGCAGCGCCGCGATCGCTGGTGACGACAATCTCAGTGGGGCCGGCGAGCATGTCGATGGTGCAGCTGGAGGCGCAGTCGAAGGCAATGAGTTTTTTGGCCGCAGTGACATAAAGGTTGCCCGGTCCCACGATCTTGTCGACACGGGGAACAGTAGGGGTACCATACGCGAGCGCGGCAATTGCGTGTGCGCCGCCCAAGCGGTAGAACTCTGTAATGCCGAGGTGATGTGCGGTGGCCAGCGTCTCTAGCGCAGGTTTTGGCGAGACGACGACGATGCGGCGAACACCCGCCACCTGCGCAGGGATCGCGGTCATGAGTAATGTGGAAGGCAGCGGGTGACGGCCACTTGGGACGTAGCAGCCTACGGCGGCGAGCGGGCGAACGAGCTGGCCAGTAGTAAGACCGTCGATGGTTGAGACTCGGAAGGACTCCGGTAACTGGTACACGGCGAAGTCGCGGATCTGAGCAGCGGCTGTGGTGATGGCTTCGCGCAATGCGGGGTCAAGACCGTTCCACGCGGCGGACATTTCTTCTTGAGTGACTCGCAGCGCTGCGGGGCCCGCCAGGCCGTCGAATTGCGCGGCATAGCGCAGCAGCGTCCGGTCACCGCCCTTGCGCACGGCGGCCACGATGCGCTCGACAGTCGGCATCACTTTGTTGAGTGATGTGCCGCCGCGGCTTTCGAGGGACGCGATGATAGCCCATGCGTTTTGTGTCTCCCGGCCTTTGGTTCGAATGAGTTTCATTGTCATCCTCGCCTACAGCACAACCTTGTTCAACGGATACTCCACAATGCCTGCGCCGCCCGCGGCCTTGAGACGCGGAATCACGTCGCGGGCCACGCTCTCATCCACAATAGTGTTTACTGCAACCCACTCTGAGTTGCTCAATTGCGAAATTGTGGGCGAGTTCAATGCGGGCAGAACTGCCAGCACTGCGTCGAGATCGGAGCGCTTGACGTTGAGCATCAGGCCCACCTGCGATTGCGCGTCAATGGCTCCGCGGAGCATGGTGGCAATCTGGTCGATCTTCTGCTTCTTCCACTCGTTGGCCAGCGTGGCTTTGCTCACAATCAGGTGAGTCTCGCTTTCCATCACCGTGTCGATGATCTTGAGATGGTTGGCCTTGAGCGAGCTACCCGTCTCGGTCACTTCGACAATGGCGTCGGCGAGCATGGGAGGCTTGACCTCGGTCGCACCCCAACTGAATTCAACCTTGACGTTAACGCCTTTTGACGCGAAGTAGCGCTTGCTGGTTTCTACCAGTTCGGTGGCGATGATCTTGCCTTCGAGGTCTTCGGCCTTCTCGTAGTTACTCGATTCGGGCACGGCCAGCACCCAGCGCACCTTGCGGCGGCTCTGCTTGGCGTAGGTGAGGGTGGTTACGCTCTCGACATCGAGGCCGCTCTCGACTACCCAGTCGATGCCGGTCAGGCCCGCATCCAGAACGCCGTGTTCAACGTAGCGCGCCATCTCCTGCGCGCGGATGAGCATGCATTCAATTTCCTTGTCGTCGATGGAAGGGAAGTAGGAACGGCCGTCAGCATAGATGTTCCAGCCTGCCCGCCTGAAAAGGGAGATGGTTGCATCCTGCAGGCTGCCTTTGGGAATACCAAGACGAAGTTTGTCAGCCACGGGCCACCTCCGCGTTGCGTTCGATGGACCGCGTAAAGCAGCTCACGGTGCCCTCGTGGCAAACCAGCCCGTCGCCCTCAACCTCCACGCGGAAGAGGAGCGTGTCGTTGTCGCAGTCGGTTGCGATCGAGACGATCCTCAGGCGGTTGCCGCTGGTTTCGCCCTTCATCCACAGCTTTTGGCGGGTGCGGCTCCAAAAAGTGACGAAGCCGGTTTCGAGTGTTTTCGCGTAGCTGATGGGATTCAGAAATCCCAGCATCAGAACCTCGCCGGTTTTCGCGTCCTGCACGATTCCCGGCACGAGGCCATCCATCTTTTCAAAGTCAATCTGTTCCACCGTTTCATTCCTTGATTTAGATTTTGGGGCGATAAAAAGCCCGCCTGCGTTGATCGCCGGCGGGCTGGGTATTTCTTTTCAGATCTCTCTGGCCGATTTAGTTCAGGCCATGGCAGTCCGCCGGCATGGGGTCCCATGATGATGGTGGTGACCGTGATGGCGGTGGTTCTGCATCTAATTACAACGTAAGGGAAATTCCTGGCGGTGTCAACTGGCTCAGGCGGTGGTCAAGATACTATGCACGATTTCGGCGTTTTCCTTGATCTCATCTTTGCCCCTGGGGAACATGCCTACGTACACGCCATCCTGCGGTTTGATGCTTGAGAACGCAGTGCGGAAGGCCTGTGCGACGCCGTCGCCTTCGATGCGACCGGCAGCCAGAATTTTGAACGCGAAGCACGTCTTTGGGGTTTGGCGCATCACCTTGTACATACGGGCAGGGTCGCTCTGCATATATATGTCGCGGGGCATTTCCATGATCTCGCCGTTGAGAGCCTGCTTCCACTCGGCCTCGGTGCGGGTGCGGTTGTAGACGCATCCGGAGTAGAAGTCGATGTCCCATCCCTGCTCCTCAACCAACTCGATGACCTCAGGCTTGTGGGTACCTACGCCGACCAGCACGCCAAGATCGCGCGCTCGCCTGCACCACTCCCTCTCGTCCACCATGGTTCCGGTCTGGAAAGCCTTGTCGATCTCTTCGCCTCGCCTTTGCAGGGCCAGCGGCTTGAAGTTCTGAACCAGAAAGGCCGCGTCGTCGCGCTCCATAACCTGAATGATAAGGTGCATGTTGCCGCCCTCAGACCGGAACCTCTCCCAGTCGCTCTGGGCGCGGTCAACGTGAACGTAGTTGAAGGCATTGATGCCGTAGCTGCTGGCTCGGTGCAGGACCTCGCAGACGCGATCGGGAGTGTACCACTCGCGCATGGAGCCGCTGAAATTGTTGTTGTAGTGGCTGAATCCGTACATGGGGTTGACGCCGAGAACCAGGCGGCCGATTTCTGCGTTGCCGAACTTCATCTTTGGGACTTGAACGGGTGCGGCGGAGAGGGGCGATGCGGCGCTTTGGGGCGTCGGAGTTCCGGCGGCCGTTTGGGCTGTCAGGGAGGTTGCTGCTGTGCCCACGATGCCGATGGTGAGAGCGGCGCTGGACTGCAAGAATTCCCGACGGGTATTGGACATTGAGAGGCCTTCCTTTCTTAGTCAGCCACGACTCAAAGCGGCAGCGCAGGGCTTGCGTGACGAATGATGCTAGCATTCGCGCGGCAGGGGGCTAAGTGACCGGCAACACGCCCCGCGGAGCGCTAACGGCAAATCGAAGGGACAATATGGGAAGGACGCTGAGCGGTTCAGGCCCTGCTTGCAGACGGCGTTCGAACAAGAGGAGAATGGTTGTAAGCAATCGGAGGAATGATGTCAGTTCCCATACCCGATCTTTCGGTGAGGGCGCTCGGTTTTGCTTGCGAACGAGTGATGAAAGCCGCTCCGGACGCGATTTTCCGCGCATGGACCGAGCAGTTCGATCTCTGGTTCGCCGTGCCGGGGACGGTTTCGATGCAAGCCCAAGCGGGTTCGCCGTTTTTCTTTGAGACTGAGTTCGAGGGACGGCGCCACCCGCACTACGGGCGGTTCCTGCGGCTGGAGCGGCCAAAAATGATTTAACTCACCTGGCTCACCGCCGCAACCAAAGGCGCCGAAACGGTTGTGACGGTCGAGCTGGCTCCAAGCGAAACCGGCACCGCACTGCGGCTCGCGCACGCAGGTTTTACTGATGATGAATCGATGAAACGGCATGAAGACGCTTGGCCGCACGTGCTGGCGCATCTGGAAGGGTGTTTGGAGCACGGGCAATGAAAGCGGGTCACAAGGCTTGAGAAGAACGGCGCAAAGTTGCGTGCGAAGTCGGACGGGACGAGAATGATTACGTGCTGGCGCGAATGAAGATTTGGGCGATTGCAATTGCGATGCTGGTTCTGTGCCTGCCGGGAGTGGCGCAGAATAATTCGGACCGCGATACGAATGGCTCTCCGAAAACATCGGCTACAGCACCGCCGTCCGAAGCGCGCATCGACATTAATCATGCCAGCGTTGACCAGCTCATGAAGGCGCCGGGCATGACGCGCACCTGGGCCGCGCGGATCGTGCGTTATCGGCCCTATCGCACCAAGCAGGATCTCGTGGAGTACGGCATCGTCACTGGCGAAGTTTACGAGCGCATCAAAGATTACGTGGTTGCGCACCGGGATGATCAGTAGCGCGTGCAGACACTCGCGGCGGCTGGTAGAGTTTTTGTTGCATGACTCCAGATGGCCTCAGGAACTTTCAATACAGACCGTTGCCCGACGAGGCGATGAGGATCCTTTTGAAGGTTTCAGCGCCGCCGAGACTCGTTGCCCATTTAATTCTTGTTCACGACGTGGCATGCGAGCTTATTCGGAGAATCAAGGATGCATTTCCGAACCTGGAGTTTGAGAGCAGCGATGTGCTGTTCGGAGCTGCAACGCACGACATTGGAAAGGCCGTTCACGGCGAAGAGCTTTCAGCGCCAGGGTCGCTGCATGAGCTGCGAGGTTATCAACTTTTGATTGAACAGGGCATTGGTGAGTCGAGGGCGCGTTTCGCGTTGACTCACGGGTCATGGCAATGCGATCCCAATCTTTCATTGGAGGACATTCTGGTTGCGCTGGCGGACAATTGCTGGAAGAGCAAAAGAGTTCCCGAGCTCGAGGCTCTGGTTATCAAAAGATTGACGAACCAGAGCCATGAGCCCGAGTGGCAATGCTATTCAGTGCTCGACGAAGTGCTCCAAGACCTCGCAGCCGACGCGGATTCGAGGCTGGCATGGCAGGCCACTTTCCCGGTTTAGTGCGCCGCCTCAGCCTCCGGCGCTGTCCCGATCTTGGCAACCTTGCGTTTGAGCACACGGCTCAGGATCACGTAGAGTACCGGGATGAAGATGAGATTGAGCACGGTTGAGAGCAGCATGCCGCCGACGATGGTGGTGCCTACCGATTGGCGTCCAAGCGAGCCAGCTCCAGTGGCAAAGACCAGCGGCAACACCCCTAGGATGAAAGCGAATGAGGTCATGAGAATGGGGCGAAGCCGCAGCTCCGCGGCCTCAATCGCAGCTTCGGCAATGGAGCGGCCCTTGCGGCGCAACTGCTCGGCGAATTCGACAATCAGAATCGAGTTTTTGGCCGAGAGGCCGATGAGCATTACCAGGCCGATCTGACAGTAAACATCGTTGGCAAAGCCGCGCAGCATGATTAGTCCCAGCGCGCCCAGCACCGCCATGGGCACGGCCAGCAGGATTATGAAGGGCAGGGCAAAGCTTTCGTACTGGGCTGAGAGCGTGAGGTACACAACCACGATGCCCAACGCAAAGATGAGCAGCGCCTTGCCGCCCGACTCGATCTCATCGAGCGTAAGGCCGGTCCACTGGTAGGTCATGCCCGGCATAACGTTCCTCGCGGCAAGCTGATCCATTGCCGCGAGAGCCTGGCCCGAGCTGTAACCCGGAGCAGGCGAGCCGTCAATCTCTACCGCGCGGAAGAGGTTGTAGTGGTTGATGACCGGCGGGCCCGAGGTATTGACGATGGTGACGAGGTTATCGAGCGGGACCATCTGGCCGGAATCGGAACGCACATAGTAGCTGTGCAGATCGCTACCCCTCATGCGGAACGGCTGGTCGGCCTGTACAAAGACGCGATAGGTGCGGCTATTGAAGTCGAAGTCGTTGATGTACTCAGAACCCATGAACACGTTGAGCGTTGTGGAGATCTGCGAAACGGGAATGCCCATCGCCTTGGCCTTATCGCGATCAATGCGCACCAGCACTTGTGGATCGTTGGCAGAAAACGTGGTAATGAGGCCGGTAAGCGAGGGCACTGCCCGGCTGGCGCCCACCATCTGGTGAGCCACGCGGTCCAGGTCAGTGAGAGTGTTACCACCCTGGTCCTGCAGCATGAACTGGAAACCGCCGTAGCTGCCCACGCCCTGCACTGCCGGCGGCTGGAATGCCGCCACCAGTCCGCCGTTCGGCATGAACATAAGCATCTGCAGCTTGGGAGCAATGTCGCGCAGAATGTCGGCAGTGCTGTGGCCCTTACCGCGCGGGCGCCCATTGGGCAGCGTGTTGATAAACATCAATCCGGCGTTGGATGAGCCGCCTGAAAAGCCGAATCCAATGATCTCGAAGAGACCGCCGACATCAGGGTTTTGGGCAATGATGGCCGCGCCCTTGTCGGCCAGCGCAGTCGTGTATTCAACCGAGGATCCCGGCGGCGCCTGCACGATCACCATCAGGTAACCCTGATCTTCCTGGGGAATGAAGGCCGAAGGCGCGGTGCGGTAGACCCAAACGGTTGCTCCCAGGCCGACGAAGAACAGCACCAGCAGCAGGTAGCGGAGGCGAAGCGAAAAGTGGATGATGCGCGCGTAGGTGCTGGCCATCCAGGTGATGAAGGCGTCAGCGCCATGTATGAAGGCCGCGAAGGCGCGCGAGATGAACCCGATGTGAAGAAAATCGAGCTGGCGGGGACGAGCTTCTTCACCTCGCAGCAACATTGCCGAGAGCGCCGGCGAGAGGGTGAGCGCATTGAAGGCTGAAATGGCAATGGAGAAGGCGATGGTGAGCGAGAACTGGCGATAGAGAATTCCGGTAGTACCGGGGAAGAACGAAACCGGCACAAAGACGGCAATGAGCACCAGCGACGTAGCGATGACTGCGCTGGTGACTTCGCCCATGGCGTTTGAAGTGGCCTGGTGCGGGTCGGAGTGCTCCATGTGAATGTGTCGCTGGACATTCTCAATGACCACGATGGCGTCGTCGACCACCAGGCCGGTGGCCAGCGTGATTCCGAACAGGGTAAGTGAATTGATTGAGAAGCCGAATGCCTTGATGAACGTGAAGGTGCCGATGAGCGATACCGGAATGGTCACTGCGGGGATAATGGTGGCGCGCCAGTCGAGAAGGAAAAGGAAGATGACGGCGATAACGATGATGATAGCCTCGCCGAGGGTGTAGAGCACTTCGCGGATGGACGCGCCGACTGCGGTGGTTGAATCGAAGGCGATGGCGTATTCAAGGCCCGGCGGAAATGATTTCGAGAGCCGCTCGAGCTCAGCTTTGGCTCTGCGGTCCACGTCGAGCGCGTTGGCGTTGGAGAGCTGGATTACGCCAAAGCCCATGGCGGTGTGGCCGGCATACTTGAGCGCAGTGCTGTAGTCTTCAGCGCCCACCTCGGCGTGTCCCACGTCCTTGAGCAGCACCAGGCCGTTGGGAGAGTTTTTGACGATGATGTTGTCGAATTCTTCGGGGCTGGTGAGCCGCCCGACTACGCGCACCGGAATCTGGAACTGTTGTCCCGCACCGGCGGGCGGCTGGCCAAGCTGTCCGGCCGGGATCTCGACGTTTTGCTCGCTGAGCGCATTCACTACATCGGTTGCGGTGAGGTTTCGCGAAGCTAGTTTCGTTGGATCGAGCCAGACCCGCATGGCATATTTGCGCTCGCCAAAAATCATCACATCGCCCACGCCGGGAACTCGCTTGAGCGCGTCTTTTACGTAAACGTCAAGGTAATTTGAGATGAACTCGTCGGAATAGCGGCCTTGGCGGTCAAAGACGCCTGCGCCAAAGACGAAGTTGGTGTTGACCTTGGTGATGGTGATACCGGTTGCGATCACTTCACCGGGCAAGCGACCCTGGGCGCTGGCTACGCGGTTCTGCACATCGACAGCACCGATGTCGAGATCGTATCCAGTATTGAAAGTGACGGTAATGGTGCTGAGGCCGCTGTTGGTGCTTGAGGAACTGATGTAGTGCATGCCCTCGACGCCGTTGATGGCCTCCTCAAGCGGAATGGTGACCGCCTTTTCTACCGTCTCGGCATCGGCGCCAATATAGCTTGCGGACACGGTGACCGTGGGCGGCGCCAGTGTAGGGTACATGGCGATGGGGAGGGTAGGTATGCAGATTGCGCCGGCCAATATGATGAGCAGCGCGCAAACCGTTGCGAAGACCGGCCTGTGAATAAAGAAATCTACGAACAAGATATGCTCTCTTTCTTCTTGAGCCTTAGCTACGAGCCTTCCGCTTTCTCCGCGACAATAAGGTTCTTCGAACTTCATGTGCGCGGGCAATCTGCGGGCCGAAACGGGGCTTGAATCCGGGCCTATCCGCCCAGCGGCATCACCGGCATCCCATTCACCAGGAACTGCGTGCCAGACACGATCACCTTGTCGCCCGCGTTCAGCCCTGAAGTGATGGAGTAGGCGTTGCCCACGGTATCGCCCAGCGTAACCGGAACCTGCACGGCCATGAAATGACCTTTATTCTGTTTTGCCACATAGACAAAACTCTGCACCCCCTGGCGGGTTACGGCCAGCACCGGAACCACTGCCATCGGCAAGGTTGTCCAGATGACCTTTGCCTTCACCATCTGCATGTTGCGCAGAATATCGGGCGTTGGGCTCACCGGCGCTTTCACCAGGATGCCCTGCAGCGTTGAGTCCACCTGCGGCGAGATGAAGTCAATATTCGTCTTCTGCAGTAGCTTGCCGTTGGTGTCCTCTATATCCACCTCGAGCCCGCTGCGGATTCCGCCTGCGCGTTCAGTCGGGATGTAAACGTAGGCTTCGAGGTTATTGAATTCGTCCACCGTGGTCAGCATGGTGGGCGAGCCGCCGGTCGCAACGTAATCGCCCACATGAACCGGTATGTCGCCCACGATGCCCGCAAACGGCGCGCGAATGGTGTAGTAGGCGAGCAGGCTCTCCTGCGTCCTGGTCGACTCCACGGCCGACTCGTAATCGGCTTTGGAATTCTGGTACGCCTGCTGCTCCTGGTCGTAAAGCTCGCGGCTGGTGACGCCGGCCTCAAAAAGCTTGCGCTGGCGCTCAAGTTCCGTCACGTTGTAGTCGAAAACCGCCTTCTTCTGCCGTTCGGTGGCGCGCTGTGAATCCACTGCGGCCTGCTCCTGGCGCGGATCGATGGTCATCAGCACCTGTCCGGCATCCACATGCTCGCCCGAGGGCACCTTGATCGCCGTCAAGACTCCGTTCACCTGTGGCATGATCGTGGCCGAGCGCCTCGACTTGATGGTGGCCACGTACTCGCTGCTCTGGGGTACCGGCTGCAGTGCAACGGAATAGGTCTGCACCGGCAGTGCCTGCATTCCGGCTCCTGCCACTGGTCCCGGCGCCTTTTTCTGGCATCCTGCCGCCAGGCATAAAATGACTAACCAGCCCGCTCTATGGATACTCGTTCTCATTTCCACTCAATTTCCCTCGCTGGCTATTGAGACTGTTATTGGATGAATGTCCGATTGTGAATCTGAGCCGCCCACTTCAGGTTGGCCGCAATCTCCAATGGGCCCAATTACGATCTTAGGATTCCCGTTCCGCCGGGCGCCGCGCCGGCACCCACCATCGATCCCGAGTGCATATTTGACACTTGGCTATCTGACGTAGCACGCTGCGCATCCGACTCAAAAATTGTACCCTTCGGTAGCCCGGCGTGACGGCCGACACACGTCGGCGCACTTTCCGGTATATACGCAGGCCGGTGGATTGTGGTTCTTGTCCTGAGCATAACGCAAAACGCCGCACCGCCTCGCCCCAGAACGTAGGGAGCCCCAGAACAGAGGGTGCAGGCGCGTTCGGATCCCTGAGTCAGCCCTGTCCCTGAGTCAGCCCGGCGAGCGCAGTGGGACCTTGCTCTGACGGTGGGATCATTCGAGGTGACCAATCACCCCAGGGCCGACGCATATAAGTTGGACAGGCATCTGGGTTGGTATCATCCGGGTTGCTATATGCAGCGTGGCTGAAAGCGGCGACAAGGGGATATGGACAATCCCCTGCAGTATTTCGCCGAGTTGAAGGACCCGCGGGT
>DATJSB010000110.1:0-6406 GCA_035504315.1 Occallatibacter sp.
GGATCTCGACAAAGAACTCCCCCAGACTCTGCTCCATTTCGTCTCCAGCCACCTCGAATTGAAGAACTCGCTCGAACGAGCCAAAGCAGAGATGGAGGAGGCTTCCAAAGCTGCCAGAGCCGAAGCGAGAAAGAAATCCGGAAGCCCAATTACGAAGAAAGATCCAGCTGGGAATTCCAGCAAGCCAGCTGTAGCAGCGGAAGCATCAGCTCCGGTAAAGGCCGAACCTCCCAAAGCGGCCAGTCTGTTCGACGCCGCGCCGGAACCCGTCAAATCTTGGGGGCCCGATGGACCGGCTGCCGCCGAAGTACGGCCTGCCCTTGCGGTATCGGAGACCGACGAGGACGAGGAGATCCTCCGGGAAGCGTATGACGAAGGCGAGGGCGAAGAAGACGACGAAGCGGCTTGACGGATCTTCGAAACCGCTCGGTTACGCACCGCTTTTCCAGGTGAAATCCACAGCGCTGCGGATGGAGCCCCTGCGGCGAGACCCCCAGAAGAAAGTGGATGTCAAATCGTCTGGTTTGTGTGGTTTGCACGAATTCAACGGCCGGCAACGGTGTGTACCGGCGTGCTGCATAAACCAGCCGAACGTTCGGAATCGCCTCCGCCAAAGCCGTATTCTGACCTAGTATTTCGCTTTTCATTCGCCTATGCTTTTATCTATGTTCCAGGGACCGTCAGCCCGCAAGACATTTGTCGTCGCCTGTAAGAAATGCCGCCGGGACGTCCCGACCGGTGTTGGCGAAATTCCATTCCAGTCGATTGTCGTCGAGTGCCCGCTGTGCGGCGAAAAGCGCCGTTATCTGCCATCCGAGGTATTCCTCGGACGGGTCGATCAGCTTGTGAATCGCCAGAAGCGCGCGGGGGCTGTCTGATGTTCGACCCCGACGCACACCTGCCTCGGATCAATCGCGGGATGATCTATCTGGGGGCCTGCCTGATTGCCGGCATCCGGTTGGCCCGGGAGCGGCAGGTGAACGTGAGGGTGGTGCCCACGCGGCAGGCGATCGAAGAGTCAGTGGATCTGGCCCATGAAGTCTACAACCGGGTGTTCCGAAAGGTGCCGGAGAGAGTGAAGGAGATCCACGAATGACCTCACAACCAGGTTCGGGTATATGAGAACCTGGCCGGCAATGTTCGGCTACTCGTACCTAAGCGCAACCATGGGGTCGACTTTCACGGCCCTCGTTGCCGGGACCAGGCTGGCGAGCGCTGACACGGCAACGAGAAAGCTCGTGATACCCGCGAAGGTCCACGGATCGTAGAATCGCACACCATACAGAAAATCACTCGATCCAGGAAACGATAGCGTGCTGTGCAGTACCGCTGAGACTGCGGCACCGCAGGCTAACCCGACAAACATGCCAGCGACAACCGGCTTCAGTCCCCACAGAGCCACACTCCTAAGCACATCACCCGATTGTGCGCCCAAAGCCATCTGGATGCCGATTTCCTTTGTTCTCTGGCTGACGAGATATGCCATCACGCCATAGATGCCTACGCCAGCCAGCGATACGGCCAGCATGGCAAGGATGCCAGCGAATATTGCCATGACCCGGGCCAGTGTTCTTTGCGGATGGACCAGCATCGTCTCCACGTTCCAGACGGAGAGGCCTGTCAACAAGTTCGGATCGAGACTCTTTACTGTCTGCCAGACCGCTGGGAGAGCTGCCTGTTGGTTCGCACCGACGTTCAGAAGGATGGGATAGGTTGTGGCCGGGTCGGGTGCGAGATACACATGGGCTGGATCAATTCGCGTGAGGCTCGTAAAGCGCGCATCCTTGGCCACACCGACAACCTCGAATTCTGTTAGTTTGCCGGTGAAGTGCAGATCCAGCTGAAAATGTTTGCCCAGCGGATCCTGTCCCGGCCAGAACATGCGCGCCGCGGCTTCACTGACCACCGCGACGTGCTCTCCGGTAGCCGACTCCTGCTGGGTGAAATCACGTCCGTGCAATAGCGGGATTCCCAGAGTCTTCAGGTAATTTCGTGAAGCATAGCTGGCCAACGTCCGTCTGTGCGCGACCCCTTGCACTGCACCCGGTGTGTTTACGACGATCGGTGGTGTCCAGGTGCCCATCATCGGTCCGCGGCCATAAGCAACACTCGCCACCTCCGGCACTTCCTCGAGGCGGCTGACCAACCGGTGGAACCGCTCCACCGACGTCTGCGCATTGTCGCCGTAGTCTCCGAGCAGAAGAAATACTTGGCGCGTGTCGAATCCCGGATCAGCGTTTTGTGACTTCATCAGCCCACGGACCAGCAGGCCTGAGCAGGTCAGCAGCAGCATTGACACGGCGACCTGTCCGCCGATCAACAAACTGCGCAGGCGTGAGCGCCGCATGCGGTGGCCAAAAGCCGTGCTTTCGTCGCGCAAGGATGCTGCCATCTCCGGTCTCGTAAATTGCAGGGCCGGTGACAAGCCAAACACAACGCCCGCAATCACCGAGAGCGCGAGCGCATAGGCCATAACGCGCAGGTCCGGATTGAGATTCAAGCTGAAGGTGAAATCGCCGCCTAGCTGCGTTGTAAGAATGTGGGCTACCGCGATCCGCAACAACTTGCTTGCCACTGCAGAGACTGCCATCCCGGCGGCCCCTCCGGCAAGCGAGAGCAGGATGCTTTCCGTCATCAATTGCCGAATCACCCGCGCGCGACTCGCTCCCAGCGCCAAGCGCACGCTGATCTCCCTTTGCCGTACCGCACCGCGAGCCAGCAGCATGTTGGCGACGTTCGCGCAAGCGACAAACAAAACCATGGCCACAATCAACATCAACGCTGCAACTCCCGCCTCGAATCGAGGATCATTCGTGTTCCCGAAGTAGGCCGTGTGCTGCAGCGTAACGGTTCGCGTAGGCTCGTGCGTGATGTAAGTCGTAGAGAATTGGAGGATCAGTGCAGCCGTTTCGGCTTCGGCTCCCTTCAATGCAACCTCGGGCTTGAGGTGGCCAAGAACCTGGAAGCGGTAGTCCGCGGGTTTGCGGAGCCAGTCCTGACCGGCGACAAGTTGAGCCTGCATCGATACAGGAGCCCAGAAATCCGGCACGTGAGGCAGCAGTGCCGTTCCGGTAAACTCCTGTGGGGCGACGCCGATGACCGTATACGGCGCCCCGTTGAGCTTCAGCGTGTCACCCAGAATCCGCGCATTACCGTTAAACTCGCGTTGCCAGAAGGCATAGCTTAGAACGATCACAGGGTTAGCTCCTGGCACCCGGTCTTCATCCAGGCCGAAGGTTCGACCGATCTTGGCGCCGACTTCGAAGCTTCGAAAGTAATTGCCTGAGACCAACTGTCCTTCCAATGAAGTGGGCTGCGTTCCTTCCTTGTCGCCAGGCAATATGGCCTGGACCTTTATCGGCCAACTCGTCGCTACGAGATCCGAAAAGGCATTCTGATGATCGCGGCAGTAGAGATATTCAGGCCAGGAAAACCCATATTGCATGTCGCCGAGCCACCCATTAACGAACCATCGTTCCAGTCGCACCACACGTCCCGGATCGGAAACCGGCAATGGCTTCAGCGCAACCGCATCGTAAGCGGTGAAAAGGGTAGCGTTGACGCCGATACCTGCCGCCAACGTGATAACAGCGACCAGCGTGAATCCGGGATTGCGGCCGAATGCGCGGCATGCGTAGCGCAGGTCCTGACGCGTCTGCTCGAGCCAGTTAATCGACCGCTGATCCCTGTGTGCCTGCTTGGCCTGTTCCACTCCGCCTAACGTTCGATGTGCTGCCAGACGCGCCTCATCATGCGACATTCCCCGCCGCTCGTAGTCTTCTTCAAGGAGCGCCAGGTGCGTCGCAATTTCCCGCTCCAACTCATCGTCGGCTCGCTTGAATCTCCAGACATTCCGAATCTTTGCGATGGTCCGCATCAGTAAGGCGCGCATCAAGATCCCTCCGCCAGCAGCTTGTCCACCACACCGGCGATCTGTCGCCACCGCTGTGTTTCGTCTTCGAGCGCCTTGAGCCCGGCTTTTGTCACTTCGTAATATTTGGCCTCGCGGTTGCTCTCGGTCTTTCCCCAAGCCCCTTTGATCCAGCCGTTCTGTTCCAAACGGACAAGAGCGGGATAAAGCGTGCCTTGATTGACTCTGAGTAACTCGTCCGAAACCTGCTCCAGCCGGGCAGCAATGGCATATGCGTGCCGCGGGCCAAGCGTGGCCAGCGTACGAAGAATCATGAGATCGAGGGTGCCTTGCAAGATCGGGATCGGGGGCTTCTTCACTAGACCTCCAAGTGGGGAAATCTCATGATGCGCCCAACATCACTTGGATGTCAAGTGAACAAGTGACGGCATTTCTATATTTCGTTCATCGCGGCTATGGTGCTGCATTCTTCACGAGTCTCATTTTCGATCTATGTCTTTGAAAAGGAATCCCACCTCGATGAAACCTTCAGAACTTTACGAGGCGCTTCATGCGCTGATCAGCGAACGTGTACCCCTGCACGTCTGGGGCGCCTGTGGCGTCGGCAAGTCACAGATTGTTGCCCAGGTCGCCGCCGACCGAAAGTGCGATTTTCTCGACATCCGAGCTGTGCAGCTCGATCCTGTCGATCTGCGCGGCCTTCCACGGATCTCCGCCGATCGCGCGGAGTGGGTGCCGCCAAAATTCCTCCCGGTCGACGGAGATGGCATCTTGTTCCTTGACGAACTGACTGCGGCGCCGCAGATGACCCAGGCCGGCTGCTATCAGTTGGTCCTTGACCGCAAGCTGGGCGAGTATCGGCTACCGGACGGCTGGGTGGTGATCGCCGCCGGCAATCCAGCTTCAGAACGTGGCGTCCATTTTTCGATGCCCAGGCCGCTGCGGAACCGCTTCGTCCACCTCGACCTTGAACCGGATTTCATGGACTGGTGCAAGTGGGCCGTAAAGGCTGGAATTCGTCCGGAGATCATCGCGTTTCTTCGATTCAAGCCTGCGCTTCTCCATGACCCGGACGCGACGTCCGATGTGAATGCCTGGCCGACTCCGAGGTCGTGGGAGATGGCCTCGAACGTCCTGGGCGGTTTTGCGCGCCGCCAGCAGAGCGGCTTCTTTGCCGGCACTACGGAGATCGAGGCGCAGCTGCTCGAGGGAACGATTGGAGAGGCGGCAACGACGGAGTTGGTCGCCTTCCTGCGCCTCTTCCGGCAACTGCCGTCAATCGACGAAATCCTCCTCAATCCCGATGCGGCGCCGCTGCCTGACGAGCCCTCGGCGCGGATTGCCATTGCCACGGCTCTCGGACGGGCACTGACCGACCATTCAATCCCGAGGGGAATCCGGTATCTCGACCGGATGCCGACCGAGATGCGGGTGCTCGCCATGCGCGACGCCGCGGCCCGCGATCGGGCCATTACTCACACGCCGGAATTCGTCCGCTTCGGCGTAGAACATGCGGAGGTCCTGCGATGATTACCGAACGCGCCATGCTGGCCGCGGTCCACATCAGCATCTGGACTGCGATCAAACACGACCGGAAGGTCAGCCGCGAGGTTGCCGAGCAGCACGGAGCCTATGCCGGCGCCGGCCGCTACAACAAGCAACTGCTCCGGGAAGCGGAGCGGCTGGAAGCGCTGCGCTCGCTCTCCGGGCAGATCCGCCAATACTTCTACAAAATCACTTTGCCCTGGTCCGACGAGGGTTATCGCCTGCTGCCGGCGCACTTCTACTTCGAACTGACCACCAAGATGCGGGAGTTCGAGCAGGCCTTCGGGCAGCAGGTGGAGGAGTTCCTGGCCGTCTACCCCAGCTACATCGAACAGGTCCGGCCGGAACTGAACGGCCTCTTCCGGGAAGAAGATTATCCATCGACGGACAAGCTGCGGAACAAGTTTGGGGTCAAGCTCGAAGTCCTGCCCATCCCGAGCGGCAAAGACTTCCGGGTGACGCTGTCCGAGGAAGAACAGGCGCGGGTGGCGCGAGAGATCGATGAGAACGTCCGCCAGTCGCTGCAGAAGGGGACCGAGGACCTGTGGACGCGGCTGAAGGGTGTCGTTGCGCATATGGTCGAGCGCCTCAATGAACCGGAGTCGCGCTTCCATGCTTCGCTGGTAACGAACGTCGGCGAGTTGGTCGAACTGCTGCCACGTCTCAATGTGAATCAGGACGAAGAACTCAACCGGTTCGCCGGGGAAATCCGGGATCGGCTCTGCGGATTCACGGCCCGGGATCTCAAGAAGAACGAGATCCTGCGTGCGGCGACGGCGAACGATGCCGCGCAGATTCTCACGGAGATGGACGCGGTTCTGCGAGAACGCGGGCAACTTGCAGAGAGTGAGTCCGCACAGATTCCTGCGAGCGCCGACGACATCTTTGCGCACATGGCGGCGTACATGGAGGCTCCGGCGTGATGAACCACCAGATCCCAAGCGAGGTCCGCATTCAGAAGGCGCGGACTACGCTTCTTCTCGACCATCC
>DATJSB010000111.1:0-34607 GCA_035504315.1 Occallatibacter sp.
CGATTTCGGTAGGGTTGAATTGCTCTCTCGGGCCCGATTTGATGTACCCGTTTTTGATCGAACTGGCCGACAAGGCCGACGTCGCCATCTCCTGCTATCCGAATGCAGGCTTGCCGAATCCTTTGTCGCCGACCGGGTTCGACCTTGGCCCCAGCGACATGGCGCGGTATCTCGGCGACTTTGCGCGCGAGGGGCTGATGAACATCGCCGGCGGATGCTGCGGCAATACCCCGGAACACATCGCGGCGATTGCCAAAGCGTTGCAGGGCGTGCCCCCACGGAAGATTCCGTCTTTGGAGCCGGCGTTGGCGGCCGAGGGCGCCGAATGAGCGCTTCTCTTGCCGGCCAATCAACGACGCGCGGCGCGACGCGCATGCTGCATCTCTCCGGCTCCGAGCCTTTTGTGCAACAGCCGGGAGTCTTCATTGTCATCGGCGAGCGCACCAACGTGGCCGGCTCCCCCAAATTCGCCAGGCTCATCAAAGAAGGCAAATTCGAAGAAGCGGTAAGCGTGGCGCGCCAGCAGGTGGAAAACGGCGCCAATGTGCTCGATATCTGCATGGACGAGGGCATGATCGACGGCGTCGCCGCCATGTCGCGCTTCCTGCACCTGCTGGCCAGCGAGCCGGAGGTGGCCAAGGTCCCTTTCATGGTCGACTCCTCAAAATGGGAAGTGATCGAGAATGGGCTCAAATGCCTCCAGGGTAAAGGCATTGTCAACTCCATCTCGCTCAAGGAGGGCGAAGAGGTTTTCCGCAATCACGCCGAAACAGTTCTCCGCTACGGGGCCGCGGTTGTGGTGATGGCCTTCGACGAGCAGGGCCAGGCCGCCACCTATGCAGACCGGATTCGCGTCTGCGAGCGCGCCTATCGCATCCTCGTCGACCAGGTCGGCTTTCCGCCTGAAGACATCATCTTCGATCCCAACATTCTTACCATAGCCACGGGGATGGAGGAGCACAACAACTACGCGGTCGACTTCATCCGCGCCACTCGCTGGATCAAGCAGAACCTGCCTTACGCAAAGATCTCCGGCGGCGTCTCCAACATCTCGTTCAGCTTCCGCGGCAACAACAAGGTCCGCGAAGCCATGCACTCCGCCTTTCTCTATCACGCCATCGCCGCAGGCATGGACATGGGCATTGTGAATCCCGGTATGCTCGAGGTGTATGAGGAGATCGAGCCCGAACTCCGCGACCTGGTTGAAGATGTTTTACTCAATCGCCGCCCCGACGCTACTGAGCGCTTGGTGGAGTACGGCGAAAAGATCAAGGCCGCGGGCGGAGCTAGTTCTGAGGCGGAGCAGAAGACCGAAGAGTGGCGCAATGCCCCGGTCGAAGAGCGCCTCTCGCACGCGCTGGTGAAGGGAATCGATCAATACATCGAAGCCGACACTGAAGAAGCCCGCGCCAAGCTTGGCCGCCCGCTTTCCGTTATCGAAGGGCCGTTGATGGACGGCATGGGCGTCGTCGGCGATCTCTTCGGCGCAGGCAAAATGTTTCTGCCGCAGGTGGTCAAATCGGCTCGCGTGATGAAGAAAGCCGTGGCCTACCTTACGCCGTTCATGGAAGCAGAGAAGGCCGAGATGGCCGCGGCCGGCCAGGCCGTCAGAACCCAGGGCAAGATCATTCTCGCCACGGTCAAAGGCGACGTGCACGATATCGGCAAGAACATCGTGGGTGTCGTGCTGGCCTGCAACAACTACGAGGTCATCGATCTCGGCGTCATGGTGCCAGCGGACAGAATTCTCGACCGCGCCCGCACTGAGAATGCCGACGTGATCGGACTGAGCGGCCTCATCACTCCCTCGCTCGACGAGATGGTTCACGTTGCCCGCGAGATGGAGCGGCTAGAGTTTAAACTCCCGTTGCTCATCGGCGGCGCAACCACGAGTCGCGCGCATACCGCCGTCAAAATCGCTCCTCATTATTCCGAGCCTGTGGTGCACGTGCTCGACGCCAGCCGCGCCGTGCCCGTTACCACCAGCCTGCTCAGCGAGGAATCGAAGCCGGCCTTCGTTGCGAAACATCGCGCCGAGTACGAAGCGTTACGCAAGACCATCGCCACTCCGCGCCAGCCGCTTGTGTCCCTCGAAGTCGCCCGTTCCCGCCGCACGCCCATCGAGTGGCGCGCTGAAGACATTCCCACGCCTGCCTTCACCGGCGTCCGCGCGCTCCACAACTTTCCCCTCGCCACTCTGCGCGAGTTCATTGACTGGTCGCCATTCTTCCACACCTGGGAACTGAAGGGGGTCTACCCGCGCATTCTCGACGACCCTCGACAGGGCGAGCAGGCCAGGCAACTCTTTACTGAAGCCAACACGCTGCTCGACACAATCATTGAGAAGAATCTGATTACCGCGCGCGGCGTCTACGGATTTTTCCCCGCCAATGCGGTCGGCGACGACGTTGATCTCTACACTGACGCATCACGTTCAGCCGTTCTCACGCGCTTCCATTTCCTGCGCCAGCAGCTCGATAAGGGCGCAAACGAGCCGTGCCGCTCGTTGTCCGATTTCATCTCTCCAGAGGGTCAAGGCCCGGAGGGCCGCGACCACATCGGCGCATTCGCCGTCACCAGCGGCATCGGCCTCAAAGAGTTGTGCGACAGCTTCCGCGCAAAGCACGATGATTACAACGCCATCATGGCTGAAGCTCTCGCCGATCGCCTCGCCGAAGCTTTTGCCGAGTGCCTGCACCAGCGCGTGCGCCAGGAGTGGGGCTACGGCTGCTGCGAGAAGCTCACCACCGACGAGCTCATCCACGAGAAATATCGCGGCATTCGCCCTGCCGCCGGCTATCCCGCCTGTCCCGATCACACTGAGAAAGGCACGCTATGGCGTCTGCTCGATGTTGAAGCAAGAACAGGCATCACTCTCACTGAGTCTTTCGCCATGTGGCCCGGCTCCAGTGTCAGCGGACTCTACTTCGCTCATCCCCAGTCGCGCTACTTCTCCATCGGCAAAATCGATCGCGACCAGGTGGCCGACTACGCCGCGCGCAAACAGATGAGCATCGCCGAAGTTGAGCGCTGGCTAGGCCCGAACCTGAACTACGAGCCGTCGAAAGCGTGACATAAGTTCCCGCTCTCAGGGAATTTGTCCCAACCCGACCCAAGAATTCACCCACCCCAATTCAGAAATGGGACGGCCTCAAAATATTCTTCTTCGCTTTTGCATGGAATTATTCCCGTTTGTGTCACAGTGTTCTTAAGGCGAATACAAACAGCATGGTGGACCTCCTCGAACGGCTGGGGCGCGAGCGAAAGCGATAGCGCTGCGCTCCCGGCCGTTCGTTTTTTTGATTTGTGAGCACCCTCACAATTCCCCAGTCATCAACCCCCTCCGACCACTCTTGTAATTACCCAGTTAAATTCCCGCTGAAATATTTGCACCGTATTCGCGGCAGATTGACCGTCCTTTCATCGCTCTCCGCCAATACTGCTAGGATGATCTCCAGCGCTCATCTTGAAAGCAGGTTGAATCTGGATCTGCACGAAGCCTCGTTCACTCAAATTCCACCGGCTGCATCTTCTTCGTCTCCGTTTCACATCCCCGCCGAACTTGATATTCATGCCCAGGTGGGCCCATATTGCCTGCGCACCGCGCGCACCCGCGAAGATCGCGAGGCCGCCTGCCGTCTGCGTTTCCGCGTCTTCAACCTCGAACTCGGCGAGGGGCTGGATATCTCATACGAAACCGGTCTCGACACCGATCTGTTCGATTCCGTCTGCGAGCACCTGGTGGTTCAAGAGAAGGAATCGGGCCGCATCGTCGGCACCTACCGTATGCAGTCAGGCCCAACGGCTGCCCGCAATCTTGGTTACTACTCCGCGCAGGAGTTCGAACTCGCTCCCTACGAGCCTCTGCGCGACGGCATTCTCGAGCTGGGCCGCGCCGCCATCGATCGCTCCCACCGCACGCCCGAGGTGCTCACGTTGTTATGGCGCGGCATTGCGCAGTATGCTCACGGCATGGGGCTTCGTTATCTGCTCGGCTGCTCTTCACTCAACTCCGTCGATCCCGCTGAAGGCTGGCAGATGTACCGCCAGCTCCATTACTTCAGGGTCAGTCCCGAATTTGAGACCATACCAACCGCGGCCTACGCCTGCCCCATCGAGCCGCAGGCAGCAAGCACACAGTCCTTCGCCTGCAATGGAACTCCCGAATCGACAGCGCAACAGCACGCAGCACCGGTCGCCGCCCAGGTGAAGGTCCCCAAGCTGCTCAAGTCCTACCTTGCCATCGGCGCCCGCATCGCCGCTCCGCCGGCCTTCGACCGTGAGTTCCGCACCATCGATTTTCTTACTCTGCTCGATCTTGAGATGCTCTCGCCGGCTGCGCGCAATCGCTTTCTGGCGCCACTCACTTCGTGATGCTGCGCCGCTGCCGGCGCGCTGTGGCGCTGGCAATCGCGCTCTTCCTCTGCGTTGTGCGCTATTGGCTTGTGCGCGTGCGCGGCCCGCTCTCGCTTGAGCGCCGCGCTATTTGGCTGCAATCGGCGTGCCGTCGGGTTCTTGCCAGCCTCGGCATCCGCGTTATCGTCCAGGGCCGGCCTCCCGCTAGCGGCCTGGTCGTGGCCAACCATCTCGGCTATATCGATATCGCCATCATTTCTGCAGCGATGCCGTGCTGCTTTGTCTCCAAAATGGAAGTCATTCGCTGGCCCTTCTTCGGCAAGGCCGCGCGCGTCGGCGGTACCATCTTCCTCGATCGCTCCAGCCTGGCCAGCGCCAACACCGTGGCCGCTCTCATCGGCGAGCGTCTCACCCATCCCATCCCGGTCCTCCTCTTTCCCGAGGGAACCAGCACTGACGGCAGCAACGTGCTGCGCTTCCACACCCGTCTCATTCAACCGGCAACCCAACTGCGCGCACCTGTCACTGCCGCGGCCATCCGCTACATCCCCGCCGGCAACATCCCGGAGCGCGAACTCTGCTGGTACGGCGATGCAATGTTTCTCCGGCATCTTTTTAAGCTCCTCGGCTTGCCCGATTTTTCGGCGTTGGTTCGCTTTGGTGAAGCGCATTTGTACCAGGATCGCCGCACTGCGGCCGAAGAGACTCGTGCAGAAGTTATCGCCATGCGCGCTCAGGCCGTGCCAACACTTCGCTAATGAGATTGGGAAACGCCTTCAATCGCTGCGCGTCTCGGCATCCACGTACGCTCGGCAATTCATCGTATTGCCGCTGGCCGTGCTGCCGGCAGTTCGCTGGTTCACAATTGTCCGGCTTTGCGCGCCACGAATAGCCCGTAGACAAAGTTCCCGGAACGAAACCCTGCGCGCAAAAAGCGAAATGCGTTCAGATAGGTCAAAAACTCCTTGCCATGTTTGGCGGCAAGGACCCAAATGGCCTTGTCGGCAATAATGCTCAAGCCGAGATCCCATGTCTTCGCGCATTGTTGGTTCAACTCCTCGCGGTGCTCGATAGCGAGGCCGCTTGCGGCAATATAGGATTCGTAGTCGTCCATGGTTTCAAGCTCGCAAAGCATTCCGCGCTCGATCGGTGCAATGAGTTTGCGCGTCTGAGCAGCGGAAAGCCCGGGCCGCTTGAACCAATCGGTAAACGCGAAGACTCCGCCGGGTTTGAGGAACAGCGCCGCATGGCTGAAAAACTCTTTCCGGTTGTAATAATGTGAGATCGATTCAATCGACCACAGGACATCGAATGGCTGCGCGAATTGCATCGCCTCGGCATCCATCAATAGAAACTCGGCATCCACGTTCGCGTCGGCCGCGGCCTTGCGCGCCATTTCTACCTGCGCGGGCGAAATCGTGATGCCGGTCGGCCTGGCGCAGTATTTCCGTGCCAGGTAAATACTGCTGGCGCCCACACCGCAACCGAGATCGAGAAGGCGCGAACCCTCCTCGAGGTTCGCCATGCCGGCCAGATGATCGATAAGTTGTTCCTGAGCCTCTTCCTTCGATTCGTTCCCGCGAATCCAGTATCCGTGGTGGAGGTGTTCGCCCCAAAACGACCGGTAATATGCCGTGATGACGTCGTAGTGCGCGGCGATTGTTCGCTTGTCGTTGGGCCGCAATTCCTCTGACCGGGAACGCGCTGCATTGAAGATCATTCATTACTCCCATTGATCTGCATAGAACCAGGCGTGACTCCGGCGGTTATGAAAAACGCGTACCTGCTCGCAGCCGCAAGGCGCGTCAGTCAGCTCCGTCACCTGCAATGGCTGCAAAAATCAAGCACGTTACACCGCGTGGAAGAGCATCGTCTCCGCCGTCACTCCCGGCCCGAAACTCATGGCGCAGCCCTGTTGCCCAGCCCGTGCCCGCCGCATCAACTCGCGCAGCACAAACATCACCGACGCCGACGACATGTTCCCGTAGTTCGCCAGCACGTGCCGCGATTCCGTCAGCGCCTCCGGCGCAAGGTCCAGCCCCTTCTCAACCGCATCCAGGATCGTGCGCCCTCCCGGATGCACTGCCCACAATTCGATCGAACCGGCATCGCGTCCGTGCATGATCTTGCCGCCCAGTTCGCTCAGTGTGCGCCGAATCGCTGCCGGCACCTGTCCCGAGAGCTGCATATCGAATCCCATCTCGCGAATCTTCCAGGTAATCAGGTGCGCAGTCTCAGGCAGCCTCAGCGCCAGAAACGTGTCCATCGCCAAGCCTGCCGGTCGCCCGCTCACCAGGCACGCCGCGCATCCATCGGCGAAGAGCAAAAACGAAAGCACCTGCTCGAGGTCGGGTGTCTCCTGCATATGCAGTGTGCACAGCTCAAGATTTAGAATCAGCACGCATGCGTCAGATTCTGAGCGCACAATGTGGCGCGCGAACTTTAGCGCATTGATGGCCGCGTAACAGCCCATGAAGCCAATCATGGTTCGCTCCACCGGCTGCTTCAGCTCCAGCGCGTCAACTACATCAAAATCGAGTCCCGGTGCATAAAGGCCCGTGCAACTGGTTACGATCACGTGCGTAATGCTCTGCCGTTCCTCCTCACTGATCGCCAGCTTCTTCAGCGCGCATTGCGCGAGTCGTGGCGCAAATCGTTCAAAGGCCTCCATGCGCCGCGCGGTTCCTGGAAAACTGCCGGGCACATAGATTCCTTCGGCATCGTTCCACTTGCCGTCGTCCGATGCCACGGGCTCAATGAACGAATAGCGATGTTCGATCTGCGACATGCGCACCATGCGCCTGAACAGGCTTCGTTCCGTGCCTTCGGGCACCAGCGTTTCTGCAAACGAAATAAACGCCTGGTGCACATCATGCGGAGGCGTGGCCGTCGCAATGCGATTGATGTATGCCGTTGTCATGGCGCTCCTCGGGGAACTGGGGGCCGTTTAGAGAGGATAGACGCAGCGGGCCGGGACGCGTCATAAAAATGCTCTGGAAATGTCACTACGCTGCAATTTTCAGCGGCTGTGGGAGTTGCGCTTCTACCCCAGCAGTGCCGTAGCCACGTGATTCACCACGAAGGCTGCGCCATAGGCCAATGCCAGCATGTACACGAATTGAATCGCAGGCCACTTCCAGCTGTTGGTTTCGCGCTTGACGACGGCAATGGTTGACGTGCACTGCATCGCGAAGGCGAAGAAGATCATCAGCGCCAGCGCGCCGCCCAGCGTCATATCGTGGTGCAGAGCTGTCTGCAGGTTCAGTGTCTGCGTACTGGGGTCGGCTCCGTACAGCGTGCCCAGCGTGCTCACCATTACCTCGCGCGCCAGCACGCTCGAAACCAGCCCGATGCCGATCTTCCAGTTGAAGCCCAGCGGCGCAATCACTGGCTCGATAAAGTGGCCCAGCCGCCCGATCACGCTCGAGGCCAGCTCCGGCGCCCCCAGCGTGCCCGTTGCTGTGTGGATGACCGGCAGGTGCGCCAACACCCACAGCGCCATGGTCACCCCCACAATCACCGTGCCCGCGTTCTTCATAAAGATGCGTCCGCGATCGATCACGCGCAGCACCAGCGATTGCACCGTGGGCATGCGATACTGCGGCAGCTCCAGAATGAAAGGCGTCTCACTCGACTTCAAAATCGAGCTCTTCAACAGGCGCGCCGTGGTAAACGCCGCCACAAATCCGGCCACGTAGAGACCCAGCATCACAATCGTGCGCAGCCCCAGGAATCCGTGCAGATAAAAGATGTTCGGTATAAACGCGGCAATCAGCAACAGGTACACCGGCAGCCGTGCCGAGCAGGTCATGAACGGCGTTACCAGGATTGTCGCCAGCCGGTCGCGTTTGTTCTCAATCGTGCGCGTAGCCATGATCGCCGGAACCGCGCAGGCATAGGCCGAGAGCAGCGGAATGAATGCCTTGCCATTCAGCCCGATGGTCCGCATCACGCGGTCGGCAATCAGTGCCGCGCGAGCCAGGTAGCCTGAATCCTCAAGCACGCCAATGAACAGGAACAACAGCAGAATCTGCGGCAGAAACACCAGCACCGACGAAATACCCTTCCAAACGCCGTCGAGCACCAGCGATTGCAGCCAGCCGGCGGGAAGCAGCGGCCGCGCCAGGTCGCCCATTCGGCCAAGTATGTCGCCGAAACCGTCAGAGAGCGGTTGGCCGATGGAGAACACCACTTCGAAGACGCCGATCACCACCGCCAGAAAAAGCAGCGGTCCCCAGATCTGGTGCAGCAGCACGGCATCGATCTTGCGCGTGCCCTCCACCGAGAGCGGCGCCCGATAGCCGGTCCTGCGGCTCACCTGCGCAGCCCACGTATGCGCGCTGGCTGGGTTGCCCAGCACCGGGAGAGTTAGCGGCGAGTGCGCGCCCGTTCCATTCCCCGGCTGATTCAGGAAGAGCGGGACCGCCTCCAGCCCCTTGCCGTGCACTGCGCTGATCTGTGCCACTGGCGCGTTCAGTTCCCGGGCCAGCTGCAGTGTGTCCACCTTGCCGCCCCGCTGTTCCATCAGGTCGCTCATGTTCAGCAGCACCAGCGTCGGCAAACCAGTGGCCAGCACCGGTGCCGCCAGCATCAACTGGCGCGTCAGGTGCTGTGAGTCCAGCACCAGCAGAACCGCGTCTGGCTTGGGAGTGCCGTGCATCGTGCCGGCCAGCACTTCCACCGCCACGCGCGCGTCTTCTGAGTAGGGAGTGAGCGAATAAATACCAGGCAGATCGATCAGGGTCAGGTCGTCTCGGCCCACGCCGGCCATCAGGCCCATGCGCTGTTCCACGGTTACCCCGGGGTAGTTGGCCACTTTCTGGCGCAAACCCGTCAGCCGGTTGAAAAGAGTTGATTTGCCCGAATTCGGCGGACCTATAAGAACTACCGTGCGCAATTTGCCCGGCGCAACTGGCCCGGCAGGCGGCTCAAAGGCCGGAGGCGCGCAGCAACTGCTCATCTCGCAACCTCAGCGAGCTCCATTTTTTCTGTGGTTTCGGGTTCCGTTGCACCATTCGACACCGGGCGAACCCTGATTGCTTCGGCCGTCTCGTGGCGCAGCGCAATCTCCAGACCGTCGATGGAATAAACCGTGGGGTCGCCGGCCGGGGCGCGGCGCACCGCCGTCACTTCGGCATCCGGCACAAACCCCATGTGCATCAGGTGGTTCTGAACCTTTTCAGGCAGATCGAGGGCTACCAGGACACCGCTTTCACCGACGCTCAAATCGCTTAGCACGTTCACCTTCCTGGCTCCCATAAGTCGCCGGGCAGAATTACGCCCAAATACCCGACCTGTTTGGTCGTAGTTAAGTATACGACCAATTCCGTCCGCATTGCAAACAGCGGATTGAAATAAGATTGCTCGCCAGAAACCCATCGCCTTAACCTCCGGGAGTCTTCGCCTTACCGGCCTCTCAAGCGCTCCCAACTTGCTTGCGGGCCGTTCCATATTCATCGGCGCGATGGTCCATATTTATCAGTTAATAAACCGGCTTGAATGTGACCTGAATCACCCGCCTGCCATGCTCGAACCGCATTTGGGCAGCGGTCTGCGACGGCTGGGCCAGGTCGCTTATCACCTCCTGGCCAGGCTGCCACCCGCGCACTCCAGCGGCGCCCACCCGCGACAGATCGATGTTTCCGGAGGGAACAGGGGGCTTCAGCCTCTTGAAGAATGGCCCCAAAGGCGGGGCCTTTAGCCCCGGATCTGAGCGGCACCGGGCGCATGCAACTGTGGTATTAACTTGCCATGGAGGAAATTGATGAGCTCTGCTCAATTCATCACCGGCCGCCGCTGGTTCCTGGTGAAAGCTTCAGCTGCCGCAGCCGCTGGCCTTTCAATCTCTGGCGAGACGTTCAACCCATCTCCCGCAACGGCGCAAACGACCTCGAACTCGCCATCCAGCAGGTTCCAGTCCTTCACCGCTGCCGATTTGCACCATGCCCTCGCAAATCTCGAGGCCAACTCCGGCAACGACACTCTCGTCAACGACACTACCTTCACCGTCGCCCTGACCGTTGAAAAAAACAAGGCTGCAAAGGAATTCGAGTGGCACGAGGCCCGCGATCACGTCTTTCAGATTCTCGATGGCTCAACCGTGATTGAGGTCGGCGGAACGCCCAGGAACGCCCACAGCACCAAGCCCGGCGAATGGCTTGCACCCGAATCGGAAAATGCCGTCAAGCTCGCGCTGAACAAAGGCGACATGCTCATTATCCCGCGCGGCACGCCCCATCGCCGCACCACCACCGGCGCCGTAACCCTTATGCTCATCTCCCCGCAGGGAACGACGTAGCAGCGAGTCAGCAAGTCAGCAGATCGGCCTGCGACCTGATGTCAACAGCGGATCGTTGGAACCGACGGGGCACGCACACTTGCGTGTTCGGCCTTTAGTTTATTTGGGGACAAGAAGGGTGATGGTACCGGCAGAGCCGTTCGTGAGGATAATGTCATTCCTGCCGTCGCCGGTGAGATCAGCAATCGTCACGCCGCGTTCAGCGACCGCTCCATCCGTTTTGCCATCGGGAATGTTGAGCGGAGACACCTGATACCCTTCAGCCTTGCTGCCGAGAAAGAGAAGCACCGTTTCGCTGTTCATACAAGTGACCACGAAATCCTGGATGCCATTTGCCGTTACATCGCCGATCGCGACGCGGCGTGGGCTCTTGCACCCCGGCAACGCAAGCGGTGAGCCGGGCATGGGATGGAAGCCGCCTTTTCCGTCGCCAAGCAGCACGGTAGCGGCAATTTGTTCCGGATTCTGCACCTGCGGGCCGTAGGGAACGACGACCAGATCGGGATTGCCGTCATGGTTCAGGTCGCCGACGGCCACACTCCAGGGAACCGCACCGCCTGGAAAGGGCGAACCAGGCGCGCCGTGGAATCCGCATCTCCCGTCTCCGAGCAGGATCGAAACCGTGTTCGCATTCCAGTGTCCGATCGCGGTATCGGGCATAACGATGTCGGGCGCTCCATCATGGTTGAAGTCTGCCGTATGCAGAGGCGTATCGGAGCCCTGCCCCGCGGAGAACATCGGACCATTGACGAAGTTCCCCTTGCCGTCACCGATCAGCAGCTCAATTTGACCGCTGCCCCAGCTGTCGATCACTGCGTCCAGCGGCCTGTCATCTCCGCAGAAATGGCCTACAGCGACGCCGTGGGGATGCGGAGAAGAGTGAGTGGCAAAAGGAGAATGCGGCGCGGGGCGAAAACCGCCCCTACCATCCCCGAGCAGCAAAGTAACGTAAGGTGTCTGGTGGTTGGGAAGAACAAGGTCCAGATTGCCGTCGCCGGTAAAATCGCCGATGCCGATGTCGGTGGGCTGGTGTCCGGCGGGAAAAGGAGAGCCGGCGGCGGGATGAAAATGTCCTTTGCCGTCCCCAAGCAGAACAGTCACCGTTCCAGAATTGGGATTGGCCGCGATAATATCCGGTTTGCCGTCATGATTGACGTCTGCGACTACGACAGCGTCGGGATCGCTGCCCACGGGAATCACGATGGTAGTGAAGTGCGTGGAGTTCAAGGATGCGGCTTGCGCACGGCATCTCTCCAATGCGGGCGGAGCGAGGAGCGCAGCAGAGACCATCCAAGTCCATATGCATCGTTCGTAAGAGGACATTGGGCCCTCCCAACGGAAAGGTATCCAAGGGTAGCGCTCCGTTCACCGCCGCCGCGTTTTTGCCAGCAGCCGCAGAATCTCGATGTACAGCCACACCAGCGTTACCATGATGCCGAATGCGCCGTACCACTCCATGAACTTCGGCGCGCCGTAGTTCACGCCCTGCTCGATAAAGTCGAAGTCCAGCACCAGGTTCAGCGCCGCAATCGCCACCACAACCAGGCTGAAGCCAATGCCCACCGGTCCCGATCCCCAAACCGAGCCCAGGAACGAGATGTGGAAGACGCCCAGCAGCATCGATGCAAAATAAAAGAGGCAGATTCCGCCCGTCGCCGCGATGATGCCGATGCGGAATTTGTTGGTGACCTTGATGATCCCCGACCGGTAGAGGAAGAGCATCACAAACAGCGTGCCGAATGTAAGGCTCACCGCCTGAAAGGCAATCCCCGGGTAGCGCACATCGAGCATCGCGGAGAGGCCGCCCAGCGCCATGCCCTCAAGCAGCGCGTAGATGGGCGCGGTTACCGGCGACCACTCTTTCTTGAAGATGGTCACGAAGGCGAAGATCATGCCTCCGAAGAGTCCGATCATCAGCTGCGCCCCAACCGTGCTCGGATCGTGCGTCTGCATGAAGCGGTTCCACGTCCACGCCGCCGTGACCAGCGCGCATAGCAGCAGTATCCCGGTTTTGTTCACCGTGCCGCTCAGCGTCATGCGCCCGGCAGCGTCGATCAAGCCCCCGTACTGGCCGCTCGCGTATCGTTTGAATGTGTCCTCGCCGAGAGCCGGATTCGAAGTCTTAATCAGTGGCATTTTTTGACATCCTCCCTGGATTCCCGCGGCGTCTGCACAATGGATGCTCCGCAGGCAAATCCGTCTCTTCCATCTTAAATCCTGCGGCGGCTGGCCCAATTCTGCGGCCTCTCACAGCTCGTCGAGCGCCGTCTGGTATCGGCTCGCCGTCGCAATCAACTTCTCGATCTCCGCCACTGACTTGATGCCGCCCCGTGCGCCCGCGGCCATGCAGTTCATCGCCGCCGCGGCGCACCCAAAGTCCAGTTGCCGCTCCAGTGGCCAGTCGCTCAACAACCCGTAAATAAATCCCGCGTGGAAGATGTCGCCCGCGCCCGTCGTATCCACAACTGGAACGCAGTATGCCGCGCAGTGCAGGTGCCGTTTCCCGTCCCACGCCAGCACACCGTCCTGCCCCAGCGTCGCAGCCGTCAGCCGGCAGCCGTACCGTTCCTTCATGCGCTTCAGGGCCCGTTCAAGGTTCGGCTCTTTCATCAGCCGGCAGGGAAAGTCGCGGCTCGCAATCAGGTAATCGATGTTATCGACCAGCTCCTCAACACCGGCGTACGTCTCATCAAGATCGGCTATCACCGGAACGCCCGCTTGCCGCGCCCAGCTCGCCGCCTGCGTCGCCGCCGCCGTGTCGCGCCCGTCTACGTGCAACGCGCGCGCCTTCACAATCCACTCGCGATCCACTTCCTCCGGCTTGAGGTCCATCATCTCGTCGCGCCGGCAAAGCACCGTGCGCTCGCCGCCCGCGTCCACGATGATGAGCGACTGCGGGCTCACCCCTCCGCTCACCTGGATCAGCCGCGCTTCTACTCCCGCTTTCTCAAAAGCTGCCTGGTGCAGCCGCGATGCGTCGTCGTCGCCCAGCTTGCCCACGTAGCGGGTGCGCAATCCCCACGTCTGGCAGGCAACCACGGTTGTAGCCACCTGCCCGCCAGGCATGATGCTGGCGCCGGTGAACTCGGTCTTCGAACCGCGTTGCGGAAAGCTTTCAAGCGGAATCAGCGTGTCAGTGGCGTTCAACCCCACTCCCACCAGGTCAACCTTTGCGCACTCGGCCATTTCGACATTGTAGCGGCCCGAAGAGACGTTCCCGATGTGCCATCCGCTTGGCAATCCACTCCAATGCTGTACGCTCAAGAGAGTATTTTTCTAGCATTGGAAAAATCTCGTGGTACAAAAGCCGGCACCATCTCGCCCGTTTCAGTACGCCAAAACCGGTGGACCGCTTTCGAGCGGCAACGTCTCGCTTGAAACCCTCGCCGACCATTACGGCACACCCCTCTACGTTTACTCGGCTGACCAGATCATCGAACGGCTCGAGATGTTTCACAACGCTCTCGCCGGCCGCGACCATCTGGTCTGCTACGCGGTCAAGGCCAACTCCACGCTGGCGATTCTCAAGCTGCTGGCCGAGCGCGGCGCCGGGTTCGACATCGTCTCCGGCGGCGAGCTGGAGCGCGTTCTGGCCGCCGCGCCCCATGTGGCCGCCCGCGTGGTCTTTTCCGGCGTCGGCAAAACCCAGGCCGAAATCGATCTCGCCCTGAAGGCCGGCATCCTGCAGTTCAATGTTGAAAGCGAGGCCGAGTTGGCTCTGCTCGCCGCCCGCGCCCGCAGGCTGCGCATCAAAGCCCGCTATGCGCTGCGCGTCAACCCTGACGTCTTCGCCGACACCCACCCCTACATCTCCACTGGCCTGCGCGAGCACAAATTCGGCATCGATATTCGCCGCGCTCTGGCCATCTACCAGCAGGCCGCGAATCAGCGTTGGCTGGTGCCTTTCGGCGTCAGCGTTCACATCGGCTCGCAGATCCGC
The DNA here is from genome assembly GCA_035504315.1 of Occallatibacter sp. Taxonomy (GTDB): domain Bacteria; phylum Acidobacteriota; class Terriglobia; order Terriglobales; family Acidobacteriaceae; genus Telmatobacter. The sequence goes on from DATJSB010000111.1 coordinate 14,595, forward strand.
TCTGCCGTGCCCTTCGGCGCGGCCCTGCAACGCGTGAGCAAGCTGGTGCGCCGGCTCGAGCGTGAAGGCATCGTGCTCAGCGCCGTCGACGCCGGCGGCGGCCTGGGCATCGACTATCACGCTCCGTTTGACGCTGCGGCAAAAGTGGCCGAGTATGCCGCGGCCCTCGACGATGCGCTGAATGGTTTCACCGGCTATCTGCTCATTGAGCCCGGCCGCTTCCTCGTGGCCCAGGCCGGAGCGCTGCTGGCTCGCGTGCTCTACGTCAAGCGCAACGGGGAAAAAACCTTCGTCATCACCGACGCCGCCATGAACGATCTCATCCGCCCGGCCCTCTATCAGGCATATCACGAGATCGTGCCCGTACGGCGCAGGCCGGGCAGGTCCCGCGTCGTGGATGTCGTGGGTCCGGTCTGTGAGTCCGGCGACTTTTTCGCCCGCGACCGCAAGCTTGCGCCGGTCGAGCCCGGCGATCTGGTGGCCCTGCTCGACGCCGGAGCTTACGGCATGTCGCAAAGCTCCAACTACAACACGCGTCCCCGGGCTGCCGAGGTACTGATCCACGGCGGCAATGCCCGCCTTATCCGCCGCCGCGAGACCCTGAACGAAATGCTGGCGCCGGAGATGGTGTAACGAGCCGACTTGGTCAACAATAGAGGAAATGGAGCTATCATCGTAACTGAGGTTGCCATGGACGACCGCATCACCATTGAGCCCGGAAAACGTTCAGGCCAGCCGTGCATTCGCGGACTGCGGATAACGGTGTGGGACGTATTGGGATGGATGGCGGCTGGAGAAAGCGAAGAGCAGATCCTTCGCGATTATCCAGAGCTTGAGCCGGCCGATTTTCGTGCGGTGTCTGAATTCGCTTCGAAATAACTGAATCTCTCCACACCCACGCCCCGCCCTGTTATCGTGTTGCGCGGGAGACTATTTCGATGCGCCTCAGACTCTTGGTTGTTTGTTTCGCTGCTCTGCCTTGCTTCTTGCTCGCGTTCTCGGCAGCCGCCTCTGCCGATCCGCTCACCGTCAAAACCGCCCAGGGAAAAGTCCACGGCAAAACCATCAATGATGGCAAGGTGCGCGCCTTCCTGGGCCTGCCTTATGCCGCCCCGCCGGTCGGTGACCTGCGCTGGAAGGCTCCCCAACCGCCTGCCAGTTGGAAGAAAACTCGTAATGCGACCAACTTCGGTCATCACTGTGTGCAGGGCCGCGTCTTTGACGACATGGTCTTTCAGGACGCCGGCGAAAGCGAAGATTGTCTCTACCTGAATGTGTACGCGCCCGCCAAGATCCGCGGTCACAAAAAGCTTCCCGTCATGTTCTGGATTCACGGCGGAGGTTTCAGCGGCGGGTCGGCCGATGAACCGCGCCACAACGGCGATTTTTTGCCCCTCAAAGGCGTGGTGCTGGTCACCATCAACTACCGCCTGGGAGTCTTCGGCTTCCTGACCTTAGCCGACCTTGCTACCGAGGCAGAAGGATCGACAGGAAACTACGGAATGCTGGACCAGGTCGCCGCCCTTCAATGGGTCCATGACAATATTGCCGGTTTCGGCGGCGATCCTGACAACGTGACCATCTTCGGCGAGAGCGCCGGCTCATTCGCGGTCAGCGCATTGATGGCCTCTCCAACTACGCGAGGACTTTTCGCCAAAGCCATCGGTGAAAGTGGCGGAGCGCTGAACACAGGCGCGCTCGTGGATAACGACCTGAAAGCCATCGAGACACGAAACCTCACCTGGATGACCACCCTCGGAATCTCCTCACTTCCGGATTTCCGTAAGATGCCCGCCGAAACCCTGCTCGAAGATTCGCACCAGCATGGCGCACCAAGGTTCGGCATTGTCGTCGACGGCGACTTCCTTACCGAGCCGGTCGCCGATGTTTACGCAGACGGCAGCCAGGCTCACGTTCCGCTGCTGGCCGGCTGGAACCATGACGAGATCAGCGGTCTCGCCAACGGCATGACCGTCGCCAAGTGGAAGGAGTTCGCTCAAACCACCTATGGCGACAATGCCGATCAGTTCCTGGCTCTCTATCCCGGCAACACCGACGAGGAAGCCCAGCGCTCGGCCATCGACTACGGCAGCGACAGCTTCATTGCCTATTCCACATGGCAGTGGATTGAGGCGCACGTGAAGACTGGCAATGCGCCCGTCTATCGCTACCGTTTCGACCTCGCCGCCACTCCCAGCAAATTCCACCCCGGCACGTTTGCCTTCCACTCCGACGATATCGAGTACGTTTTTGGCACGCTCGATACCCGCCCCGGCTTCAATGTGAGCCCTGACGACCGCAAGCTCAGCGACGAGATCATGGACTACTGGACCAACTTCGCCAAGACCGGCGACCCCAACGGTGGCAATCTGCCCCAATGGCCGCGCTACGATAAAACCGGCAAAATCATCTTCCTCGACAAGGACATCACCTCAGGCGAGCCAACCACCACGGCGCGCTACCAGTTCATGATGAAGGTCAAACCGCTAAGGAACCCGCTGGGCCGGCCGTAAACAACTGCTCCGCAGCCATGCGAAACGGGCTGCGCATCGCGCGCAGCCCTCGGCTTCTGTCTGCAACTTCTTGTTACTGGTTCACACCCGATGCCGCGGCAAAACCTGATTCCTGCTGGGCGGGAATCGTGCTGGCCGGCGGCGGTTCGCTGAAGCTGGAATCCTTCGCGTTTAACGCACTTGAATAGTCGGGGCCGAGGCCGAGCTTCTTGAGCGCCCTTGAGTCGGGCATCAGCTTCGTCTGCCATCCCTGGTCGGCCTGGTATTTCTGCATCGCGGCAATCGTGGTCGAATCCCACTTGCCGGTGGCCTCGCCGCTCAAGTAGTGCTCGCGGATCAGCGCCTGCTGTATCTGCATCACCCGGTCGGGCTCAATGGACTGCTGGCCGCGCACCCGATGATAACGCTTGGACAGGATCCTGCGGGAGTGATGAGCCGATTGGCTGCTGGTGTGGTGCACGCTGGACGCGTTCGCGGAACAAGCGAAGATTCCCGCGCCAATCAATAAAGCCAAAACGAAATGAATTCTGTACACGTCCTGTGTCACCCCTTTTATGAAACTTCTGTCTGGACGTTGCGTGCAGTGTACCCAAACCCAGCCCAGCCGACAAGAAGAAAGTAATCATTTATGGGTACGGGAGTTTCTTTTGTACCCCAAACCCTGCTCACAAAAACCCTGCTCAATTGATCGGACGGCGCCGGAAAACTCCTCTCCGGCGCCTTGTCGAACGCTATTGCAGTACGCCGCCTGGATATAGAATCCCTGCGTCGGGATGCTTCGGATCGACCACTTCGAACACCACGTCATCACCCATCTTCAGCTTGCTCACAATCGCCTCAAACTGTTCGCGGGTAGGCGTAGGCTCCTTGTTCACGTGGGTAATAACCTCGCCCGGCTCAAGCTGTTGCATATCGGCAAAAGAGCCTGGCCTCACTGATTCAATCTCCACACCACCCGAGTGAATCTTGGCTGCCACGTCAGACGTAATGCTCTTGACCACCAGCCCCAGCTTGGTTTCGCCCGCACCACCCTCGTTTTCCTGGTTGGGCGGCGCCTGCGGATTGGTCAGGTAGGCAAACACCTTATCTCGGTCGCCAATGGTCACAGTCGCCTGGGACTGCTTGCCGTTTCTCATGTATCCCAGCAGCGCCGTCGTTCCCGGTCTGCGCCCGGCGATGTCGTTCACCAGGTCGTCGCCGTCCTTCACCGACCGCCCGTCAATGGTGGTAATAATGTCACCCGGCTTCAAGCCGGCCTTGTCGGCGGGGCCATCGGGCTGAACCTGCGACACCAGAACGCCATTCTTGAAGCCATAAACGCGATTCACCGCACTCGAAAGCTCGTTGTGGAACGAGACGCCGATCGAACCGCGAACCACTTTGTGGCTGGAGCTGATAAGGTCGTTGTAAACGGCAACCACGGTGTTTGAAGGCATGGCGAAACCGATGCCCTGGTATCCGGCCGACTGCGTATAGATCGCTGTGTTCACGCCAATCACATTGCCGTTCATGTCCAGCAGCGGCCCACCCGAGTTGCCGGGGTTGATGGCTGCGTCGGTCTGGATGAAGTGCTGAAACTGACCGCTCGCTCCCGGCTCAATGGTGCGGTTCTTAGCCGAAATGATTCCCGCGGTCACCGTCTGCGACAGTGCAAACGGACTGCCGATGGCTTCGACCCAATCACCCACCTCTGACTCGTCGCTGTTGCCCATCTTCACCGTCGGCAGGGGCGCGCCGGTGTCGATCTTGATCACCGCCAGGTCCGTCGCCTTGTCCACGCCTATCACCCTCGCCGCCCGCCCCGGATCGTCTGTATCGGGATCCGTTGCCAGCTTCACGTAAATCTTGTCGGCCTTTTCCACCACGTGGTAGTTGGTGATGATGTACCCTCTGGGATCGACGATGAACCCGGAACCCAGCGACTCCTGCACCTGGGCCTGGTCGCCCTGATCGCCCTGACCGGGAATCTGCCCGCCAAAGAACCGGTTGAAGAAGTCCTGGAAGTTGTCGTCGCCCTGGCCCTGATCCTGATCACTGTCACCGTTATCGCCATTGCCGGGTATCGGTATATTTCTTCCGTGAAAATGGCGTCCCTGGTTCTCGCTCTGTTTGGGCAGCGTCTCGGTGTTTATATTCACCACTGCTGGCGCAACCTGCTTGGCAATCTTCACAAACGGGTTTGGCGGCAGCGAAGAATCAACGATCTTCAAGGGGCTGGCGTCGCTGCTCGCGTTCTGCTGTTCCTGCCCGCGAACTCCGTGTGCGGCAAAGGAACCGGCTACCACGGCAGCCGTCAGCGTGGCCAGCACCACAAACGCCGATGTAAGACGGCGCGCCCTCAGCCGTTCAAGAATCGATCTCATATTTACTCTCTGACCTCGTTACTCTAGCCTGCCTCGCGGCCGCGGCCCGACCTTCAATTCCTGGTTCGATGCACCAACTTCAAGTATAGCTAGTCACTGATCGCTGTGCGCCGTCCCCAACAGCTTTTCATTCGCAATCCTGGCCTGCTTTTCCTATAGACGAGTCCGGCCAACGAAAAGAGACGAGGGACAAGTGAAAGGCGCGGCACAAAGGGACTCCAGTGAGACATCATTCTTGAAAATGAATCTCAATTTCAAGATTGAAAGCGGAACTTTAAGATTTGAATCAAGAATCAGATTATCTCATTGAATCTATTGATCATATGCCCATTCAACCATCGCCAGTACCAGCAGTAAGACACGCCGCAACCCAAGCTCTCGATCCCGGGCCGAATACCATTCCGCCACCGTATGCGCGCCCCCTCCATCGCCGCCGGCCCCGATCGAAAGTGATTGCACCCCGAGTGAAAGCGGCAGGTTCGCATCCGTAGAACCCAACCGTAGCTCCGTCTGCAGCCCCAGGTGCCGGTCAACCGCCCGCAGCGTCTCCAGCAGCGTCGCGTCTTCGGCCAGTTTCGCCGCCGGCCGATCCCCGATCTTGCGAATCGCAAACTCCAGCTTTCCGCGCCCGTCTGCCCCGGCAGCCTTTGCCTTGCCGTTCCAATGGTCGACAGCGTCTTCAATGGCGCGGTGAAGGGCTACCTCCAGCCGCACCAGTTCGTCCACGCTCGTCGAGCGGAAGTCCACCGTCGCCTCGGCGCTCTCGGGAATCGAGTTCACGCTCGTCCCCCCTTGAATGGTTCCCAGGTTGAGAGTAGTCCTTGGTTCTTCTGGAAGCAGCGTCTCGGCCAGCGCAGCCAGTGACATGGCCAGCGCGGCGATCGGGTTGGGAGTTCCGGCGTCGGTAAAGCTATGGCCTCCGGGCCCTCGAACCGTCACTTGAAACCGCCGGCTGCCCAGGCCCTGGGTTACGGCCGTGTCCACCCCCGCTCCGTCCATCACAATGTGGGCGGCAATCCGGCTGGCAAGTGGGCTCTCCCGGTAAAGATGCCGCATGCCTCTCAGGTCGCCCTCGCCCTCCTCGCCCACGTTGCCTATAAAGATCAGCGGGACTTGCACCGGCGTCTTCGTCTCGGCCAATGCAAAAGCGAGGGCCAGCATTCCCGCCACCCCGGCCCCGTTGTCGCACGCTCCGGGAGCAATCAGCCGCTCGCCCTGCACTACCGGCTCAAGCCGCGTTCCCGGTGGAAAGACCGTATCCAGGTGCGCCGAAATCACCACCACCGGCCCGGTGCTCTCCGCTGGCAAGTCCACCGCCTCGAGCACCCCATATACGTTTCCTGCGGCATCCGTCTCGATCCGTCTCAGCCCGGCCTCGGCAAAACGCTGCCCGATCCACTCGCCTCGGGCCTTTTCACCGTTCAGCGGAGCCGGGATCTGCACCAGCTCGCTCTGCCAGTCCATGATGCGCTTGGGGTTCAGGTGCAGCCATGCAAAGGCCGCATGCACGCTCCGGCGAGCGGCCAGGGCCGTCACCCGCGAGAATCCTGAATTGCGAGCCACCTGGGTCATGGTGCCACCTGGGTCGTGTTGTTGGATTCAGGTTAGCAGGGACGTCTTCATCGGCGGACTCGACTGAACTTCAAGGCCCTGCTCCGGATATTCCACCGATGTCAGAAAAAGCCCGGCTGCCGGTGCCGTTGCACCGGCTTCGCTCCTTGAGCGCGCTTCCATAATCTCCCTTACTCGCTCGACCGTCGTGAAACCCCGTCCCGCGTCGATCATCGCCCCCACAAAATTGCGCACCATGTGATGCAGGAAACCGCTGCCGCGAACACGATAAATCCACAACTCGCCGGCCTCCGTTTCTTGTCGCTCCCACGTCGAAAAAAACACTGTCCTGATGTTCGTTCCTGCCGGCCCGTCGGCCTCTGATGCAATTCCATCCCTGGTCGCCAGATCCGGGTCCGTCGCCGCAAAGCTCGTAAAATCGTGTTCCCCCGCAAATACCTGCGCCGCTTCATCTAAAACATTAAAATTCAACCGCTTGGAATAGCTAAGAACAAAGGGATGGACCCAGGGCGGGCAGATTTCCCCACGAAAAATCCGGTACTCGTAGCTCTTTGCAATTGCCGAATGCCGGGCGTGAAACGTGCCTGGAACCACCCGGGCGTCAAGCACCCTGATTGCCCCGGGCAGCGTCCGGTTCAGCGCCCGCAACAGGTTCTCGGCAGGTATGGGAGCGGCAAGCTGAAAGCTCGCCACCTGCGCCAGCGCATGCACCCCGGCATCGGTTCTGCCTGAGCCCTGCGGCAGAGGCGACTCGCCCGTCACCCTCCCCAGCGCCGCCTGAAGCTCCCCCTGGATCGTCGGTAACCCGGGCTGCACCTGCCACCCATGGAACCCCGTTCCGTCATAGGCCAGCGTCAGCTTGAAGGTCCTGATCGCACCGCCGCTCTCGCCCCTCCCCGGGACCGGTTCTGCGAATTGCTCCCCTTCGTCGCCCATCCGGATACCTGTCTAACAGGGTACTCGACAATCCAGGGATCACTGCCCAGTAGCTGCCATTGAGATATACTCACGTTTCCGTCCACTCGTCGGAGATGTGCCTCTGCTCCACACTCTTGTTCTTCTTCCGCCGTTGCCTCTACCGGTACCCCGCATACGTCGTTGGAACGATTGGGGCCGCAATCGCGTACTTGAGGGCAGGTCCCGGAGCTTTGGCCGGCGCTGAAACTGTTCCAGCAACACAAATTTGCATCCTGACGTGCTCACCAGCCGTCTTGAACTGTGTCATTCCAAATGTTCTGCGCAATAAGTGGAGATTAAAACAATGCCCTTTGAAACTAGACGTGTGTTCGAGGCTGGGCCGAATGACTGCCGTCACGCCGCCTCCGGTTCGCCGAGGTCCGCCAGCAAAGCCGGCAGCCTGCGCGCAGTCGCCGCAGTCATGCTTACTCTTACCACCGGCATGCCGGCCGGATTCCCACAGCAGGTCACCGGAGCGGGTTCCAAGGGCCCTGACAAGGCAGCGTCAACCCTGCCCGCAGCTCCGGCTCCGGTCTCAACCCAGCCCATTCCGTTGCGCACCTCGTCGCGTGACTTTTCCAAGCCGTTTGCCGGCTGGTGGGGCAACCCGATCAATATGTACCGGCCAACCAAAATCGGGATTGCCAGCTTCACCAACTCCGTCAGGCTGGGCAACCTCGTCAGGGACGGCAAAATCTACCTCAGTCTCTCTGACGCTATCGCCTTGGCCATCGAGAACAACTACGACATCGCCATCGCACGCTACGACCTGGACATCGCCGATACCGACATTCTGCGCACCAAAACCGGTGCGGCGCCGCTGGGCGCGCCGTCTGGGCTGGTGACCGGAACAGAGGGAGGCTCGGCTTCGACGCTGTCCACCGGCGGCGGACCAGGCGGAACCACGGGCGGAGCCGGCGGAGCAGGGTCCGGCGTCTCCGGACTGACTCTCACCACCGGCGGTGCAGGACCATTGCCCGAGAGTCTCGATCCCTCTGTCACCGGAACCGTTCAACTGGATCACAACCGGGTACAGGAGACCAGCATCTTCAGTCCCGCGTCTGCCACCAACACCAACACCTATACCTTCGCCTACAACCAGGGCTTCGTTCCCGGAACCGCCCTCACGGTCTCGTGGGTTAACAGCCGCTCCACCAGCAACAGCCCGCTTACGTTCTATTTGCCCGATTACGCCTCCGGTTTCAAGGCGACCGTGACCCAGCACCTGCTGCAGGGCGCCGGCATCTGGATCAACAAGCGTTTCATCTACCAGGCGCTCAACGACCGCCGTATCACCGATTCTTCGTTTCGCCAGCAGATCCTCTACACCGTGAACCAGGTCGAGACCATCTACTGGGGCCTGGTGCAGGCCTACGAAGACGTACAGGCCAAGCAGCGCGCTCTCGACCAGAGCACCCGGTTGCTTGGAGACAACAAGAAGCAGCTCGAGATCGGCACCATGGCCCCGCTCGATGTGGTCAACGCCCAATCGACCGTAGCCACTGACCAGCAGAATCTCATCAGCGCCCAAAGCTCGCTTAACTACCAGCAGCAGATCATCAAACAGGCCATCGCCCGCAATCTCAACGACCCGGTTCTGTCGGCAGCCCCGGTTATCCCTACTGACCGTGTCACCCTCGATCCCATGCCTGAAGAAAGCCAGCCGGTCGAATCGCTGGTGCAGGAGGCATTCAAGCAAAGGCCGGAGCTTGAACAGGCCGTTCTCACCCTCCGCAACGACGAAATCACGCTCAAGGGTGCCCGCAATGCGCTGCTGCCACAGCTGGATATCAGCGGGTATTACGGCGCCAACGTGGTCGGCGGCATTGTGAATCCCAATTGCAACTTCTTCGGTGAACCCTGTAGCAGTACCGGCGAAGTAAGCACCGTGCCCGGAAGCGTTGGCGGTGTGCTCTCCGATCTTGTGAATAGCACGGCGCCGGATAAAGGCGTGGTCTTCACTTTGAACATCCCGGTCCGCAACCGCTATGCCCAGTCGGTGCAGGAGCGGTCGGTCATGGAATACCGGCAAGCCGAGCTGCGCCTCGAACAGCTCTATACGCAGATTCGCATGCAGGTGGTGAACGCCATGTACGCGCTGAACAATGACCGCGCCCAGGTGCAGGCGGCCGTGGCTGCTCGCGACTATAACCAGCAAAGCCTCGATGCCGAAGAAAAGAAGCTCCATCTCGGCGCATCCACCACCGCTAATGTGCTGCAGCAGCAGCGCAACCTGGCCACTGCCGAAGACAACCTGATTGCGGCCCACGCTGCCTTTGCCAAAGACCGCGCCGGCCTCTACCAGATTCTTGCCTCAACCCTCCAGCACTACGGCATCAACCTGGGCGATGCGGCCACCGGCAATGTGGGCTCGGCGCCGGTCATTCCGGGCGTAAAGCCCGCGCCCGATACCCCGGCCACTCTCGACACGGCCCCGGCTCCCGCCGCGCCACCAGCGGCTCAATAAATCCTCAGAGAAACGCGTTTGCGCAATTTAAAGGCCCGGCAGCAAAGCCGGGCCTTTAAATTGGAAATTCACTTTGTAAGCTAAGCCCAATACCGTTCACTTAACAGCCGGCTCGCAGTCAGAACCAAGTGGGTGACCCGTCCTTTTCGCGCTTTTGCGAAAAGGGTGGGAAACCACAAATCTTCTACCGCTCCGCCACCAAATCCAGCAGATCGAAAAACTCGGGAAAGCTGATGGCTGCCGAATCCGCGCCCTGTATCAGCGTCTCTCCCTCGGCCCTGAGCGCCGCCACGCTGAAGGCCATCGCAATGCGATGGTCGCCGCCCGCGTCGATTGTCGCCCCATGCAGTTGTTGACCGCCGGGCACGTCCAGGCCGTCTTCAAACTCCTCGACCTCGGCCCCCATTGCCCGCAGATTCCGCGCCACCAGCGCAATGCGGTCCGACTCCTTCACGCGCAGTTCTTTCGCGTCGCGAATCCTGATGCCGCCGCTGGTGTAGGGCCCAATCGCCGCCAGCACCGGCAGTTCGTCGATCAGTTGCGCCGCCAGCGCTCCGCTTACCGTCGTCGAGCCCAGGCCCTCTTCCGGCGCGGTGATCTGCACCGTGCCAACCAGCTCGGAATGCTTTTCTTCAAGATTCAGCACCGCAACTCGCGCTCCCAGCGCGGTGAGCACATCGAGCAGGGTGGCGCGCGTGGGGTTCAGCCCAATCGAATCCAGTACCAGTCCCGAGCCGGGGAAAAGCGCCGCCGCGCACAGAAAAAACGCCGCCGAAGAAATATCGCCCGGCACATCAGCCTCAATGCCGTGCAGTATCTGCGGCCCGCTGATCGCCACCGAATCGATCGACCGCGTGAGCGTCGCTCCGAAAGCTCGCATCGCCAGCTCGCTGTGGTCGCGCGTGCGCACGGCCTCGCGCAAAGTTGTAGTTCCCTCGGTCTGCAATCCGGCCAGCAGCACGCACGTCTTGATCTGCGCGCTTGGCACCGGCGTGGTGTAGTCGATCGCGTGCAGCTTGCGCCCTTCAATCGTGATCGGCGCGTGGCCCTCCGTGAGCGTCACCTGCGCGCCCATCTCCGCCAGCGGCTTGCGTACCCGCTCCATGGGCCGCCGTGAGAGCGACGCATCGCCGATCAGCGTAAAAACCCCCTCTTGCGCCGCCAGCAATCCCGAAATAAAGCGCATCGTCGAGCCGGAGTTGCCGCAATCCAGCGGATAATCGGCGGGTGTCACGCGCCCCGCCACTCCGGTAATCTCCACCGCTTCGCCGATCCGATTGACTCTCGCGCCCAGCGCCTCCATGCAGCCCAGCGTCGAAGCACAATCGGCGCCAGTAGAGAAATTGGTAAACTTCGACGTCCCCTCGGCAAAGGCCGCCAGCATCGCGTATCGATGGCTGATCGACTTGTCACCCGGCAGCTTCAAGCTGCCGTAGATGTTGCGGGCGGGGCGAATCAGGCGTTCTTGGGTTGCGATAGACAAGCAGTCTCCGGCCGCTCAGTGCGGCTGATTTGAGTCTATCGAAGTTGCGCAAATGTGGGTGCCCGATCCTTTCCGCGGCATCACCGCGGAAAGGATGGGAAAGCACGGAATCATGCGGTCAACGACCTAAAAGATGACCTTCAGCGCAAACTGCGCGTTGAAGGGCTCGCCCGGGCCGATGCCGGGGTTGCCGAGAAACGGTCCAATGGTCGAGCCAATCTCGCCGCCGGCATCGCTGGCGCCGGGCCAGCCCAGGGGCGCAAGGTTGGTGTGATCGAAGATGTTGATCATGTCGGCGCGGAACTGGACGCTGACGTTCTCGTGGATGACGGTGTTCTTGAGTACGGCAAGATCCACCGACTCATAGCCGGGGTTGTCGTTCTGCCCGCGGCGGGTCGGCGAATAGGTACCCGGCGCTGCATCTACGAACGCACCTGGTGCGAACCATTGCACCACTCCGTCCGTAATGGCATGAGAGACGTTGTTGGGGTCGCTCATCACTTGCACGGCGCGGTCTGCTTCCTCTCCATTTCCGCTGGGATTGGTTGACGAGGTTGCAGTGTAGGGCGTTCCGCCGTGGAAGCTGAACCCGGAGTTCAATTCCCATCCCTTGGTCAGCCGGCTCGGCCCATGGAAACCGGGAACTGCGTAGTCGAGGTAACCGGTAAGGGTCTGGCGCACGTCGAAATCGGAGTTACCGCGTTCGGCAGCTTCGTCGAAAGAATTCTGGGGCAAATAGGGCAGCGCCCCGGTCTCATAGTCGATGGCGTGGCCCCACGTGTAGGCCAATTGCCCAGCCAGGCTGTGCCAGCTTTGCAGGCGCAGCGAGGTTTGCAGCGAGTTGTAGATGGATCCCAGGTTGCTGTTCTCCTCGTTGATCGAGCCGAAGTTGGGAAATTGACTGTAATAGGGGCGCGACGCCTGCAAAGCGCCGCCTGATATGTTTGCGCTGCCGAGAGCTCCTTGATTGATGTCGAAGACCCCCAGCAGATGCGTCCCCTTGGTGCCCACGTAGCCTAATTGCCACATCACCGACGGGCCTATTTGCTGCTCGATATTCAGGTCGAAGGTTTGGGTGTAAGCGGGCCTGAAGTTCTTGCTGAAGGTCGAGATGGTGGTAATTCCCGCACCAGCCAGCGCTTCCTGATAGGTCTCGAAGAAAGGCATGTTGTTTTCGATCACAGTGCTCAATGCGGAGGCCGTCGCCACCTCGGAAGAACCCGCCGGGTTCAATTCGGGACCGAAGTCAGCGCCAGTTTGCAGATTCTCATCTTCCAGAATCGACTTCATGTAAATGGAGTCGTAATAGAGACCGTAGCCGCCGCGCAGTACAGTCCTCGTGGAGTTGCCAACTTGATATGAGAAGCCGACGCGCGGGCTGTAACCGCCCCAGAACCTTGAATAGAGGTTGGCCACATTCTGGGTGGTCACAGCCAGACCGCTGGCTATCGAGGGATCGAAGACCGAGAGGTTGGGTTGGCCGGTGTGCACCGGGCCTTCATAGTCAAAGCGCAAACCGTAGTTCAGGCTCAGCTTCTTGCTGGCCTGCCACGTGTCCTGACCGTAGTAAGCGAAGGAGTTCACGTAGACCAGGCGCCGGGGATCGCCCTGCGTAATGTTCGTATACGCGGGGTCGTCGCATCCGGCCAGAAAGTCCGCCAGGTACAGAATATTTATGTCGCCATTAGGGGGGCTTTCCAGGGGAGCGTCGCCATTGCCCTCTGCCGCGCAGGGGCTGCTGGTTGTGGACCACGGTCCCTGCGTGCCATCGAAGAAAATGTTCCCGCGCTCGCCCAGCAGGTAGAACTCGTGCACCTGCGCCTTGCGGTACTCGCCTCCGAAGTGGAACTGATGGGCGCCCTTGGTCCAGGTCAGATCCTCGTCAAGATGACCGGTTATATCCGTGCGGCCCAGCGGCGGCGTGACGCCGATGGGATCGAATCCCCCGCTGCTGGAGTTAAGCCCGCCGCTGTCGGCGGTGGTGCCGATGACCAGGTGGGGCGCGCCGCCGATAGTCGATCCGGTGTCGAGACCGAGGCCGATGGGATCGAAGTTGGTGTCGGCGTCGGCGAACACCTGTTGGAAATAGCTGACGCCGGCGGATAGCTGGTTGGCCATGGTGGGCGAGAAGACGCGGTTATACACCAGCGAGTAGTTCTGAATGTGCGTGCCGGCTTGCTGGAAATAGGGCGCAAGCTCAGAGGAAACGGGAGCAGTTTGAATGCCCTGGCCAATAAAGTACGTAAACGCGATGTGGTCCTTGTCAGTGAGTTTCTCGTCTATTTTGGCGACGCCATTGTAGCTGTACCCGGTGGTAATGCCGGTAGCGGAGTAGTTGAGCGGAGTTGCCGCGCCGGTCAGCGCCGAGGCCGGCCACAATCCGGGGATAGTGCCGTTGCCATTCAGCAGATTTAGGGCGACCGGGTTTTCCGTCATCCCGTATTGGGTGAGGACGGCCAGCGCCTCGGCCTGATAATCGGCCGACGGCTCAGTGGCCTTGCCTCCGGCGCCGATGTCAAACCATTGATGTTCGCCGGAGACGAAGAAGAAGGTCTTGTTCCTCACGATTGGCGCGCCCACCGAAAATCCATAATGCTGGTTGCGCGTTTCCGGCTTGATGGTTTCAAAGGGATTGTTGGCCTGAAATGCTTCGTTGTGATTGTAGTAGTAAGCCGAGCCGTGCAAAGCGTTGCTGCCCGACTTGATGGTGACGTTGGCCGTGCCGCCCGAGTTGCGGCCGATCTCAGTGGTGCCCGATGTCGTGAAGGAGAAGCTTTCGATGGCGTCGATGGGCATAATAACGGCTGCAATCCCATTCACGCCGCTTTGATTCACGGCCGGAATATTCCACCACAGATCGTTATTGTCGGTGCCCTCGATTTGCCAGTTCACTGAGTTGGTGCGGGTGCCGTTCACGCTCGATGACAGCGCGCCGCCGCCTGTTGAGTAGCCGGCAAATCCCGCGTTTTGCGCCAGCATCTGCGTAAAGTCGCGGCCGCTGTTTGGCAGATTTTGAACAATCTCCTCAGGAATGTCCGAGGCCTGCACGTCGGTCACAGTGTCCAGTGTTAACGCATTGGCCGTCACCTCAATCGTCTGCGCCGCTTTGGCAATCGAGAGCTTGACCGGCAATGTGTAATTGATGCCCGCCAGAACCGTAACCTTGCTCACCTTGAGTGTGGCGAAGCCGGTTGCGGCAACAGTGACCGTATAGTCACCCACAGGCATATTCGTAAAGGCGAATTCGCCGGCGCTCGAGCTCAGCGCCTTATAGGATGTGTTAGTCGCCACTTCAACTGCGGTGATCTGCGCGCCCGGCAATACCGCGCCCGATGCGTCGGTCACTGTTCCGCTGATGTCTCCGCGAAACGTCTGTCCGAAACCGGCTGCCGGCAGAGCAAGAACCAGCGACAGTAAGCAAGCTGTGAATGCACTACGTGAACTGCGATTCTTCATTGCGCCTATCCTCCAAATGGTTCAGTTAGGGTGTTTTGTCGTGCCCCCTGTTTGGGAAGAATGAGAACGGGTTAAGCGGGGGGCGTTATTGAACGCACACGAGTCTTGTTTTTGTCTGGGGAAATTTATGAGGAAAAGATGCGTTCAGAGGGGGTGCCATCCCTTAGGATAGGGTCCAAATGTATAAAGATTCAATAAAGATCGCAGCGAAGAATGTGGCGTAAGCGGCCGACAAGCCACCACAGTCACAAGCGATTGCGCTACCAGGAGCAATCTGGATTACCCGCGAAAATGGGTGCCCCAGGTCTGGATTTTCGAACCTGGGATAGCACGAACATCAACCGAACTGTCGAGACCCGGCACGGAAATGGATGAACAGTTGACAACTGATCACTGACAACTGACAACTCGCATCTCTACCATCGGCTCAAGATGCGCGGTAAAATGCCGCAAAAACGGCGCCTCGTAGGTCAGCCGCATTCCGCCGATCTGTTCGCGATTCTTCCACACCTCCAGAATCACCTCGATCAGGTAATCGATGTGGCTCTGCGTGTAAACCCGCCGCGGTATCGCCAGCCGCACCAGGTCCATCTGCGCAGCCGAAGCAAACATCAGCGTGCCGATCTCCACCGACCTTACTCCTCCCTCGAGATACAACTCGCAGGCCAGCGCCACGCCCGGAAACTGGTCCGCGGGAATGTGCGGCAGAAACGCCCGCGCATCGAGATAAATCGCGTGCCCTCCCGGCGGCTGCACAATCGGCACGCCGGCAGCCGCAATGTGGTTGCCCAGATACGCCGTCGAGGCGATCCGGTAACGCAGATAATCTTCTTCAAGCGCCTCCTGAACCCCCACCGCAATCGCTTCAAGATCCCGTCCCGCCAGGCCGCCGTACGTCGGATACCCCTCGGTCAGAATCAGCAGATCCTTTTCCTGTTGCGCCAGCAGATCGTCGTTCGTGCACAAAAATCCGCCAATGTTGGCCATGCCGTCTTTCTTGGCTGACATCGTGCACCCGTCGCCCAGCCGGAACATCTCCTGCGCAATCTCTTTTGGCGTTTTGTCTTCGTATCCCGGCTCGCGCAGCTTGATGAACCACGCATTCTCCGCAAAACGGCACGCATCAAAATAAAGCGGGATCCCGTGCTTCCGGCACACCGCGCTCACCTGCCGCGCATTCTCCATCGAAACCGGTTGCCCGCCGCCGGAGTTATTCGTCACCGTCAGCATCACCAGCGGAACGCGCTCGCGCCCCACGCGCTCAATCAAGCTTTCGAGCGCTGCCACGTCCATGTTTCCCTTGAACGGATGCACCAGCGCCGGCTGCTTGCCCTCAGGAATAACGAGGTCGACGGCCTCTGCGCCGGTAAACTCCACATTGGCGCGAGTGGTATCGAAGTGAGTGTTGTTGGGCACCACGTCGCCCTTCTTGCACGCCACGCCAAACAAGATGCGCTCCGCAGCACGGCCCTGGTGCGTGGGAATCACGTGTTTGTATCCGAAAATATCCTGAACGGAATTCTTGAACCGATCGAAGCTGCGGCTGCCCGCGTAGCTCTCGTCGCCCTCCATGATCGCGCCCCACTGCTTTGTCGACATCGCGCCCGTCCCCGAGTCGGTGAGCAGGTCGATCAATACATCGTCAGCCGGCAGCAGGAACAGGTTGTAGTGCGCGGCCTTCAGCAGCTTTTCTCGCTCAGCGCGCATAGTCCAGCGAATGGGTTCAACGCTCTTGATTCGGAACGGTTCGATAATGGTCTTGGCAATCATGTTTTGTCTTGAAGGTCCCTGCGCATTATTGCGCGGCAGGCAGGTGAAGGGCAAAGGAGGGTGGCGGGCGAGGTAACAATTGATGAGCGAAAGACAGGCTTGCTTCGTCTCTCTTTACAACACACTTTTCACTGAGGGGTTTCTGAGATGGCCGGCCTTGCGGCTTCGAAGAAGCGTTTCAATCCGGGATACCAATTGACCGCCTTGGCTCTGCTAATGGTGGCAATGTATGAGTGTATGCGCACGCTGCGTTTTACGAATGACTGGTTGAACTTGGCGTTCGAAGGCTTGTTTCTCCTGATTCCTCTTCTGGCAATCGCGGTTGCTTCCCGTCTGTCACGTCGGGCTAAAGTGTGGACCCTCGTATTTCTCACTCCCGTGGGGTTGCTTTCGCTTGGCGGGATACTCATCTTTGCGACTAGTGAAATTCCTGTGGTGGCAGAACAGAGGCAATTGAGCCAGGAGTTGGGGACCGTTCGGCAGGGACGATATTCAGTGCATTTGGTTTGGGAAGAAACCGCGGGTGGCGTGCTCGGGCCGCACGGTGTTGGCCTGGAACAGCGAGTGTTTATTGCGCCCGGTCTTTACGTAGTGAAGTTCCTCGATTATTTCGACGGAGAGCACGAGGGCAGCCTCGAAGCGGTAGGCGATCACAAGATAATGGTGCATATCCCCACAATCTCGGGGCACGACAAAGTAGATCGGGTCTATTCGCTCAAGCCATGGGTGTACTTCTAATCTTGTTGAAGAAGCAACCGCACATCCTTCGGCTGCGCCTCAGGATGACAGTCGTAATTACGCTAAAAGCCACATATCAGTAGCGGTAACGGAGTCCCTACTGAACCCTGACCCCTGATCCCCGTATTTTCACTTCACCCGCAGCACAATAATCGTCTCGTCGTCGAAGCGCTCCTTCGCGCCCTGGAAACGGCCTACATCGGCCAGGATTTCGTCGGCAATCTCCTGCGCGGGCCGCTCGCGATTGCTGCACAGCAATCCCGCCAGCCGATCCTGTCCGTACATCTCTTCTTTTTCGTTCTCCGCATCCAGAATCCCGTCGGAAACAAACACAATCACGTCGCCGGGCTGCGTGGCCACATTGAGCTCTTCATACGTCGCGTTAGGAAACATGCCCAGCGGAAATCCCTCGGCCTTCACCGTGAGCGACTGTCCTGACCGGCAGAACAATGGTTGCACGGCGCCCGAGTTCGCCACCTGCAGCGTTTGGTTCTCGTCGTTCCACAGCGCAAACAATAGCGTCACGTACTGTGACTCGAGTTTGCGCTCCTGCAGCGCGTCGTTCAGGTCGGCCAGCATCTGCGCCGGGTCGGGCTGCTGCTGCGCAGCCGAGCGCATAATGCCGCTCACCAGCGCCGCAAACAGCGCCGCCGGCGCAGCCTTTCCACTCACGTCGCCCAGCACAATCGCCGAGCGGTTGGGGCCATAATCGATAAAGTCGTAGAGGTCGCCGCCAATCGACCGCGCCGGCAAAAACCGCACCGCCATCTCGGCATGCGTGTGCACCGGGGCCTCAGCCGGCAGCAGCCTGAGCTGCACCTCGCGCGCCATCGCAATGTCTTTCTCGAGCTGCGCTTCCTGCCTGCGCACCGCCTGGTACAGCCGCGCGTTCTCAATTGCGATGGCGATCTGCGAAGCCAGCGTGGTCAGCATCCGCTCATGCCCTTCGTTAAAGAAGCCCGTCCGCGTGTGCTCCAGATCGAGTACGCCAATAATGCGGCCCTTGTAAAAGAGCGGAACAATCAGCTCCGATCGCGTCTCGGGATTCATGGGCAGGTAGCGCGGATCCTTCGCGACGTCGGGCACGTTGATGGTCCGCCACTCGCGCACCGCCGCGCCCACCAGCCCGCTGGTCGTGGGAATCCGCCTGAGCGGCGCATGCGAATAACCGAATCGCCAGGAATAGCGCGTGATCAGCGTCTCACCCTTCTCATCCAGCAGCATGATGGTGAACATCTGGTAGTCGATCAGCCGGCGCAGCAATTGACCGACGCGTTCGAGCAGCGGCCCGAGATCGAGAATCGACGCAAGCTCGACGGCGATCTCGTTCAGAACTTCCAACGCCCGCGCCTGGCGCGAAACCCGCGCGTAGAGCCGGGCATTCTCAATGGCCTGCGCAATGCGCGACGCCGTAAACGTGAGCAGATGCAGATGCTCAGGCCGAAAATAGCCCGCCTGTTCGCTTTCAATATCCATTACGCCGATCAGCCGGTTCTTGGCGATCAGCGGAACGGTAAGCTCGGAACGCACGTCGGGATTGGCCGCGATGTAGTGCTCCGAAGCGGTCACATCGTTCAGCAGCATCGGCTGCCGCGTAAGCGCCACCTGGCCCACCACGCCTTTGCCCAGCGGCACTCGCGTGCGTTCCACCTGCGGCGTATGGCCGATCTGGAAACGCATGCGCAGTTCCTTGCTGCGGTCGTTGAGCAGGAAGATGGCAAAGATGCGGTAGCTGATCACCGCGCGCACCAGCTCCGAAGTGCGGTTCAGCAATGTCTGCAGGTCGAGCGTGGTATTGAGCGCCTCGGTCAGCTTCAGCAGATACTCCGCGTCGACCGGCTCAATGCGCGCGTTTACCGGGTCAAGATGCGCCATCTCAGCCGGGCGGTAGTCGCCCTCGAGTTCGGTCGCCTCGGCCCGCGGAGTTGGTGTTTTTCGCGTCATGCGTCGAAGGAAAGGATAGCAGTGAGCAGGGAACAAGTGAACAAGGGAACGAGGGAACAAGGGGACATAAGGCCGGGTTCATCCGTGCGCTGAGTCACACCGAAAGCCCATAAGTCATCCTATCTTCAGCTAAGCGACCCAAAAGGGCGGAGAAAAGGAGTCGAGCGTTGGAGCGTCATTCAAAGATCTGGTGGTGTGGAAGCGGGCTGTTCAACTGAGCATTGAGGTTTATCGCGTAACGGCGTCGTTTCCGCAGTCCGAGCAATTCGGCCTCATGAACCAAATGCGCCGGGCGTCTGTATCCATCGCAAGCAACATCGCAGAAGGGTATGGCAGAGTGACCAAGGGCGAGTATCCGCAGTTTCTTGGCCACGCGAGGGGATCAAACTGTGAGCTGCAAACTCAGCTGGCCATTGCTGCAGCACTTGAGTATGGAGCAGCGAACGCCCACCAGTTAGTCGAAACGCTGTCCGCTGATGTGAGCCGACTTTTGATTGCGATTATGAACAAGCTGAAAGCATAGGCGTTCTTGTTCCCTCGTTCCCTTGGTCCCTTGGTCCCTGCCTTCTCACTCTGCGCCTAATTCCCGCACAATCGCCACGCTCGCCAATGAGCCAATGCGGTTTGCCCCGGCTTCCAGCATCGCCTTCACATCGGCCAGCGTGCGAATACCCTCCGATGCCTTCACACCGCAGCGCGCGCCTGCCACGCCGCGCATCAGAGCCACGTCGGCTGCGGTCGCGCCCCCCG
>DATJSB010000112.1:0-37648 GCA_035504315.1 Occallatibacter sp.
GCCCCGCTTCGCTTTGTACCCGGATGCACCGAATTTACGGCGGAGTGTGGCGTCGAGTTCGTCCAGTGCATATATAGATCGTCCAGAATCTTCTCCGCAATCAATCGCGCTGCACCCACTGCACTGGCCTCGCCGCCCACCGATGAGACTTTCAATTCCACCTCATTGGCCGACCTCTCCAGCGACCGCTGTTTGATAATACGTCGCAGCGGATCGGCGAGCAGTTCCGGAACCTCGCGGAAAAGAGCACCCCCGAAGATCATCACCCTCGGATTCACCAGGTTCACCAGGTTCGCCAGCGCAATGCCAATATAGGATGCTGACTTTTGCAATACGCGGAACGCGAGACTGTCGTCTTCTTTCGCCGCCTGCGCAATCAGCTCGATGCTGATTTTGTCCAGGTCACCACCCGCCAGTTCCCTGATCTTTGAATCGATCCCGCTCTCGATCGCCATTTTGACTTCCTGAATGATTGCCGCGCACGACGACACCGTCTCCAGACAACCATTGTTGCCACATGAGCACAGTGTCCCATTCTCGTTCACAGTGATGTGCCCGAACTCGCCCGCCTTTCCTCCAGCGCCGCGATACAGCTTCCCATCAAGAAAGATTCCCGCGCCAATCCCCATGCCCACGTCAAAATAGATAAAGTTGTCCAGATCCCTCCCTGCGCCAAAGCACTTCTCCGCAATCGTCGCCGTGCGCACGCCGTCCTCAAGCAGGCAGGGCAGGTCAAACTCATCCTGAAAGATCGCGCGCAATGGTACATTCTTCCATCCGATCATTTGTCCGGGCCTGGGATATGAAAGCACGAGTCCGGATTCGCTGTCGATCACCCCGGAGTGCGCGACCCCAATTCCTTTGAGAGCCCTCAACGGGATATTCGATTCCCTGATCGCCTGGTGAACCGCAACAAACGTTCGCTCCAGTACTCGATCGCGTCCTGCCCACATCTCCGTCCGCGTCTTCGAACGGTACACAATCTCCCCATTGACATCGGTGATGACAATGCGAAGGAAAAACGATCCCAGATCGACGCCGATAAGATAAGCAGCGTCCTTGCGAATCTGCAACGGAACCGGTCTGCGGCCAAGTTGCGAAGTCGCCGGCTCTGACTCCACCACAAGCCCCTTCTCGATAAGGCGCTTCACGATCGCGGTGATTGAGGATGGGCTTAGATCTGCTTGTTTCGCCAACTCAAGTCGGGAGTTATTCATTCCGGAATGAATCAATTGCAGAATATTCAGCTCTCGCTGTTCGAGCTTTTCCAAGGGTTCTGAGCTACGGCCTTTCATTTTCCCCATGGCTTCCATTCTAGTATTATCTTGATTGTTTGAGTATAAAAAAGGTGACCTTTAATTCACAAATAGTCACTTGGATCTGAACAGGATGAAACTTGTGCGGGAGATGACCTTGTCAGCGAACTTTAGCTTGAAGATTGTGTCAGGGTGCCTGGTTCGCTCGGTCGCGGCGCTCGCTTTCGCGGTCACACTTCTCGCTATGTCCGGTTCTCTGGCAGCTCAGACCACAACTGCTTCCCACCCGGACGATTTGACCAAAGCGCACGATCTTCTCAATCACGGTCACCCCGACCAGGCAATTGAGCTCCTGAAGAGGTTGGCAGCCGTTGATCCTCCCGTTAAAGGCGCGGAACACGAGTTGGGAACAGCCTACTACAGCGTCAGCGAACTGGAGGAAGCGAAGAACGCCTTTGCCAAAGCCATCGAACAAGATTCCGCCGATCAGGATTCGGTGCAGATGGAGGGACTCGTTCTCTATCGGCTCGGCCAACCGAACGCCGCCATTCCTTACCTTCAACGCGTGGTCGAGCAGACGCCAGATGCCAATGCGGACGCACAGACCGTACTGGGTCTGTGCTTCGTAAGTGTGAAGCGTTACGACGATGCGCGGATCACTTACGCGAAGCTGTTTGGCCAGCCTCCTGAGTCTGCCGCAGCCTATCTACTGTTTGCTACGATTCTTCGGCATATGGATCTATCGCAACCGGCGGCGGTTCAGGCGCAGAAGGCGCTCGATATCTCACCCGGCCTTCCTCTGGCCCATTTCATGCTGGGTGAAATCGCTCTCGAAAAATCGGATTTCGAACTGGCCGCCCAGCAGTTTGAGGCGGAGCGCAGCGTCAATCCCGATTACGCCCTCGCGTACGAACGTTTGGGCGATGCATACATGCGCCTGGAAATGCTGCCCCAGGCGCAGATGGCTCTGACCAAGGCCATCACCTTGGATACGACCCTCACCAGCGCCTACGTCAAAATGGGCATGGTGCTGTTGCGCAGCCAGGACGTTCAGACGGCCATCATGTATCTGGAACACGCGGAAAAGTTGGACCCCGACGACTTTGAAACCCACTCATTTCTTGCCCAGGCCTATCATCGGATAGGCGAAGAAGACGACGCCAGGCGGGAAAACACGATCGCCGACAAGATTCATCACCAGGGCCAAGCCATCCTGCAAACTGGAAAATAGAAAAATCCGCGTACCGGGGGGGCATGCGCGCCGCCCCCGCCTTCATCATCTACGCTTCATCGTTTCGTCAACACGCGCTTGATCCGCCATCGACGCGCTCCTCAGAATCTGGCCGAGACCGCCGTTCCCGAGTATTGGATAGTCTTGTCGGGCGCCGCCGTAGCGTCGCCTCCCACACCGTGCCCCTCTGAAACAATGACGACATTGAAGGTGTGGCTGGCGGCCATGCCCGGGAAACTTCCCTGGCGCGCGCCGACAGTGAGCGTGCGGGTACCGTCGTCCCAATGTATCGGGATGATGGATTGCGCGCCCTTTTGGTAGGTATAGTTGTCGCCCTGGTCTTCGTAGAGGGTGAAGTCGGCATTGCCGCCGGGATAGACGCGCAACTCGATCGGATCGGCGGCTTGGCCGGCATACTCGATCACCGGTCCGAGCGGCAGAATGGAGCCGGCGCGGACTGAGAGTGGGATACGATCCACAGGAGCCTGCGCAACAACAGTTGCGCCGCCGGTTGTGCGCTCGCCAGACCAGAAGTCGTACCAGGCGCCGGAAGGTAGATAAAGAGAGCGGGAAGTGGCGTGCTGGGTGAGAACGGGGCTGACAAGGATGTCAGGTCCGAACATGAACTGATCGCCGATCTCCCGGGTGGCCGGATCCTGGCCGAAGTCCATTACCAGCGGGCGCTGGATGGTGTAGTCGTCGTTGGTTACGCGCCAGGCCAGCGAGTAAACATAGGGCATGAGCCGGTACCGCAGGCGATCGATGGCCAACAGCGCCGGATAGACCGTCTCGTAGCTCCAGAGTTCGTTGCTGTCGCGATGGCCGTGCGTCCGGAAGATGGGGCAAAACGCGCCGTACTCAAACCATCGCGCATAAAGCTCCTCGTAGGCTGGTGCATCGGACTCGATCGGCGCGGGGTGGTAGCCCCCTATGTCTGTGGTCCAATAAGGAAAGCCCGAGAGTGCGAAGTTAAGGCCTGCTGGAACCTGTCGGCGCAGCGCCCACCAGTTGCTGTAAATATCGGCCGACCAAACTGCGGCGCCGTTCCGCTGTTCACCAAAAAATGCTGAGCGCGTGAGGATAAAGACGCGCTTGTCCGGGTCCGCTTGCCGCCAGTGCGCAGCCACGCCGCCCGTATGCATCAATGGATAGATGTTGGTGTACTCAAGGCCGGGGCCGATGTGGAGCTGCTTATCGCGTAGGATTGCATCGCCGACGTACGGCCATGCTTCTTCAGGTTCAGAGCTGTCGAGCCAGAATGCGTCCCATCCTTGCCTAAACAGTTTGCCCACAAACTGGCTCCAATAAAAGTCCCCCGCGGCCGGGTTGGTCGGGTCGTACACGCCGGCGCCCGCCACGTCATAATGATTCTGGACGATCCGCTTGTAGTTCTCGGCAGTCGAGTCCATCATGGCCCAGGCTGAAATCATGGCATGAACATGCTGGCGGTGGAGCGCATTGAGCTCGCCCGGCACGTCGGGGTAATTGCTGTTGAAGATTGGATCGCCTTTGCCGCCGACCTTCCACCAATACCAGTCCTGTACCAGCACATCCATCGGGATGTGCCGCGACCGATACCCGGCTGCGATCGAGAGCATCTCATCCTGCGTTTTGTAGCGATCCTTTGACTGAAAAAGTCCGTAAGCCCACGCGGGAAAAAGAGGCACGTGGCCTGTGAGCGAGCGGTATTCGTGGATGATCGTGTCCATCTGCGGACCGTAGAGAAAGTAAAAGTCAATCTGCGGCACAGCCATCGATTCAAAGTTCAACTCGACCGGAAAGCGGTTGTCGACATAAGAAAACGAAGCCGTGTTCCAGAGGATTGCATAGCCCTTGCTTGAGACCAGAAGCGGGATGGCGATGTCAGTGTTGTTCTGTGCGAGCTCGACGGTCCCTCCGCGGTAATTGAACATGCCGCTCTGGTGTTGGCCCAGGCCATAGAAGGCTTCGCCGGAGTCGGAGCCAAAACGGTCTTCAACGTGGAGCAGGCCGGGAGCTTCAGACCGAAGATAAGTGCGCGGAAGATTCTGCCGCTCGTGGAGCAATGGCTCTTCGTCGGCTGTCTTAAAGGTGAGATTGCCATTCTGAATCGAAAGCGACACAGCGACGCGCCCGGCCTTGAGGGTGGCGGTGGTACTGGTTTGGCTGAACTCTGAGGTTGCGCCGGGACAGGTCTGTTCGTGAGCGAGCATCCATGGCTGGGCTTCGGCAGAGGGGGGTGGACCAAGCGGGTACGCTGTAACGTGGAGGACCGAGTCGCCACACACGGCGATCTCAAGCTGTTCGCGATCATCGTGCGCGGTAAAGCCGGTTGAGGACTGAGCGACCTGCATTGGCGCAGGGCGAGACGAGGGAGCCGTGGCCGGCTGGGCCAATGCAGAGTGCGAGAAGAAAAATGAGCCGCCAAAGATCAACGCCGCGATGTGGACAAACTTAGACACGAAATACCTCAAAATCACCCCCCATTCGCTGTCACTTTGCATAAATGTCAAGAGCGCGTTTCATCAAAGAGGTTTCGACTCCAGACACGCATCAAGCCCGGGATAATTTTGCTCGTAGTTAACTCAACTCCAGATGCACCATTTCGGCTGCGTACAAAGATGGAATAACAGCGGTCACGTATCCGTCTTTCATCGTGAAGGGCGCATCCAGCCCTGCCCGTATAAGGTGAACTGCCTTGGCCGTCTTACCTTCCGGCGGCAGGATTCGCACAGTGACATTGCTCAGCGTCACAAACTCCTGCCTCATCCGTCCGTCGGATGCGTCTTTAAATCCGACATTCGCCAGCACCCAAAGCACGCGATCGCCACTGGTGGTTCTGCGCAAAACACCGTAGACTCCCCGGGGAGCATCGATCGCAAAGAGCGGCTGCGCATCGCCGGCCAGGTACCGGACAATCGAAGCAAGCACCCTTCGCAATGACGCCACGCGGCTTGAAATATAGTGCGCCTCAAGGCTTCCGGCAATGTATACCGTCCGGCCCTTGCCCAGTTCGTTCACAATGATCGCCGGCCCGCGTACTTCATCCAGGCCCAGGTTCCAGCACTCGGCAATCACGCGGGCGTTTCCGGTTGCTGAGACTGGAATCAGTTCCGTATCGCCCATGAAACGATCGCCGGGCTTGTATCCGCCAAGGGCCGGGTGCAACTCCGTCGGCCGGTAATACATCTCCGGTAGAGCGCCTGGCGCGCCGCCCTTCAACTCGACACCCAGCACATCGCGGAGCATTCCTCCCGGTTTCGCTACACCCACTTCGTTATAAAGGCCGGTATCGTAAGTTGCCAGCAGGCTGCCCCCATTTCTAACCCAGTCGCCAAGCATGTGCGCCTGCTCCTCAGAGACTCCCGACGCGCCGCACAGCGCCACCACCCGTTGACGGCTCAGCCATTCCGCGGTCATCTCGGTGCTCGGTTGGATCTCGAGGCTCACGCGCTCATCGAGCATGGCAAGAACGAACCCCCGGCTCATATTCACGTTCCAGCTTTCCTTGCCTGTGCGCCAGCCCTGCAGCGCCTCCCAGCTCATAACCACTGAAACGTCGGGAACCGGAACGCTATCCTTGATCAGCGGCTCGGCGCGTTGCATCACAGCGTAGATTTCGCGAACCGGATGATCACTCCCGCTGCCAATGCCGTAGTATTTGCGATTGGCCGAAACGTACAGCGGAAGATTGCCGCAGGCGAGATTGGTGAACCCCTCCATCAGAATCTCGTCTCCGTCCTCGAGATTCGTGCCGTGAACCGCCCATGGCTTGCAATGCGGCGGCAGGTTGAAGTTGGAGACGCAATAGCCGCCAAGATACATCTGCGCAATCTTGCCATAGGGCCTGGCCATCGATGCGCCCATCAAGCCTGTCGTCAGCCGCTCGTAGATCTGCGTGCTATGCTCTACCATGAAGCCGTCGGGGATGCGGTATTGCGTTCGCAGCGAAGTGTCGCGCCAGCTGCCGCCGTTATGGCAAAGCATGAACTTGCCGCTCTTGTGTAATATCTCCCGGCATGCCTCCAGATCCTCGAGGCTCAATTCGTTCCACCAGCGAAACCATGCGACTTTGGCCTCGAGATCGTCTTTATTCTCGAGTCGATCGAGATCCATATTGCTCGCCGCGTGAAAACTCCGCTTGCACGATTCGCAGTAGCAGTAGCCGGTGTATTCAAATGCGCTCGGCGCATCGAAATACACGCCATCGATATCGTGTTCGCTCAATTCGCGCACCATCTGGCGCAAGGCCTGCCGATATGCATCGCCAGTCGAACAGACCCTCACCGCCGGCCCCCAGCCATAACCGGTCGAGTAATTGTCATCCAGTTTTCCGTCCGGGTCGCGCAACACCCAATCGGAATACTGCGGATGTTCTTCAATCCACTTCGGACTCTGCACAATGCTGCCAAACTGCCAATAGCAGTAGAGATGAATGCCGGTCTTGCGGCAGACCGCCGAAACCTCATTGATCAGGTCCCGGCCCTTCAGCTCCGGAGCCTCGGGAAGAACTTTGCTGGGATAGAAAGCCAAGGCACACAGAGGTTGAAAGCGCAGCGTGTCGCCCCCCAGCTCGCGCACGATGCCCACAAGGCGTTCGGCGTCGAAGTCCCGCACGTAGGGAAAGACCGGCGATGTGTATCCCTCAAAATAGACCGCGCGTGAATAGTGAAGCCAGGCCGGCGGAACATAGCCATCATGCGCAGGCTGCCCTTCGGGCAGAGTCTTCTGGTTGGAATCTGCGAATGCTCCCGCCGGTGAAATTGATAGAGACGCTGAAGCCGCAACCGCTGCCGAAGTTTTCAAAAAAGCCCGTCTATCCATTGATTCTCCTGACGAAATCTACGCCGCGCATCGAATATTGACTCACTCCAGGAGCGCGGACGGTTTTAAGAATGAGGCTCGCCCCGAATCCGCCGATCATCGCGCCAGATCAGGTTGCGTGCTAAGACCATGATCGGGCAGCGGCTCGCCTGCCCTTACAACCAGCGCGCCATTGAGAAGAATATGATCTGAAGCGCTGCCGATCATTACGTCCACAGTTCCCGGCGCCACTCGCCATTGCATATCGCGATCCAGCAACGTCAGATCGACGGGCCGGATGGTCAGCGTCACTGTCCTGGTCTGGCCAGGATCGAGCATCACCCGTTCAAAGCCTCTGAGCTGCTTCACCGGAAGCGAAACCGGCGCATACCTTTCGTGGAGATACATCTGGACGGTTTCCGCGCCCGCGCGCTGGCCCACGTTCTGAACATCAATCGTCACCTTGGCAACTCCCCCCGCGGAAATCTCTCCCGGATCCACACGCAAATTGCTGTAACGGAATTCGGTGTAGCTGAGTCCGTAGCCAAAGGCATAAAGGGGAGTGCCCGGCATGTCGACGTATCCGCCGTCGTGCGACCACCCCTTCTCGATCCAATATTCTTTCGATGGCTTGTAGTTATAGTAGGCCGGCAATTGGCCCGAACTGCGGGGCACCGTGATCGCCAGGCGGCCACTTGGGTTGTAATCGCCGAACAGAACATCGGCAACGGCTTCGCCGCCAAGCTCTCCCGGCTCCCATGCTTCCACGATGGCGGGCACATGCTCCGCCTCCCATGGAATCGAGAGCGGCCGCCCGTTCACCAGCACCAGGACGACTGGTTTCCCCACCGCTTGAATCGCCCGCACCAGCTCCTCCTGAGAGCCTGTCAGGTCGAGGCTGGCAACGTCGTGTGCCTCGCCGTCAGTCGCGGGAACAGTTCCCTTTCCTGCGTCATCCGGATTCTCGCCGACCACCACAACTGCGACATCGGCACGCTTTGCCGCTTCGACGGCCTCGGTCGAATCTGTTTTGCCGCCGATCACATCGCATCCATGCGCATACAAAACTTTCGTCTGCGGTGAAACTTTTGCCTTGATCCCATCCAGGATCGTCGTGATTTTGAAAGGAACTGCCGAGGGCGAATAGTCACCGAGCTGAGCCCAGCCATTATCGGCGTTCGGGCCAATCACCGCGATGGTATGCAGGTCCTTTCGCAGGGGAAGCGCTCCGTTTGTGTTTCTGAGCAGCACAATACCCTCACGCGCAGTCTCGAGCGCAAGCTGCCGGTGCTCCGTCGAATGCACCACCTGTTGCGCCCGGGCAAGATCGGCATATGGGTGCTCAAACAGACCGAGCCGGATCTTAAGCTCCAGCACCCGGCGCACGGCGCGGTCGACGAGCGACTCAGGAATCTCGCCGCTCTCAACACTTTCAACCAGGAGCTTCATGAATGCCGGCTCGTAAGTGATATTCACATCCACACCGGCCTGGAGAGCCATCTGTCCTGCCTGCTTTTGATCGCGA
The DNA here is from genome assembly GCA_035504315.1 of Occallatibacter sp. Taxonomy (GTDB): domain Bacteria; phylum Acidobacteriota; class Terriglobia; order Terriglobales; family Acidobacteriaceae; genus Telmatobacter. The sequence goes on from DATJSB010000112.1 coordinate 8,795, forward strand.
GCCACTTCTTCGTAAACAAGGGAGTCGAAACCGTAGCCTTCGCTTTCAACAATGCCCTTGAAACCAAGTTCATCGCGCAAAATGTCGGTGTTCCACTTTTGCGACGAATGCTCGGGCACATCGTCGATCTCCGGATATCCCGCCATCACGCCCAGGGCGCCGGCATTGAATGCAGAAACCCAGGGCGCGAGAAAATTCTCGCGCAGAGTGCGCTCCGAAAGCTCAATCGCGCCCCGCTCCATTCCGCTTACAGGCTCGCTCTGCGTGGGAAAGTCGGTGAAGACCGTGCCGACTTTGTCCGGCGCGGCGACGTTGCCTCCCTGGGCGCCGTCCACAATGTTCCTCGCAATCTGCGCGTAGAGATAGGGATCTTCCGAATAAGCTTCCATGTTCCGCCCCATCCGCGGATCGCGATCCAGTTCAGCCACAAGCGTAGACAGTAGATGAATGCCAATCGCCCGGGCCTCTTGCGCCGATGCGGAGTAGATCTGCTTCACCAGCGGCATGTCAAACGTGCTGCCGATTGCAAGCCCCTCAGGAAATACCGTTGCTCCGGGCAGCATCACTCCGTGCGTTCCCTCCTCGTCCTCAAGCAATGGGATTCGAAGCCGGGTTTCGGTCGTCGCGATTTTCTGAAGCTCGTTCAGATAGTTCACCTGCACCGCAAGGTTCTTTTCTCCCAGGGTGTTAATCAGCGTAAAGAAACCTGCCCCTGGGCCAATCTCGTCGGTATAGGTTCCCGCCGCGAACTTGCGCCCTGCCGCCATCTTCTCCTCGGGCGTCTTACCCAACTCATCCACGTAAGCGCAGGGAAGGTTGAGCTGCCCGATTTTTTCCTTCAGCGTCATCCGCTTCAGCAAATCGTCAACGCGTGTTTCAACCGGCTGCGAGGCATCCATATAGAGCGGCACTGTTGGAGTTTCCTGAGCAGCGATCTCAGATCCGCCGCGAAAAATCATTGCAATCAGGCTCGCGGCGCTCGCGATCATAATTACGCGAAGGGAATTGCCCAGATGTCGCGACAACGCGGCCTGTAACGGTCTCCGCGCCGCCTGACATGAAGACCTGTGCAGAATTCTCCCGGCATTCCCTTTCATCATTGATACTCCTCCGCCATTCGTTTCATCCAAAGACCTCAAGATTCGTTCTAGCCAGATATTCTCTTCGCTCCGCCCCGTCATCGGCCGGTAAAGTTTGTCTACGCTGACCCCAGCCGGAGCTGCTTGCGCAAAAATTCGAATGTCCCCTTGCCGTTGATCGTGTGGGGGCCTTCGAAATACTCAATGGCAAGGCGGTCCGCGATGCCCATCCGCTCGTAGAAATGCTGCACCAGCACGAACTGAGAAGCGATGCCCTCGTCTGTCTTGATTGGGTCGCCTCCATCCAACCAGCCGTGCTCAGCCATGTACGGACGCGGAGCCATCAGGCAGGCCATCTCCGCATAATTGATCACATTCACGGCATTGAATTCATACAGATCGTAGCTGTCATCGAATGGGAAGACCCCTCGCGAATCCACGTCTGTCATGACCCACACAAGGTCATTGAAATCTCCCGAGCAGATATCCAGAGCATAGCGATCGAGAAGCGGTGGAACCCGAAACGCCGTTTTGCCCCCGTAGGACATCCCATAGAAGCCAATGCGCTCCGGATCGACGTAGGGCTCCTGCGAAAGCCAATTCAGCATTTGCTGGTGCTGGCCGAGTACAAACGAGAACATCTGCAGCTTCAGTGGATGCCCAAGGTGGTAGATGGCCCGGAATCGCTCGGCGCCGAAGAATGGATTCTGCGGCGAATACGTGACAAATCCCATCTTGGTCAGGCTCACCGCCCACTGGCGATAGAACTGGCTGTCGAAACCGGGGTCGGCCACCTCCTGAACTCGGGCTTCGAGACCGTGCTGGCATACAACGACCGGCCGCCGCTCACCTGGCTTGAGATCCTTGGGAAGAAGAAGTATCCCGTAGTTATTCACTCCTGGCCAGACATCCATCCACACTTCATAGCCGAGAATCTGCGGCGTGTCGTAAACCAGCCGGGTTCGCACATTCGGCGGCATGCTCGCATCGGGCAGGCGCCCGAAGATCTCGCTCCAGATCTCATCGCGCAATGGGCGTGTCGATTCCACCCAGCGGTCGAGCGAAGAACTGTCTGCCCGCGACCAGAACTCGGCACGACGCTCGGACGCTCTCTTCGCCAGCCCCTCGGTGAAGGCCACCATCTGATTGAACTGAGAGTGTAAGCGCGATTGCGGATCCGTTCCCTCGCGCGATCTTTGCGGAGAATTGCCCGAAGCCGCCAGGGGAACCTCGACCCCAAGCGCAATAAGCAGCGCAGAAATTGTCTCCTCACCTCCGGGAAGACCGATCCCGTTATCACGTTCGACGAGTTGAAAGCGGGAACTCGCGCCGTATTTCCAGGCGCCATTCACGAGTTCTCCTACGCCGAATGGAGCGAAAATCTCCCGTGCCCGTTTTGCTTCACGACGCACCGATTCAATCGATGGCGTACTCAGCCGTCCGACAGGGCAGGCCATATTCGAGCGTCCGTCCACTGCCGGCGGCGGTCCATTCACCTCTGGTCCGCGGCACGCCTCGATAATCAGCGTCCTTGGCGCAATCAGGCTGGCGATCTCGGCATCTCCGAACTCGCGCAGCAATCCCCAGATGTTGCGATAAATCGGCTCAGCCGAAAGGTTCTCTCGCTCATCAAAGTATCCACTCACGACCGTTGCGTCGATGCGCGAATCCAGAGCGGCAGCATAGAACGCGATCAGGCCTCCTTCTCCAAACCCCATCACGCCGATGCGGGCATTGGAGTCATGACTGCAAAACCAATCAACCGCCGCCAGTACTTTCTGCACTTCGTAGCCAATGATGTGCCGGCCCAATTCGTACGCGATCCGGTAAACAAACTCGCGATGCGGCTCATTGGTCATTCTTATTTCTGGATTTCCCGAGAAGGTGTCGGCCCGGTTGATGAGCATGGGAACCAGCACCTGGCAACCGTTCTCCGCCAGGCGGCGCGCGAACTGCGCTTTGGCAGGCACCCCATCAACCAGCCCCGCCAGCATCTCAGGCGTCCAGTCGGCGTCGGGAATCGCGACCAAGTGCGCCTTCGCCGGGCCGTCGGGCTCGAGCAGCAACCCCTCCGCCTGCATGCCGCACAGACCAAAGTCGGCGGCATCGAAGACCGGCCAGCGAACTTCCAGCACCTTATAATTCTCTCCGCGGGCGACTTCTTCTGGCGCCTCCGGGCGAGCGATGATCCCGAGTGACGCAGGCGCGACGCGCGGGTCGACCGCGCCGGCTATCTTGCGTAGATGCTCCCGATGCGGCGCAACAGATTTTTCGTATGCTTGAGCTGAGTAATAATCCCAATGCCACCACTGCGCCCGCTCCTGTGGAACCTCCTTGGTGCGCTTCCTGAGATACTCGACGATTCCGTCTTCCATTTCAAAGACGAGATCCGCTTTGTCGGTCAATGGCTCAGTCCCCGCAAGAACCTTCGCCGGCGATGCGGATGGAGTTGTCCCGGGCAACGCGGCGCCTGCTTTTGTGGCCCAGGAACAAGTGCGCGCCAGGCCGGTTGCGGCCAGAGCCTTTACGGATTTCGCAAGGAATTGTCTGCGAATCATCCGGTTCTCCTCACTGCCAAGCTAAGTATCCCCACCTGCCTCACGGTGTCGCACCGCGCAGCTTCACTACTTGCGCTGCTCAAAACCACGGCACCGGGCGTTGCATTCCACATGATTCTTTCCGGGAGGCTTTGAACTTTTTTCACCTTACTCCAATGTGGAAAAGCAAGTTGCATCGCCAACCGTGCTCCGCCCATCCTCGCCCCGCTGATCATCTTCTCCCCTTCCGGGTTTCGATCGTGCTCCCCAGGTGCCGCTCCTCATGACCCGCATTCTTATTCCGCACTGCCACCCGAATACAGGAAATCCTTCACGATTTCCGGCCGATACTCGCGGAACCGGCGGTCGCGCCAATCCGTTATCCCCTGATAGAAATTGGGCGCATTCAAATCGATGGTGGCAACGGCCGCCGTTCCGCGTTCGTGCGCTTCGGCGATGCGTTTTCCGTTATGGTCCATGATGTAGGTGGGGTGATCGTAGCCGGAGGTCACAAGAAATACCTGGTTCTCGATGGCGCGCGCCGTGGCCAGCACCTCGTCCCCACCCCAGATCGGCAGTAGGATGATCTCCGCTCCTCGCTGAGCGAGTTGGCGTGCCGGCTCAGTAAAGTACACGTCATAACAGATCATCATCCCCACTGTGCCGAAATCCGTGTGGAAGACGGGAAATTCATTCCCCGGAGTCAACTGGACCATCTCGCCGCGCGGAAGGAACATTTTGCGATACCTGCCCACCAGCTTCCCTTCGCGATCAATCAGAACCGCCGTGTTGTATTTCGCGTCGCGTTCGCGCTCATAAAGGCCGGCGGCAACGTAACAGTGTTTGGCTCGAGCCAGCTGGCCCAGTTGCGCGGTGGTAGGTCCCGGCACGGGCTCGGCAACCTGCCCGCAGATGAGGCCACCCGGGTCGATGCCTACCACGCTAATACCCTCCGGCAGCACAATCAGGTCGGTGTTGGCGGGGGCAAGTCGCGCCGCAGCGTCGACAAACTGCCGTACGCTCTCCGCAACCGTACCCGTGTTCGACGGCTTCAAGTTGATCGTCGCGATCGTTACCTTGCGCGGCTCGGGTGCAGGAATCTGCTCGAAAGAGATATCGTCCCACCAGACAATTCCGGTTGCCGCGTGGGCCAGGAACAGCTCCAGAACCACGTACGTCGCCCCGGCCGGTGCTGGAACTTCGAGGCTCACCTCGGTCCACTGGCCTTTGCGTACCGAACGGGCTGCATAATCCACCCGATCGTCGCTTCCGATCTCGGTGCCGGCGGGCTTTTGCCAGTAAAGATCAGGCACGATCTGCCAGTTCTCGCTGGTCAGGCCAGTGGCCCGATAGTAGGCTACGAATCTGTACCAGGCGTTCTCTTTGATGCCCGTCAGCTTGCGCTGCCAACCGCCGTAAGCCGCAATGTTTCCGTCTCCCGAGACTCCCAGTGAGCCGAGCCCGCTGCGCGACACAACCGCATCGACAAAGGTTCGCGGCGCAGTCTCCGGCCGGATGCTCCAGGCGCTCCAGCCTTCTGGGTTCGCGCTGAAGCCTGACTGGTGAAAATTCACGCCATCCGCTGTCACGATCCTTGCGGGCGTGTCTGCACTCGTATCTATTGCGCTCACCACCCGTGGAACGATGAAACCGGCGCCCGTGACCAGTGCGGATTTCTTCATAAACTGGCGGCGCGTGGATTCGCCTGACTTGCTCACAAGATCCCTCCAGCCTGTAAATAAGTGCGCAGCCCTCCTGCTGAGCTAGGACATCGACAGCAGCCCTCGGGCGTTTCCTTCCGTCAACGCTGTTTTTTGGCTGCTGGTGAGATCGGCCTCTCGAATCTTCAGCAACGCAGACTCGAAGTAGAAAAACGGGTAGTGAGAACCAAAGACAACGCGATTGGGAGAAGTCTCTGCGATCAGGCGAGCCAGCCCCCCGATGCCCTCATTCATCGCCATATCGAAATAAACACCTTCCGACTTCTTGATCACAGCAATACTTGGATTCGCGTCTTCTGCCCAGCCCCCTCTGTTCAGCAGCATGAGCCGCACGTGAGGCACGCGTGGAAGCAAGTCCACGAGCGGCGATGGGTCCACGGGTTGAACCACCATCAGCGGGAACTCGGTACGCACGTCTTCCATCGACCGCGCAATCTGGACAATCAAGTTGCGATCCGCCGCCAGCGAAAGCAGCTTCGCAAACGCAGGGTCCGCTAGCGTGTAGCCGTGATAGTTCGGATACAGGCGGACACCAGGCATGCGATGAACTTCATGGCAGCGTCGCAGATCCTCTTCCCAGTCCGGCGACTTCGGGTTAACGACGCCGAAGGGGACGAGGAACTCTGGTCCATGCTCCCGGCAGGCAACAGCCAACCGCGTATTCACACCGCTTACGTCCCGGCACAGCAGCGCTTCAAAACTACCCGCCCAGGCCTGTGTCACGCCCTTTTGACGGAGCCGCGCAACAAGCTCTGCCGGATCGTCGCCGATAAGCCGCCGAAAAGGCCAACGAAACAGATGCACATTCGTATCGATCACGACGCCAGGCCCTTCGCTTTCAGTACCGGTTCCAGCAGTCGGCGCAAGTTGCCGCCAAGAATCAGCCTCTTTGCTTCGTCTGGGATCTCGGCGCCGATAACTTTCGCGACTTGCGAGGCAAAACAGCGGCCTCCAACATCGCTGCCGTAGACAACCCGTTCAGCACCAAGCTCACGAACAGCCATCTCGGTAAAACCTGAAGTGGGATCGGAGCCCGCGATTCCGGCGCAGATATTTTTTGAGTTGCGGATCATTCGGATTCCCAGCTCCCAATTACCCCCGGTGTGTCCGCAGATAAAGTTTGCTTGGGGGTGCCGTGCGGCCAGTTCCACCAAATCGACAGGTCGGGATTCGTCCGGACCATCTCCGAGCGTGACCGTCCAGGTGTGCTGAAGAATGGGCACGTTCATTGAAACTGCCCGCTCCACGATCGGATCGAGCAAAGGCGAATTGCAGCGCACGTCCGTTTCCAGTTCGCCGATCATCACCATCGGTCCGTCGCGTATACAACGGTCGAATTCGTCTAGACATGAGTCGCCATTCCTGGGATTCAGAAACAGCGACCCGTACGCCCGGCCGGGAGCATGCTTCACGGCCCGCATGATCCGATCGTTCTCGATTCGAATCTGCTCAGGAGTCGCATGCATTTCGAATTCGCCAAATCCCTGCGAGAGCAGCAGGCGCTCGATGCCCAGCCGGTCCATATCCCCGAGCAGAACGTCCATGCGCTCTTCCGGCGTGTTGCCGGTCAGCGCCTCCAGATGACTGTGCACATCCCAGATTCTGAAGTCCTTTTCAACCGAGTCGGACGACTCCGGCTCTTGCGCGCTCATCGGCACGCTGGCCGCTACAAGGCCCGCGACCATTCCCTTCACTACATCCCGTCGATTCACTGTCATAAGTCGAACATCTCACGTTTTCCTTGCTCGGGCCGGCCGCTTTTCTCTCTTGCTATTCCTCTCGCGACGGCCGTCCGGAGGCAAACGCAGCTTTGGGCTGATAACCGCCGCTTGCGCGGTTATCAGCCCGTCAAGCTTACCGCTCTTCACTTGAAGCCGGCCCGAGGGCGGTGGAACGCGCCCTCAAGCCGGGTTGGCAATGCGTCAGAAGGTCAACTTGCCGGCCATCTGACCGATGCGCCCACCGGCATCGCTGCCGATCAGGCCAAACGAAGGACCAGTGGCGTAGTTACCGTTCACCGTCGGGCCGTAGAACTGCGCGTGGTTGAAGAGGTTAAAGAATTCGGCGCGAATCTCGAATGTGATGCTTTCATGGATCTTCACATCCTTGAGCAGCGCCATGTTCCAGTTGTCCTCGCCAGGGCTGTGCAGGAATCGGCGCGGCGCGTTCCCTTGCATGCCGAGTGTCTCCTGGCTGAAGAGCGAGTTATTCAGGTACGACTTACGGTCTCTGGGATTCTTATCCCCATAGAATGATTTTCCGGTGCCGTAATTCAGGTTCGGCTCGTCCGTCGACCCCGCAAAAGTCAGGCCTGAGTTGCCCGTCAGCGACTGGTCGTCGCTCTCGGTAATCATGACCGGCACGCCGCCCGTGAACTGCGACTGGCCCGAAAGTTTCCAGCCGCGAGTCAAATCATTGTCCTTCTTGAACAGAAGATCCCAGGGCATCTCCCACGTATAGCTGGCAGCAAAGTTTTGCGGCAGATCGAAGAACGAAGGACCACGGAAGGCGTTGTGGTTCCCGTACACAAACACCATATCGCCAAATCCCGATCCGTTGTCGATCGACTTGCTATAGGTGTAGCTGAAGAGGGCCGTGAACCGTGTTCCGGTCCTGCGCAGCGTGGCTTCCAGGGCATTGAAAGCTGAGTTGCCAATGTCAAGCTCGTCCTGATTGTCTCCGAAGAGCGGACCAAACGGCCCCCGGGTCCCGTCAATCGTCCCGCCCCCGATCGGATGATACACGCCATTCTCACCGTTCGGGCCGCAGGTTACTCCATCCGTCGTTTCGCTGGCCTGGCTAACGCTCAAACAAAGTGCCGGATTGCCCGGATTATTGTCGCCGGCCACGATAAGGTGGTGGCCGAAAGTGCCCACGTAGCTCACATTGAGAATCAGATTGGATGCCACTTGACGCTCCAACGAGAGATCGACTTGTTCCTCGTAAGGAGTCTTGGAGGTTGGCAGCGGATTGGACTTGCTCCCGATCGGTTCATACAGCGACCAGTTGACCGAAGTGGGATTGACGGCCGGAACCGGGAATCTCTGTCCCAGGTCCGCTCCGCTATCCCGGTCAATGAACGGCTGCGCAAACAGCACCGGAGTACCGCTGTCATAGAACAAGTGAGTCGGCGGAGACGAGAAGTTGAAGGTGTTTGCGCCTTCGACATTGGTGTAATAGATTCCGTATCCGGCGCGAATACTGCTCTTGCCTTCATCGCCGAAGATCTTGTGCAGAAACCCATCTGGCACATGCGGCGTATAGGCAAGCGAGATACGGGGCGCAAGGTTATTGAAGCGGGTGAATGCTCCGCTCCGTCTTGCCACGCCCGCGTCGCCCGGAAAGACATATCCGGCAGGTGCTGTCGGGTACTGCGTTGACTGAACACCAAGCAGGACTACTGGGCTTGCGTTGTGCGCATCTTCCCAGAACGGATCCACGTCCCAGCGCAATCCCAGATTCGCCGTCAGACGAGTATTCACCCGCCAGGTATCCTGCCCGTACACGCCGAGATAGTAATTGCGAAGGTTGAGCACCGCGGGAGTGCCCTGGTAATAGGAGGCCGGAGCGCCGATCAGGAAGTCGGCAAAATCAATGCCCGTCTCTTCGCCGTTGAAGTCAAAGTCGCCGTCGCTGGCATTATTCGCATGGGAGATGTCGACTTTGTCCCAGTGGTAGGAACCGCCGAACTTCAACGTGTGCGAGCGGATGACTTTGGAGAAGTCGTCCTCTACTCCGTACAGATTGTTGTTCTGGACAAGGACCGTATTCGGCGGACCCAAACCGAAGCCATTGAAGCTGACCCCGGGAATATTCACGTATCCCGACGCGACCGGGTAAATGCCGTCATTGGTCGGGGCGGCGAACCCGAACGATTCGGGCGTGGTGCCATTATCGGTCGGCGAGTTAAGCTGCGAATCGGTGTTCTTCGTGTAATTGCCGTTCAGAACGTTCACGGCCGAGCTTCCGAACCGCGAAATCAGGCTTACGACATACAATTGAGCCTTCCCTGTCGCCTCCGATGGAAAACCGGGAACCGAGCTCCCTCCCCATCCCGCGTAGGGTGTGAGATTGGTCCACGGATCGAGGTGGTAATACCCTGAAACGGTTCCGATCTTCGTGTCCGCATCGATGCGAACGGCTCCTTTGTTGTCGTTCAACGTCGCAGGATACTTGGTGGAAATGAAATATCCTGGTTGTCCGCCGGACGGCTGAACGGTCTGAGGAGGAATCAGCTTTATGTAGTTGGGAACCGGCCCCGCCCATGCCGAGGTCGGTATCGTCGCATTGGGAAACACGCATTGCGTATTCGACGTACAACCGCTTGTGTAATACGGTTCTCCATTGGTAACCGTGTAACCGAGCTCGTTCGTGAGTTGGCTCGCAAAGTAAGGGCCGCTCACGTTTCCCTTCATCAGGCTCGCTTCGTCTGAAAAATTGCCCCCCAGCTCCGCACTGTCAGGAACAAACTGCTCGCCCGAGCTTTGCCCGATGATCTGCCGCGTGTCTTGCCAGTCGCCAAAGAAAAACAACTTGCTCCGCCAGATCGGTCCGCCGCCCGCTGCGCCGAATTGGTTCTGGTGGAAAACGCCCTTGGACTGCGCCAGAAAATCGGCTGCGTCGTAATCGGTGTTGCGGTTGAATTCAAAAAGATCACCGTGGAATTGGTTGGTGCCCGACTTGGTGACCACGTTAACCAGCCCGCCGGAGTAATTGCCGTACTCGGCGTTGGCATCCGCGGTGATGATGCGGAACTCGGCAATCGAGTCCAGTGTCGGAATCAGGAATGTGCCGCCGCTATATCCCTCCACCACGTTGGCGCCATCCACTATGTAGCCGTTGTGTGTATTTTGCGCGCCCGATATATTAAGCGCCCCGTTGTCGAGGTTGCCATTTTCCGGACCTGTGAAGCCGAACTCCGCCGTCTGGAAAGGAACAACCCCGGGCTGCAGAGAAAGCAGATCGGTGTAGGCTCGGCCGTTCAGAGGCAGGTCCGTCATCTCATGCCCGCCGATCACTTCGCCCACCTGCGCGGATTCGGTATCCACCTGCGCTGCTGTGCTCGTTACCGAAACTACTTCGGTAGCTGCGCCAACCTTCAGCACCGCGTCGGCGTGGAGCGCAGTGTCGACGTCGATGGTCATGCCGGTTCTTTTGTAGCTCTCAAATCCGGCCTTGCTGAACGCTACGTCGTAGTGCCCCAGCGGCAGCGCCGGGAACCGGTAGAATCCAGCCGTATCCGTCTCAACCGTCTGGATCACTCCGGTTTCCACGCAGGTCAGCTGAACTGTGACCCCTGGAACCACGGACCCCTGGGGATCCTGCACCGTCCCGGAGATCGTTCCCGTGGGCCCTGCAAGCGCCAGTTGCGCCGTCAATCCTGCGAACATCAAGACAAGGGCGACCTTCACCCATGCCCCGAAAGATTTGTGCCACGAGCCCTTCCGCGCCTCTTCAGTGCTTGAGGCCGATGCGCTCACGAATTGTCTGAGTACTGGCCGTAAAAATGTGCAATTTTTGGCTTTCACTGCCCTTCTCCTTTCGAGCTTTGCCTGGCTCGAAGACCGGCGATTTGCCTTCTTCGGTCTGCATCGATGGTCCTTCGTGGATGACATGCGGTCTGGAGAGATTCCGAGCAGCCTCCGCAAACTTTGCGCCGCTAAATGGCGCTCATACAAACTCACCGCTGCTCATGAGCGCCGATTCAAAGCTGATAAGCATGGATGAACAGAACCACAGACATCCAACCTTCTGTTTCCTAAGATCGAGACCTATTTGGAAACACTTGTACATGCCCTGATCCAGAAGCCAGGGGGAAGAATTAACGGGCTTGCCAAAGAAATTGAATAAAGCTCTCGTTGATCACCCTTTTTAGCAAACTATTCATGCATTGTCAACTAATAAACCGCTTTGTACCCGGCCTGCCCACGGGAGTCACAACATAAATTGAATTAATTGCTGTGACCATCGACCGTGAAACTCTCGACTCAGGCTGATATAAACTGAATTAATAAAGAGATTTGCGCCCAATTCGAGATCGATCTTTTTCAAGCCTGCCAATCTTGGCAATTGAAAATGTGCTCCGAAGTGAGTGGAGTTGGTGTGATCTATGTCACTCCAGTTGTCCGCAGGCGCCCCGCCGGCTTGCGAGCACGGGGTCCCCAGCGCACGATTTTGGCGCGCGCGGGCAGAAAAATGCCTGCCGGAAAGTTAACAGCAGGCTCTGGTTGAAACTGCGGCGAATCCGTCCTGGAACCGCTGCCCGGACCGAACTGCCCTGGAGTCGCTGGACTGGCGCCCTCGCGGCAAAACAATCCGTCCCATGACACCCGGCTGTCTTTTTCTCAGCGCGGCATTCCGGCAAGGTGAGCAAGAACGCCCTGACGAAAGTCATCTTCTCCCCGGTCGGTAAACGGCGAGGTCGCGGGCTCGTACCCTCCCTGATGCACAGCCTCTGCCGTCGGCAGATATCCCAGCCACCCGTTCAGCAATCCGAAGTAAAACGTAAAAGGAAAGCGCGACTGATTCCGCACATCAACCGCGATTTTGCAAAAGAGTTCGACGGGGGCGCCCCACAACACTGCATCATGGTTGATCTCGAGGAAATGTACAGGTACCCTGACCACCGGCGCCCCTCCAACGGGACTCCGAAGATATGTCTTGAGCGCCTCCGGCCATTTCAAGCCGGCACGCAGTGGAGATTCGATGGTTGTTTCGCTTTCGGTCAGGACGATATCGGAAGTCATTGCGCCGACGCGTTGATTCGCCTCAAGAATCCGGTCACCGAGCAGCACTTTGAACTGATCCAGATGCCCTGACTCGGGATCCGGGTACACACTATAAATCGGCGCAAGATTCCCTTCGGCGCCATTGATAAACAGCACCGGCGCTCCCAGTTTCTGCTCTACATATTGCGCCACCACACCCGGCACATCGCCCGTGATCTTGAGATTCTCTTGGCCCAGGTCAGTCCCATGAATGGGGTAATTGGCGAGCAGGGCAATCAACTTTCCGTCCATCGTTTCCAGGCGGATCAATCCGATCTGCCGGTCCGTTGGTCCATCCGGGTTCAGTCCGATGGTCATCTTTCCGTCTTCATCCATAGCACGCCGGTCAATATTCGCCGTCGAGAAGCCGATACCGAAACCCAGGCGCGCACGCTGCAGTTGCTGACGCGCCTGGCGCAATCCCTCGATCAGCTTCTGTTCTTCGAACTCCGTATACTCGGGATTCGACTCGCCGCTCGCGGCCTGGTTGTACCGCTCCGGCATGAAAGCTGCTGGAGCTCCCGGCGGGCCAATCTCCGGCGCCGAGTGGGTATGTGTTGCCAGCCACCAGATACTCTCCGGCGCAATGCCAAGTTGTTGGTGAATGTCTTCCTTCACCTTGTCCACGTATGCAGGCGAAATCATGCACGTGTCGGTAGAAATGAAGTAGACCGTAGTTGTCCCGTCGTCGAGCGCTGCAATCCGGTGATAGATCCGATCGCGGACACCGTTCGACTGCCTCGCGCCATACCCGGCGAGCCACTGCGGAGCGTTCGGCGTGATATCGACCTCAACGGCGGACGCACGCAGCGTCCCCGCATATGCGCTGGCAGCCAACTGAAAGCACGCCAGCAATAAAATGCAAATTCTCGTCATCATGTTTCGATTCCCTTGCCTGTTGGCTGCCCGCTCAGGATAATAACGCCAGTATACTTCAACAATAAACTAAAGCGACTGTCCATCAGCGAACCAGTCAGGTTCTTCCAGCTTTGCATTACCAGGACCAGAAACAACCCCGCCGCACCTGCGGATCGAGAGGAAAAGAAACCGCCCAACCTCACCGGTTATTGAAGAAACTCGCGTATGTAGTTGTCCTCCTGCAAGTCCACCTCATCCGTCAAATCGCCAGGAACATAGCGATAGCGAAATGGCGGTCCGAGCGCTGTCACCCCGTGCACCCAGTTGGTCGGATCCGTCCACAGCACCTGCCGGTTCCGCACCGCTTTTACAAGGTCGTCCACGTCCCAGTTCAGTGCAAACCCTGGTATCACGGCGTCTGATAAATCAGAAGTGACTGAATTCCGCAGAGCTGCGCGCAGACTATACGGGGTCTTGTCGAGCCAGATCGCATTCAACCTCGGGTCGGCGGCGGCGGCAAGCAACAGCCAGATTCCGGCGACCCCTCGCGCTGTTCCGCGAATCGAGTTGGGGTCCACATCCGGCCGCGCGCGCAACAGATCGAGGCCGCGAAGAATGTCGTGTGCCCGCATGGCGGGCAGGTTGCGCCCAATCAGGTTGGCTTGCATGTCGCTGATCCAATCGCCGGTGTAGGATCCCTCGTAGTTCTTTATTTGGGAGGTGCGAGGTTCGAGTACCAGCACGACTCGGCCGAGCCCGGCCATCTTTTCCGCCATGGCTTTGAGCGGCATTCCCTGTATCTTTTCATCGTCCTTGACGATCAGCACCGCCGGCTTGCGCACGGCAGAAGCCGGCACATACAAAGTAGCGTCGAGCCAGATGCCAGGCTCGCTTTCAATTTCAATATGCTGCTGACTTCCGTTGGCCCCGTTTTGCTCCTCCTTGACGGTGACCTTCGGCGCCGAACCCTCGGTGGGAATGCCAAGGCTCGCGAGTTTCGCCCGTAGTTCGTCGATCGTCCCCTTCTTCTCGTGAGCCTGCAAATCGGAATTCAGTATCTCAAAGAGCTTGTGGCTGCCTGGCAGATCTTCAACGTGGCCCGTCTGCGTAACCATGAGTTCGCCGTTCGAGAACATTTTCACCGGCTGCTCATGTGCGTCTCCTTCTCCGTTCTTGAGATAGCGAATCATCCATTCATAAACAGCATCACGACTCACAAGAGGCATGCCGTGACTGCCCGGTCCGATCATGAAACCTACTTTGTCGCGCGCATGGTAAAGGTCGTACCAATCCTGGGCTTCTTCATATACCAAATGCACTCCTTCGTGGCTAAAACCGAATTGATCGGTCTCGTTTGCCTGTAGCAGCCACGGGGTAGGGGCAGAAAGCTCCACAAAATCGGCCGTATCTAGGCCGCTGGCTAGAAATCCCGGGAAGGTCATCTCGCCGTGAGGTCCCGCGGTCACAAACATCGTCTTGAACGAGCTCGGGTAGCACGCCGGTATCACCACCTTCACCCGCCGATCGAGCGCACCGATGAAGGTAGTCAATGCGCCGCCCCCCGAACACCCGGCAGCCCCGATCCGCGAGGAATCAACGTCGGGCCGGCTGGCAAGATAATCGATGGACCGCATCGCATCCCAGATGAAGTAGCGGGCGAGCCCTTGCCCGATCAACTCGGCTTGAGCTTCCATGATGATGTGTTCAGGCACTGACCAGCCCGCCAACGCCAAATCTACCTGGCGGCTAAAGGTTTGTTCCCGCTCACCCTGTCCAATCGGATCGAAACACAGCACAACGAAGCCCTTGAGCGCGAGATTCGCCGCCACTCGTTGATTCTCTGGTTTCCCTTCCTGCGTATGGCCGGCTTGCAACAGCACTGCCGGATAACGTCCACGGGCGTTTGGCCGATAAAGATTAGCTGTCACATAAAAGCCCGGCAGGCTTTCGTAGATCACCTTCTCAATCGTGTAAGATTCCGTGCGAATCTCGCCGGTGACCCGCGCGTTCAGCGGGCCCTTGTAATCGGGCAGCCCGCCCATGTCGTCCAGGAGTTGTTTGCGAACAAACTGCTTGCGGCTCTCTGCCTCGTCGACGCTGTGGATTGCGCGGATCGTCTGAGCCCGCTGCTGTAACTCCCGTTGCGCTATGCCGTTCATCCAGTTCAGAAATGAGTCTTGCGGCCCGGGTTGTGCGGCAACTGCGGAAGCGACAATAATCACGACCCAGGTGCGTGCGATTCTTGCAGCAATGGAGTTCATTAGAATCTCGATGGTGGGTGCGACGCTTCGTCACTCAAGCCAGAAGCTGCATCGCTTCCCGTTGAAATTGTCCACGATCGCGGCGTCACCACATCCTTGCGCCGTCTCTTTCGCCGTCGTCCGCAACCTCAGTGAGCCACACGCTCACTCAGAAGGGCAACCTGTTCCGCAGCCAGAAGAAATCCTCCAACCCCAAAGTTATAACTTGACGCCGGCAAATAGTAATCGGGTTTGCCGTCGGTCTGTTGAATGTTACCGAGGCGCCCGTCTGCATAAATCTCATTCACCATTCCGCGCCATGCCCGCGCAATAACTGGCGTATAAGTGGAGCGATCCAGAACGCCGTGATTGACTCCCCACGCCAGGCCAAATGTGATCAACGCCGAACCAGATATCTCCGGCTGGGGGTAGTCGCCAGGGTCAAGAAGATCGGAGTGCCAAAGACCGTCATTCCGGTCCTGGATTGATGCGAGTTCCCCAGCCATTTCCCGCATCTGCTTCGCAAACTGACCGTAATCGGGGTAGTCCTTCGGCATGTATTCCAGTGCGCGCGCCAGACCGCCAATCACCCAGCCGTTGCCGCGCGACCAGAAGACCGGCTGGCCCGCGCGGTCCTTTTTGGCCATCCACGACTTGTCGCGGTAATAAAGGTGATACTTGGGATCGTAGAGAGCGTTCGATGTCTCCTGCCATCGCTTGTGGAGATAGTCGAGATACCTGGTGTCGTGCGTCGCAGCCCCCATGCGCGTCCAGATGCCCGGCGCCATAAACAATGAGTCGCACCACCACCACCAGATAGCGAACTGGTCATCCGGCGCTTTGGGCATCGTACCCCCGATTAGACCATCGAGACCTTTTCGGGTCGGCGCGATTTTCTCGGGCTTCGGGTCCAGGAAATACAACTCCAGATATGTCTGCCCTAGCGCCTGATCGTTGTTGTCGGGCGAGCCGTATTCCTGCGGATCTTCGGCTCCCAGCTCCCAATGAAATCTCTCCGCCATTGCCAGCATGGCATTGCTATAGCGGGGATCGTGCAGTTCGCGCGAAGCCGCCATGAAGCCGGTGTCGAGAACACTCCAGGTCCAACTCTGGTCCAGGTACGGCTCGGCCCTTTTCAGCTCCCAGTCCGCGACCTTTCGCGCTGCCGCGTTGACCGCAGCCTCACTCAGAGATGGAGCAAGGTTCGCCTTCGGCCCCGGATCGCTGGGAACGTCGCCAAGGTGGTGCGCAATATCGTCGTCAATTCCTGCCTGCTCCTCAGCGCTGATCTGCGCTTCGGTCGGAATGCCATGCGGCGAAAGCATCTGCGCGTGCAGCGCCGATGCCACCACGGCGAAGGCTACTTGCGACTTCATCCATGGACGCACGATCTTCCAGGCCCCGCAAAACATTCTCATCCGTGACTCCTGGCTTCATCGAGTTCAGAGTTTGTCATTCACACCTGAGATCAAGACATGCTCTTCAACACCAACGCGCTCGCAAAACAACCACCCACTCAGAAGGAAAGAATCAAACCAGACGCCGAACGTTGACTGTTTCCTTCAAATCAGTGGGGCAAATCCGTAACAATGTTTCAATAGGCGAGATAATACCACAAAACTGACCCGCGCTTCTTCGACATTAATTCCCTCCAGAAATATTGCAACAGCAAGCCAAATATGCCGAGGCCAACCAAAGGCGTCACGCCGACGGCGCCGAAACCTTAACATGCGACGCTTCTTCGGCGAACGTCGCTATCGCCGAATGGTCCAGGTCGCCCTTGCCTGCGCCGATCAGCGACCCGAGCACCTGATCCACGAACGATGTAATGGGCAAAAACACGCCATTCGCTTCCGCCGTTTTGAGCGCGTTGCGCAAGTCCTTGCGGTGAAGCCGAATTTTGAATCCCGGCTTGAAGTTCCGCGCAATCAGCATCGGCCCCTTGGCGTTGAGCACCGCGCTTCCGGCCAGGCCGTCCTTGATCGCCTTCACCACTACCTCGGGATTCAATCCGCAGCTCGCGGCAAGCGTCAGCGCCTCGCCCATCGCCGCAATGTTGCACGCCACCATGATCTGGTTCGCCAGCTTCGTAGCATTCCCTGCACCCACCGGCCCGGTCAGCGTCACGCTCGAACCCATTGAGGTCAAGATCGGCTCGGCCTTCTTAAACGCCCTCTCTCCGCCGCCGACCATAATCGTCAGCTTTCCCTCAATTGCTTTCGGCTCGCCACCACTCACCGGCGCATCCAGAAACTCCACTCCTTTCGCTGCGCACGCCGCACCCACTTTCTGTGAAACTAACGGATTGATCGAGCTCATATCGATAATCATTGTTCCCGCCTTCGCCCCGGCCAGGATGCCGTCCACGCCAAGCACCACTTCTTCCACCTCCTCACCATCTGGCAGCATCGTAATCACAAACTCCGATCGCGCGCCCACGTCGCTATTCGAGGCGCCCCGCTGCGCCCCATCTTTCACGCACGCATCCAGTTTTTCCCTGTTGCGCCCATACGCCACAACGCTGTGCCCGGCCTTCAACAAATTGTTCAGCATGGGACGCCCCATGATGCCGGGCCCGACAAATCCGACCATAGCCATCGCCGATCTCCTCGCGTGTCCTCAGTTCTTGTTAAAGCGGGCGGCCACACTTTCCGCACCGCGTGCCAACAAACCCACGTCACTGCCTGCCGCCGTAAAGTTAAAGCCCAGGTCCAGCAGCAATTCCACGTCGTCCGCGTTCCCCGCCAGCGTGCCGGCCGACTTGCCCGCCGCACGGATCCTCATCGCCGCCTCTCTAATGGCCGCCTGCACGTCGGCATGCTTCGCATTCCCCAGGTGCCCGAAGTCCGCCGCCAGGTCGCTCGGCCCAATGAATATTCCATCAACTCCCTCGATCGCAGCAATGGCTTCAATCTCCGTCAGGGCCGCTCGCGACTCAATTTGAACCAGCACGCACGTATCCAGATGCGCGTTGCGATGATAGTTCCGAATGCGCCCGAAGTCGTTGGCCCGCGGCCCCATCGCCACGCCGCGAATTCCCAGCGGCGGATATCGCGTCGCCGCCACCGCCCGCCGTGCCTCATCCACATTCTGCACAAAGGGAATCAGCAGACTCCGCGCCCCCAAATCGAGCGCCCGCTTGATGATCACCGGCTCATTCCACGGAACCCGGAATACCGCCTCGGCCGTGCCGCCACGCATCGCTTGCAACTGCGGCAGCAATGTCGAGATATCGTTGGGCGAATGCTCACCGTCGATCACGATCCAGTCAAATCCGGCGCCCGCGAGAATCTCCGCCACAATCGCGCTCGCCAGCCCCGACCAAAACCCAATCTGCCGCTCGCCCTTCGCGAGCGCTTGTTTGAAAGCATTCCGGGGCAGGTTCCCTGGCCACTCCGTCATGTGTTTTTCTCCTCCGGTCGGCGCTCGCAACGCGCTTCTCCGTCCTGATAGCCCAGCCAACTGATCTTCCGTTCCAAATCGACTTCCATCGGAATTCGTCTCAACTTGCACTTGCCGTGGAGCGCAACTCAATCCGCTTGATCTCGCCCACGATCGGTCCGTAACTCAAAATAGCGCAGAAAGCAATCAGGCTCACAAAGATCAGTGCTCCGTTATACGAATGCGTCTTCGCCACTATGTACCCGATAATCAGTGGCGTCGTAATCCCAGCCGTGTTGCCGAACAGGTTGAAAACAGCGCCGTTCATGCCCACCATCCCCCGGGGCGAAGTATCTGAGATCACCGTCCACCCCAGCGCGCCAATGCCTTTGCCAAAAAATGAAATCGACATCCACAACAGCATCACCGATTGTGAATGCGCGTAATTGCACGCCACCATCGTCATTGACAACGCCATCCCCGCCATAATCGGCAGCTTGCGCGCCAAGCTCAGCGAGCATCCACTCAGCAGAAGTCTGTCACTGATCACACCACCCAGAATTCCTCCGACGCCCCCGCAAAGCCCCGGCACAGCCGCGAAAAATCCGAGTTTCAGTACCGATATGTGCCTCGCCTGCGCGAGATACAGGGGAAACCATGTAAGAAAAAACCACGTAAGCGTATTGATACAGTACTGCCCGATATAGACACCAACCAGCATGCGATAACTCAGCAGCAGCTTCACCGTCGCCCACGTCAGCGTATTCTTCTTCGCGCTTGCCTGGGCATCCGTGTTCACGAGGCCGCCGCCGCTTTCGATCAACCTCACCTCCGCTGGCGAAATCCGCGGGTGCTCCTTTGCGCCGTATATATTGGTGAACCAAACCAGCGTCAGCATCCCGCCCAGCAAGCCCATGAACCAGAAACAGCTTTGCCATCCGGCCCTGTAAATCAGCCATCCGAAAAGCGGAGCGAAGATGGGGAGCGCAAAGTACTGTGCGGAATTGAAAATTGCCGAGGCGCGGCCCCGCTCTGAAGTGGGAAACCACGCCGCGACGATCCGTCCGTTGCCGGGGAACACGGGCGACTGCGCCAGACCCGACAAAACCCGCAAGACAACAATCGCCGTAAATACAAAGCTCGCCTTGAGGTATCCTGAGCAACCGGTGAGAAATGCAAATAGCGACCACAAGATGATGCTGATGCCATAGACGCGTTTCGATCCGAAGCGGTCGAGCAAACCGCCTGAAGGAAGCTGCCCCAGCGCATATGCCCACCCGAACGCCGAAAGCAGGTAACCCATGCGCTCCGCATTCAGTTGCATGTCTTTGGGCATCGCGGAAGCCGCCTGCGATAACGCCGCACGGTCGGCAAAGCTGAAACAGCTCACCGCAAACAATATGCAAATAATCAGGTAGCGAATGCGAGTTTGCTGCGCTTCAACCAAGGCCCACTTGTCCTTAAGAAAGAGTCTGCGTCCTTACGAAGGAATTTACTGCATAAACCAGATGGTGTGCGCCCCCATCGGTATCTTGCAAGGTCGCAGTTCTCTGGGGTCGCATCGATTTGGCCACTGCAACTTCGAAACACAGTGCCTCAGGTACTACCGTACTGAGCAGTGTTTTGCGCGTCTTATCATCGCATGCATACATCAACCCGGGTAATCCACCAGGGCAGCGCGGTTCAGTGAAATGTCCTTGGGTTTCGACCTCGCTTCTGAGCCAACACCCAGGAATTCCAAACGACGGGAGCGCTTATCGGCGAGCCAGGCACCCAAAAATCAATAGCCAGCTCCAGCTTGAAAATAGTTCGAAAAATATTCAAGTGTTAACTCATCATTATGTTATATTTGAAATTAAATAGGCGAATATATAGCGAATATAGCGGATAATTGCGATTGACAATGCATTAAACTGCGTGCTTCAATAAGCGGCAAATCAAGAAATACGCCCCTGGCTCCCGGAGTGAATCGGCCCGGAACATTGTGAATGCTGCTGGACCATCGCGTTGGGGCGAACAAGAGTAACCGGGTCGTTACCATCAAGTCCACCTCGTCTGAAAGGTCCATCTCGCCTATGAAAAACCGGCATTGCGCATCATCTCTTCGGCCAGTAAATGACGCTCTCCCTTATACAGACCCCACTTTCGCGAGTCCCGATTCAGCGTCGTGGATAAGGTCTCTCACACGGTCGGCAAACATTCATCCAAAGATGGTGTTGTCCGGCATTCTCGCGCTGGCTGCATTCTTCGTCTTTAACCATGCAGTCAGCCCCGCGTTGCATGCCCAGGCCGGCACAACGGCGAGCCTTAGCGGCACCATTGTGGATGTAAGCGGCGCCGTCATTCCGAACGCGGTCGTCACGCTCAGGAACAGCACCAACGGAGCCGTCTCCGAGGTGACGAGCAACGGCGTTGGCGACTTCGTCTTTGCCGCCGTCGCTGTCGGCGACTACTCACTCGAAGTCAGGGCGCGGGGCTTCTCGGTCCTTAAGGAGTCCGGCATTCACCTTGACCCCGGCAGCGAGGGCAACCTGCACGAACTCAGGCTCGCCACCGGCTCAGACACCCAGATTGTCGAGGTTCACTCCACGGCCGAGTCCATCTCGATGGATAGCGGCGAACTCAGCTCGGTGATCTCAGCCAATGACATTTCGCGCATTCCCGTGGAAGGCCGTGACGTCACCGAGTTGATCAAAACTCTGCCTGGATTCGGCATCAACGGCGCCGCCGCCGGCAACGGTGTCACCAACGTTGCCTTCGACCCCTCGCAGGTCTCGCTGAACGATAGCCCTTATGGCGCCTACTCCGGCATGGGTACACCTCTGGCCGGTGTCGCTGTTCTCTATGACGGCATCGATCTCACTCACCCCGGCGCCTACAACAGCACAATGCAGAACATCAACTTTGACCAGGTCAGCGAAGTCAAGATCACCACCAGCAGTATGACCGCAGATCAGGCCCATGGCCCCATCGTCATCTCCGCCGCCGGCATCCCCGGCAGCATCGACTTTCATGGCGGTGCATACGTCAATGGCCGTACTTACCAGATGAACTCGGTCGACTGGCTCACCAAGAACACTCACCAACTGGCGCCGGTTGACCGCGAGATTTATCCGGGCTTCAAATTCACTGGCCCGCTGATCATCCCCGGCACCAAGTTCAACAGCGCCCGCCGGCTCACATTCTTCGTCGGTGGTGAAGAAATGGCCCAGCGCGGTACCTACGCCTACGGATCATCCTCCGAAGCCATTCTCACCGATCTGGTGCCCACCATCAACATGCACACCGGCAACTTCAGCCAGAATGAAATCAATAGTTATCTCGGTCCCTTGATCAACAATCCCACCTATGCCACCAGCCCATACGCAGAGGTGCCTAAAACGGGCACCGATGATTCCCTGCTCACCAATGGCCAGTTGAACCCCGGTCAGATCGATCCGGTCGCTCAAGCTATTTTCAACCTGATGCCGTACCCGAATACGCCGACCACCGCCGGCGGCTACAACTATATCCACACCAACCTGGAGAACAATGATCTTTGGCAGGGCCAGGTGCGCTCCGATTACAACGTTAACGACAGCAACAAGATCTTCGCGTTGTGGAGCACCGAGCATACAGCGGCCGGTGTGCCCCAGTGGCAGTTCTGGTCTCCGGGCGGCCTCAACACTCCCGGTGGCGGCATGCTCCAGAAGCAGAGCGCGCACATGGGAACCGTGAACTGGATCTCGATCATCAGCCCCACGATGACCAATGAACTACAGGTAGGCCTCTCCTGGTTTAACGGCGACTTTGTGGATAACGACCCGTCAGCGCTGACGCTCGACGGTAAATGGACGAATCCCGGCCTCTTCAACAACGGCTCCAAGGAAATTCCCGCACTATTGACCTGGACCAACTGGGGCATTCCCATGCTCCCCGTTGAAGACACGACTGAGGGCGGCATTTTCATGAGAGAGCGCGCCTGGGTCTTCGAGGATAACTTCACCAAGGTTCTCGGCCACCACTCATTCCGCTTCGGATTCCACGGCCAGCAGACAGCGGACCACGAAGCAATCGGCTGGATATACACCAACGGCGGCATCACCGCGTACTACGAGGGCCTTACCTACTTCAGGCCCAACGGCCAGCAGGTCTGGAACACCAACGCACCGCTCGGGTGGGGTTCCAACTGGGACGGCGGCAACTACCTGGCTAACTTCATGGAAGGCACCATCGGCGATTTCTACCAGTACAACATGGATCCCAAACCTTACCTCTACTTCTGGGATTTCGCCGGCTACGCACAGGACCACTGGCGCGCCACACCCTACCTGACTTTCGACTACGGCGTTCGCATCGACCACATCAATCCGTGGGCTGATTCGCACGACATTGGCATTCCGGTGTGGGATGCCGCGACTTACAACGTCGACGCCAAGTCGGCGCAAAATCCACTCCTTCCCGGCTATCTGTGGCACGGCATGGACAGCAGCATTCCAAGCTCCGGCGTACCGGCTCGCTGGGCCTTTGTTGAACCTCGCGTCGGCTTCGCGCTTGACGTCTTCCACAACAGCAAAACAGTGGTTCGCGGCGGCTTCGGCATATACGCCTACCATGACAACGCAGGCTCCGTACAAAGTGCCGCTGGCACCGCGGAGGGCATGCGCGAGTTTGACCCGGGCGGCACGGGCGGCATTCAGCTCTCAGATGTCTCCAGCAACTCTCCCCCCGCCGCCAGCTTTATTCCATACAACGACAGCTACGGCCTGTTGAAGGGCGACAATCACCAGCCGCAGACCTACACCTATAACCTGGCTGTTGACGAGAAGGTGTTCAAGAATGCCACCTTGCAGGCCGCCTACATTGGCAACGTCAGCCGTCACCTGCCTAACAACGGCACCACCGGCAACCAGGGGCTGGATAACCTCAACGCGATTCCGGTTGGCAAAATGTTCGGGCCCGATCCGATTACCGGCCAAACCTATCCGTGGTTCCCTGAAGTTGATGCAGCCAGTCCGACCACGATCATACCCACTCTCAACGGCGGCATGACCCAGCAGCAGATGGATGACTTCCGTCAGTACCCGACCTACAACACCGTGGGCATCCTGCAGCATAACGTCAACTCCAACTACAACGGGCTGCAGATGGTCTTTAACAAACAGTTGGGCGTGTCCAGCTTCGGGCTCAACTACACCTTTTCCAAGGCCCTCGGCGTTCGCGGTTCCATCTGGAACGGTACAGCCGTCGACCCCACCAACTACCGTAATAACTACGGCGTCGAGCCGTTCGATCACTCGCAAATATTCAACGCCACCTACGCCTACGGCGACCTGCTGAACTTTGTCACGTTCAACAAGATCACCGGACGAGCACAGGGCCTGGTGAAGAACTGGATGATCTCCGGCATTACCGGTTACCAGCAGGGTGCGGACCTTGGCTCGCAATTGGTCAACTACGGCCTTTCGGGACGGCTCAACGTATTCGATCCGAGCACCAATGCCTCCGCCCTCATTGGGCCCGGTAATATTGCGGAACTGGGTACGCCTGATGTGCATTTGATGCCGGTGGTCACTTGCAAGCCCAACTCGGGCCTGCACACGCACCAGTACGTCAACACCGCCTGCTTCTCCCTGGCTTCGGCGCCGACGGTTGGTTCGAACGGCAACGTGACCGGCGGTGCCGCGAACGGCTCATATAGCTTTCCGTACACTCATGGCCCGGGGTACTTCAACTCCGACCTGGCGCTGCAGAAGCAGGTTAATCTTGGCGGTGACGGAAAACGCAACCTCCAATTGCGCTTCTCGGCTTTCAACGTGCTCAACTACGCCAACCGAACGTTCACTCAATCGATCGACCCCAACGCTCTCATTCTGAATTTCGAGAATGGCGGCGCAGCAACGCCACAGTCGGTGAGCACGGCCTTTAGCAATGCCACCAATACTAACGCCAACTTCGGCTTCGCTCCGAACCGTACCGGTCGCCGCGTTACCGAGGCTATGATCAAGTACAACTTCTAATCGATTCGACTGCGAACCCCAATTCCGCGCGCAAGCGAGACCCCGATCCGGATCTCGCTTGCGCTTAGCTAAGCTGAAACCTTTCTGCAGGAGCAGTTCGTGGCGCGCCTTCGGCCCTTCATCCTCTATCTTTTGTCGTCAATTGTGCTGCCAGCCGCAGCTCACCCTCAAGCCTGGTCGGGCATCCTCGCGCCGAGCCGCGCAATCGACTGGTCCGGCGCCGGCGTCATTGGAGGCATTCCGGCCGGCCGCATCCAGTGCGGCAACACCATCGCTCCTTACTCGGGCTCTCCTTCGGTCATTAACGATGCAATCGCGGCCTGTCCGGCCAACCACTTTGTTCAGCTTGCCGCCGGAACTTTCAACCTGAGCGGGGGCATCGTTATCGATCACCACAATAATGTCACCCTGCGCGGCATGGGCGCGGACAAAACCTTTCTGGTCTTTTCTGCGACAGGTTCCTGCACCGGACCGCCGGGAGATATTTGCGTGCAAAGTGGCGACGGCTACATCACCACTCACCCACCAAATGGTTTTGTGAGCTGGACAGGCGGCTATGCCAAGGGAAGCACCGTGATTACGCTGGCCAGCGTCCCTAACCTCGTCATCGGCAACACCATGGTCCTCGATCAGTTGGACGATCGATCCGACGATGGGGCTGTCTACGTCTGCGCGTTCAAAGGTCCAGGCTGTTCGTCGCAAGGCGGCGGAGGAGCTCAGCGGCAGGGGCGGGCGCAGTATCAGGTGGTCACGGTCACGGGTTGCAACGGCTCGACGACTCCAGGATTCCTGTGCTCGGGCACGAACGTTGCTGTCACCATCGATCGCGGACTTGACATGCCTAACTGGAGAGCTGAGCAGGCGCCCCAGGCGTGGTGGTCTTCTCATCCTGCCTCCGGCGTAGGCATTGAGGATATGTCGCTCGACCACACGGTGAGCCACAGGCCTCCCGGAGAGGGTGGAATCTCGTTCCTGGTTGCGACCAATAGCTGGGTAAAAGGCGTCAGGGACATCGATTCTCAGCGCACGCATGTTGAAGTGATGTATTCCAGCCACATCACCGTTCGCGACAGCTATTTCTTCCTGACGCAATCGCACCGCTTTGAGAGTTACGGCGTCGATTGCCTCACCTCCTCCGACCTGCTGGTCGAGAACAATATCTTCCAGGCCGTTGCCGGGCCGATGATGATGAATAGCTGCACCGGGTCGGTTTGGGCCTACAACTACGCGGTCAACGACTATTACAGCCTGGGCCCGGGATGGATTCTTCCCATGTCGAGTGCCCATGCCAGCGGGGTCTCGATGATTCTGCAGGAGGGGAACATCGGGCCGGAGTTTGCCAGCGACAACTTCCACGGCTCGCACCAATTTGTCACCGAATTCCGTAACTTCTGGGCTGGAACCGAGCCTGCCTGTTACCAAAGCGGCACCGATTACGCAACCATCAAGTGGGGACCATGTCTGAATCC
The DNA here is from genome assembly GCA_035504315.1 of Occallatibacter sp. Taxonomy (GTDB): domain Bacteria; phylum Acidobacteriota; class Terriglobia; order Terriglobales; family Acidobacteriaceae; genus Telmatobacter. Next base: position 34,846 of record DATJSB010000112.1, read on the forward strand.
ATTTATTGCCACCCAAATTGACCCATTTTCGCGCTTTTACAATTATGTAGGAAACGTGCTTGGCACTCCGGGGCTGTCTAAGAGCTACCAGAATGGCGAACATCCGATTTACTTCATCAAGTCGGGAAACATCGATCAGGGTGTCACCATCATCGAGGATCCAAACACCGAAGCGACTCTGATGCGTTGGGGCAACTACGATACCGTCAACGCCGCAGCCCGCTTTGAGCCCAACGAAGTTCCCAGTAAACTCGCGGGCATACTGGCTCCCTTCTCGAACCCGATTCCGGCAAGCAAGAAAATTCCGCCGTCATTTTACCTCTCGGCAAAACCGTCTTGGTGGCCCGCGCGCAAGCCCTGGCCAGCCATCGGGCCTGATGTCCATGGCGGAAACGTACCCGGTTATAACGGGCATGCATACACCATTCCGGCAGAGGATTGCTATCTCAACACGATGAAGGGCTCATCCGACGGCGCCGACGGACCGCTCACCTTCAACGCACACATGTGCTACAAACCATGAGTTCATCTCTGAAGCTCCAATTCTTCGGGTCGGCAAATCAATACCTCATGAAGTGGCGATTCAATCGATCATGAAGTAAAGGGGAACCAATGCATCTAGGTACTACCGATGGGTGTCCCATCGAGCGGCAGCAGATATCGAATTGCCGGCTTCGCGCGCTCGTTCTTTCCTCAATCGGCTTTGGCCTGTTCCTGGTGGCCACTGCGACGCACCTGTCCTCGCAAGCTCCACGTTCCTGGAGTACAGTCCTCGCCCCCAGCCGCGCCACCGACTGGTCAAACGCGGGAGTGCCCGGCGGTATTCCCAACCGGACAACCATATGCGCCAATGTGGCAACGACAGACACCACAAAGCAAATTCAAGAAAAAATAGATAACTGCCCTGCGAATCAAGTGGTGATGTTTCCAGTCGGAACCTGGAATCTTACACTTTCAATCTATGCCCATAAAGGCATCGTCCTGCGCGGTGCCGGACCGACGAAAACTATCATTAATCTCCCCACCAGCGGATATGGCGACATACTTTTTAGCGTCGACGGCACTGGTGAGAACCCCAATGGCTTGCCGCGCTATCCTCCCAATCTTGGTTCCACCAAATGGACCGGCGGGCTCACCAAAGGCAGTACGGTTTTGACCCTGGCAAGCACCGCGGGTATCGTGGCCGGGCAGCGCATCGTTCTCGATCAGTACAATGCCCCCTACATCTTCACATCTGCGATCAATGGAAAGTGCGACTCCCACAATAGTTGCGGCCGCAACGACAACCCCTTGCAGTTTTTTGGCGCCGACAGCCGCGCCCAGCAGGAGATGGTGCAAGTTGAAAGTGTGAATAGTCCCACGCAGATCACCATCACGGCTCCGGGCGTGGCCTATGACCACTCGGCGAGCCTGTCTCCCGAGGCCTTCTACTGGAATACCCACGGAGCCAACGGGCCGGGGAATATCTCGTATGCGGGCGTCGAAGACATGCAAATCAACGCCAACTTCAACAACTTTGCCATCAGCATGGGCTACTGCGACTACTGCTGGACCAAAAATGTGACGGTGACGAACCTAGGCCGAACTGCGGTGTTTTTCCTTTGGGGTACGCACGATGAAGTGCGCGACAGCTATTTCTCCTCGCGTAACACATCTGGAGGGCCAACCCAGTACGGCATCGAGCTCATCTCCACGTCCTTTGCCAAAGTTGAAAACAACATCTTCTTCGGCGTCACTGCCAGCATCCTGCCGGAGACTTCTTACGCTCTGGTCGCCGGATACAATTACATCCTCAACACCGCGCCAGGACCTCAATTCGGAAGCTTCGAGCCTCATCTGGCGCATAATTATCTTCAGCTCTACGAAGGCAACGTTTTGGACGAAATCATGTACGACAACGTTTGGGGCTCGTCGTCACATAACACCGCCTTCCGCAATCGCGCTTCAGGGCATAGTCCCAACAAGACCAGCTACCGCGTAGCCATCAAAGTCAATGCCGACAATCACTACATGAACATCGTCGGCAACGTCATCGGCGACCCGACCTTTCACACCCACTACCAGTGTGACAACGTGGACAGAAGACCGACCGATGACTTCGAATTCGATTTGGGTTTTTGGGGCAGTTGCCAGAACGGAATTGACTCGGACAATCCCTACGACACCGTGACCGAAAGCAGCCTGATGCGATGGGGAAACTGGGACGCGGTAACTTACCTGGCCAACGGCAGCACAAACGGCGTCCGCTGGTGCACAGGCGCCGGAGTCGGAAACCCTGCATGTACCGGCAGTGAATCGGCGAGCACGGACCCCGAGTTTCCGGGCTTGGCCCATCCCAGTCAAATCCTGCCCAGCTCGTTTTATCTCACAGCCAAGCCATCGTGGTTTGGCGACAACATCTGGCCTCCCATAGGCCCCGACGTAAACTGCTCTACGAATTGCATCGCCAATACTGCCAATCACGCGGCCAAAATCCCCGCGCAACTATGCTATGAGAATACGGCTAAAAACAGCGCAGGATTTCTCACGGCTTTTGATGCGAAGGCCTGCTACGAAAGGCGCGACCTTCTCCCTGCAAACAAGGCGAGGATAGTAGGTGGGCGCAGCGCGGTTGAATTCGGAAGCACAGGCAATGTTCACCACGAGCATGCTGACAGTGGAAACTAGTGTAGCGTTTCCGAATTGACTATACAGGGAGGGCCAGTCTGGCTCTTTGTATTTTGTCCAGGATGTCCTGTCCTTTCGCATTCCATGTATAGCGGGTCGGACGGGCATTGCGTTCGGCCAGGTAGGCGAGGATTTC
>DATJSB010000113.1:0-34438 GCA_035504315.1 Occallatibacter sp.
TCAGGCGCAAGAGGAAGATTCTGGCTTCAGCCACGGAGGGGTGGTTTCAGAGTGCAGCATAATGCGTCCCCCAGGGGCTAAAGCCCGGTCGATTCGGGGGGTTCTTTTGGCACGGCTGAAGCCGTGCCCTTTCAAAACCACCGGACCTCAAGATTCCAATTCCAAATGGGATTGCCCTGGTCTGGCTGGGGCGGCACCTGGACGTTGTCAAAAAGAAATGCAAGCGGCTGGCCTTATTGTGCAGAAAGCCGGCGACCCATCCTGGCTGGAGAAGTCAACTAAAAGGAAAGTTCAAGAACAACAAGCTGTTCCTAAGTTATTGTGGTGCTGATTTTGCTGAATACGGTATTGACGGCTGAGGAAACTTCCTTTGTCCCGCTCACGGCAGCAAGAGCAATCAGAGCGATGAGCAACGAGTATTCGACCAGATCCTGGCCGTCTTCGCGGCTGAGGAGTAATTGGAGCCGCAGGTAAAGGTTGAGAATGAGCGTTTTCACTTCCTTCTCCTAGAATTGGGGTTTGTTACGAGATCGATTCTAATGTGAACAACTGTTGAAACAAATTCCCCAATCGTGTCAAAGAAAGGGCACTATGGTTAGTTACCTTTAAGTTACTAATTGGGCAGTTCTCCATAGGGTCTGGCTGATAGGGGATTGGACCGGATACAGCCGGCCAAGTCGAAGTGCCAATTCAGATCCTGGAGATGGGAGAACCAGAGGCATGTGTTTACTGAAATATAACGGTCAATCCTCGGTTCGTGCGCCTTTCGGGGCAGGCTGTGGCAGTTCCCGGGTTACCGAGTTCTATTCGACGTTTCTCAGGATCGCTGCTCCCTGATGCTCCACCCCGGCGGGAGGTAATCTCTCGCTGGGGCCGCAGGATGGCGGCGTCGACTTGGCTGCCCGGCGTCGGGTTGCAGCAGCTCAGAAAATGCATTATCGATAGCGGCGCGTGACTTTGACCACCATGGAGAAGACGCCTGACTCATCGCGTGCCACTACCAGGGACATTTTGCGATTGATGGCGACCTCGGCCTGGAGCAACTGCTGGCCGGTGGTGTTGACGTCGGTTGCGTAGGTAAGCGTGACGGTGCGCCCAATCTGCTCCTGCACGGTGATGCGCGAAGTGGAGTTGCCAAAGGGTCCGAGGTAGTTGGGGTCGACCTTGACCGAGCCTGCGCCAAAGAGTTTTTGGACACGATTGCTGACGGTGGCGTTGAGGGCGCCGCCGAGCAGGGCGTCGGTACTCGGACTGGTGATGGCCTGCTCCTGCTGTTGGGTGAAGAGGCGCTCCTGATTTGCAGTGTGGCCGAGAGCGAGCAGCGAAACCACGTCGGCCTCGGGCAGGGGCGGGTCGCTGCGGTAGGTGACCGCCAGGCGGCTGGGCGGGCCGAGCAGGCCAAGGGTGATGTCGTAGTCCTCGACGCGCGCGGTTGCGGTGAGGTCGATGACGGGCTCAATGCGCACCGGGTTGGTAAAGCTGATGGCGCCGCGCTGGAGCTCGTAACGGGTACCGGCAATCATGGCGCTGCCCTGGGTGATGTTGACGCGGCCGAGGAGGGAAGGAGAAGCGATGGTGCCGCGCACGCGGATATCGACGTCGCCGGCCAGCTTGGCAAAGGCGTTCTGGAAGTTGAGCTGAGGTGACGAGACGATACGCACGTCGAGGCGGACGTGGTTGGAGGGAGCGTCAGGAGAGACGACGGTCTGGACCGAGTTGGCCTGCTCGGCGAGGGCCGCGATATCGAGATCTGCGCCGGCGGTGAAGCGGGTAATGGTGACATTGCCTGAGAGCAGCAGGCTCGACTGCGAGCCGTCGAGGTGCAGTGAGGCATCGGCCAGCGAACTTATGCCCTGGGGGTAGCGAATGCGGATGTTCTTGCCGGTGACGGTGAGGTTGGAATAGATGCCGTGCTGGTAAGACAGCGAACCGCCGAGGCTGAGCAGGCCGCCGCCGCTCATAGCGGTGAGGGAGCGAACCTCGAGCCGGTTCTGGTTGAACTCGAGTGTGCCATGCAACTGGCTCAGCCCGTTGGGCAGGTCTTCAAGCGAGAGCGAGCCGTTGTCGAAGTCAATGCGGCCATGGAGATCAGGATGCTGGAGGGAGCCGTGCGCGTCGATCTGGAAGGTGGTGGTGCCGCTGGCGGTGAGATCGGGGTCGAGGGTCTCAGCCAGCTTGAGGTTGATGGAACCGCTGGCGGTAAGGTCGAGCTGGCGCGCGCCCTGAAGGTTGAGCTGGCCTTCGGCGTGGAGGTCGGTGTTTTCACCGGTGATGTGAAGGGGATCGAGGTGGATGCGGGAGTTGGCAAGCGTGGCATGAGCGCCGCCCTGGCTTTGGAGATGGACACCGGAGAGCGTGACAGCGAGTTGCTGCAGGGTGGCTTCTCCGCGGAGCCTGGATGGATCGCGGAGCGGACCCCCGATGGCGATGGTGCCGGCGAGCGAAGACTCACCCTTGATGGATTCGAGGTGAGCGAGCTCGAGGATGGCACCGATGTTGAATTGAGAGAAACTGGCCTGAGCCTGGGTGGTGTAATCGCCACTCAGAACGGTCTGGCCGTGCAGGGCGAACTGAGCGCCTTGAAAGCGCGAGGAGATCTGGTAATTCAGGGCTTGGCCCACGGTGTGAGCCGTGAGGTTGAGGTTGCCGAGCTTCTGACCGCCAACGGTAAGGTCTGCGAGCGTTGCCTGGCCTTCGATCAGGGGTTTGTCGAGCGTGCCGGAACTGGAGATGCTGGCGGTGAGCAGGCCGGCGGCGTCGATGTTCTGTTTATGCAGAAAGGCAACGCGACTGAGATCGATTTGGGTGCTGCGGGCTTCGCCCGTCAGGCTTTTGTCGCGCAGATTGTAGCTGCCTGAAGCCGTAATTGTGCCTGCGTCGACGGCGAGAGTGACGGAGGAGATGTTTAAGACCGGGTTGGCAAGGGTGCCTTCGAGGCGCAGGCGTTTAAGAGGCTCGCCGTAGAAAGAGCCATTGCTGAGCTCAACGGTTCCCGAGCCGCGCGGAGAGTGGATGGGACCGTCGGCTTCGATGGTCGCGTCGAGCGTACCTGATGCTGGAATGGTTGCGGGCAGGAGCGGAGCAATATCGTCGAAGGCGAGTTGGCTGGCCTTGACGCGGAGATGGAGATTGGAATCGGCGTTGAAGCCCGGTTCGCCGCCGTCGGCCGCATCGAGCGTGCCGTTGAAAGTTATGCGCGATGGGCCGCGGATGGCCAGGGCATGCAGCACCGCGATGCGCGCGGCGGCGTAGCTGCCATCGGCTTCAACCGAATCGAAGTGGATGAGACGCGGCTGGGTTGAGGATTTTCCCGAGGAAGGCATCTCAGCCTGGAAGTTGGTTGCCTTCAAATGCCCGGCCAGATGCGGATGAACGACCGAGCCGGTCCACGAGCCGATGAAGTCGGCCTCTCCGCCGAGCGAGACGGGCAGTGCAGCGGCGCCGGCGCGGCCGTTGCGGTTGAGATCGAGTGCGCGAAGGACAGTGTCGAACTCGGCGAAGTTGCGGGAGTGGAATTCGACGCTGAGGTTGGTGGGGCTGGTGAGCGGGTAAGCGCCGAGTTGGCCGCGGGCTGAAAACTCGCTTTGCGGCAAATGAAGCTCAAGGTTGCGCACGGCGACCGACCCGTCGCGTTGCGTGTAGGTGGCATCGACGACACCGGTGGTGGGAACTTCATTCCCGGATTTTGAGGAGCCTGGGTTGGGTGCCGAGAGAATCAGCATCGAGTCGACCACAACGCTGCGGTCCTGGCCATGGGTCCAGACGGCATCGGAAGTCCCATTTACCCGCGCGTCCATGCCCAATCGCTTGAATGGCGGCACGCTGACCATGTCGAGAATGGTGTCGAGGGCTACGTTTTTGAAGACGGCAGTCACCTTGCCGCTGACGGGAATGACCAGATCGGGCGGATGGACCGCAGCCACCACCTCCCCCAGGGGCGCGGATTGAGAAGCGGTGGGCTGCGACTTGGTTTTGAAAAGGCGGGGCGGCGGCGAATTGCCGGCGCGCATGTGCGGGGCCGGTGGAGGCTGCGGTCCGGGCAGCCACGGCGATAGATCCACCTTGCCATCGATTTCGCCTCCCTGCTTGAGTTGCGCGGCGACATTATCGATCAAGAGGCGATCCTGGGTGCCGTAGACTTTGCAGTCAAGCGTGATACCGCGTTCTTCAACTCCTGGGCCCACGTAGGCGCCATCATCAATGTGGACCGGGCCGTCGAAGTAGAAATGCCCGGCCTGGCCAACGGCTGTGAGGTCGAGCCTGGCGAAGCCCTGGGGAGCATTTGGATAGCCGGTGATGGGATCGAGCAGGCGCATGTCAAGATCGCCGTTGACCCGCAATTGCCAGTTGAACCGGTGAAAGTCGTTGAGCTGGCCCGTGATTTGGAGCGCGTGGTCCTTGCCGTCGCGGCTGTGCGCAGTAAGACGCAGGCTGCGCAGATAGGCCGCATTGCGAGTGAGGTCAACCGTGGCCTGCAGAAAACCGTGCACGGGCGGGATTCTGGCTTTGGGAATGGTGCGCGCGAGATTGAGATCGGAGGCGCCGATTTCGACGTGATAGCTCTCGGGTGAGTTCGGCAGCGCGGCCACGTAGCCCATGCTCAGCGAGACGTCGCTGGCGGAAAAGTCGAGCGGCGCCCAACGGTCCTGGAAATCGAAGCCTGCCGAGCGGATATCGTAGTCGACGACGCCGTGCTCGACGGCGACCCGCGATGCCTTGAGGTCGAAGAGCTGGTCAATGGCGTGCGGATTGCTTTTGGGCTTATGCGCGGGATGCGGCTGGTTGGTTGCGCCATCGGGATAGACGATGAGGTGGAACTGGGGCTGGGCGATATCGAGATCGCGCAGCAGCACGCGCGGGTTGGCGATGTCGAAGACGCTGATGGCAATGTGAAGATGATCGACGCGCGCCCAGGGGGCTTCACCGGGCCCTTCAAGGCCGTGGATGACGAGGCCGCTTATGTCTGCTTCGAGATGGAGCAGGTCCCAATGGAACGAACGGATCTCGACGGTCCCGCCGGTGAGCGCTGCAAGGTTGCGCACTATGCGGCCGCGCATTACGTTCTGAAAATAAGCGGAGCTGAGGTAGAAATATGTGCCGATTGAGGCGAGGATGAGCAAAGCGATCGCGCCTGCGATCGTGAAAGGCACGTGTCGCGTAAAGAACCGGCGCAACCGGCTGGTCGCGCGCGGGGTGGGAGGCGTTCTGGGCTCATTACTCATTGGCCGCCGCCTCCTGAGCCGGTTTGAGCGGGCATCTCAAGCGCCGGATCGAGAATCTCGACGTCGCCCTGCTGGCGCAGATTGGCGAGCCAGTTGTCGAAGAGCACATTTACCTGTTGCTCGAGGAGAATCTCTTCGATGCGAGGAGCGACCTGCTGTAGCGAGGGAACATTATCGCCGGGACGGTATTGAGGCAGGAGGGATTTGTTGTAGTAATTGGCAATCTGTTCCTGCGAGATGCGGATGCCGGGGCGGAATCGCTGTTCAATGAAACGCAGAATCTCAAGGCGGTAGCGGAGATAAGCGACGACCCGCTCGGGTGTGAGGTTGTGCGCGGCCAGCATCTGCTTCCAGCCGGTTTCAGTTGCGCAGATCTCGTTGGCACATGCCGGCAGTTCTTTGCGAAGCTCGTCGAGGCGCGCATCGAGCTCGGCCGGCGAGGGTTCGGCGGCCTGCGCGTCTTCCTGGCGAATCTGTTGTTCGATGAGGGCACGACTGACGATCTGCTCGAGCGCTCGCTGGCGGGTGAGAGGGCTCTGGCCCAAGTTGGAAGGATCGAGTATCGAAAGACGGATCTCGTCGTCGAGATCGCTGGCCAGAATGATGCGCTGGTTGACTTGAGCCACAACCCGGTCGAGGACGACGGGGGCGGACTGGGCGGCTTCAGATTGCGACCGCGCCTGCGCAGAGACGACCTGGGGGATGACCTGAGGGATGAGCAGGGCGGCGGCGCACACGCCTGCCGAAAGCAATGTGTTTCTCATCCGGATTGGCAGCGATGTGCGCATCAGAAGGCCTGCCCCAGGGAGAAGACGAAATTGAAGTGCGGCGCGTGGCCGAGGTAAGGCTCAGTGGCCCAGCCGGGGATGGAGCTGCCGGCAACCGACGGGATCGAGTAGTTGATGTTGACCGGGTAGATGGGCGGGTTGAGGTTCCAACCGAAGTCGAAACGAACAGGGCCGACCGGGGTGTGATAGCGCAGGCCCAAACCGAGTTCATGAGAAAAATCGTTGAAGTTGCAGGCGCCCTGCTGGCCGGTGGAAGTGTAGGGGCCGGTAGGAGTGTAACCCTTGTAATTGGGGTTGGAGTATTCGGCCGGGTTTGCCACCGCAGTCCTGCACGCAGTGCTGTCGGGCTGCCGCACGCGCAGCGCGCTTTCCCACGCATCGCCGGCGTTGGTAAACACATTGCCCATGTCGTGAAAGAGAACGAAGCTGAGCGTGTTGCCGAACCAGGGCAGATCGGGCGGCGGGAGGCGCAGTTCGGTGCTGTTGACGAGCGCGCCCGCGCCGCCGATGGGGAACCCGGTCTCAGGGTCGCGCGGGCCGGCTGCGTTGAACGAGAATCCGCGCAGCGATGTGGGACCGCCTGCATAAAGCCGCTCGGGCAGCGGGATGATGCCGCTTGATCCGGGGCCGAAGGCGCGCATCTGACCGTAGCGGGTGTTGCGCGCAATGACAAACTGGCCCTTGTCGAAGCTGTAGTAGCTCGAATTGGTGGTGTCGATGCGGTTGAACTCAGCCTGAGCGCCGAAGTTCCGGTCAGAGAAAAACTCCTGAAAGCTGGTGTAGGTTCCGCGATGCGCGTCCATGGGCTGATCGCGGGTATCGCGAATCCAGGTGAAGGCCGGGCCGCCGACGCGGGTCGCCGTGGCCAGATCGGGGATTTCGGCGGGATAAACCTGCAGGGTGCTGGCAGCCACCTTCACGCGGCGGAAATCGAGTTCGTAGATGAAGGTATTCGCTCTCGAAAAGAGCCATTTGGAACCGCTGAAGTTTTCAGTTCCGCGGAACGCGCCTTCGAGCCGGGATGCGACGTAAGTGGAAACGTCTTCGCTGTTGGCGTAACCGGCGGAGAATCCCAGGCCGAAGTTCTTGATGCCCTGGAAGTGCGGGATCTGGTACAGGAGCTGAATACTTTGCTCCAGCAGGCCGTAGTTGCCCTGGAGAGAGGCCGATTGCTCGCGGCCGAAGAGGCCGTTGCGGGTGATGTCGGCAATCACGCGCGGGCTGACGCCGGTTTTGCCGTTCGGGCTGCACGCGACACCACCGGCAATGGCTCCCGCGCAGTTGTTCTGGGGCTGCCCGGTCTGGGCCTCAAATCCGAAGCCGTAAGTGAGCGCCCAGCGGCGCGCCTCAGTGAGTTGCAGCAGGACGGTCTTCTCGGGTTCGACGCCGTTGGGGTTCTCGATGGCGGTATTGACCTCGTTGAAGAGCGCGTAGTTGTAGAGATTGCGCTGGGTGTCGAGCAACGCCGACTGGTTGAGCGGGTCGCCGGCTTGGATGGTGATGGCCTTGGCGACAGTAGATGGACGAGTGTAGGTGAATCCGGTGGTGAGCACCTTGCGTATGAAGACCTGTTCACCTTCATGGATGCGAAAGGTGACGTCGACTTTGTGCGCATCGCCGGATTCGATGGTCTGGCCGACATCGACGCTGACCTGCTCGAATCCGTGCGAGAGGTAGGCATTCAGTAACTCGTCGCGATCGCCGGTCAGATTCAGGGGTGAGAACAACTGGTCCGGAATGGTATTGAGGAGCGGCGAGAGCGCAGCGGTTTGGAGGTGCGCGTTGCCTTCAATATTGACCGTGCCCACCCTCATCTGCGGTCCTTCATCGATGTTGTAGGTGACGGTGAGCGGCTCTGACTCGCGGGCTTCGATGGGCGGGGCCGGAGCGGCAGGAATGTGGTCCGCCTGAACGGATTCAGGAGTGTTGGTTTCGGCGGTGACCTTGACATTGGGGAATCCATTGGCCTGATAGACGCCCTGGAGGGCGGCAATATCTGCCGCGACCAGCGTTTGGCTGTAGGCGCCGTGTGGATCGAGGGGGCTGGCAGGGTGAACGCTAAGCAGGTCCATCAGTGTGGCCTTATCGAAGTAACGGTTGCCCTCGATGAGAACATGCTCCACGCGGCGGCGCGGGCCGGGCTGCACGACATAGACAATGCTGAGCTGCGCGTTCTCAGAGCCGGGCGCGGCAACGGATTGCTGCTGGTGGGTGACCTTGGCATCGAAGTAGCCGAGGCGCTGGAAATAGTCGCGCAGGCGGCGGCTGCCCTCGTTGAGCAGATCCTCATCGACCGCGCCTTCTTCGTAAATGGGGATCAAGCTTTTGATACGGTCGGGGCGCAGGCTGGCGCCTTCAACAATCACTTTGACCACGGGCCCGCGCGTAGCTGAAAAGCGGAAGTTCACCTGGCGAGTGGCGGGGTCGTAGGCGGCCGATTCGAGCTTGACGTCGGCCTCCAGCCGGTTGCCGCTCTGGTAGTGGCGCAGAACTCCATCGAGCGCGTGATTCACCGTGTCGCGGTCGACGTGCGCGCCGGTTCTCAGGTGGGCGTAGCGCCGGAACTCGGCCATGCTGATGCCGGGGTCTCCGGTGACTTCAACTTTGCCGATACGGGCCTGGGTGCCCGAGGTGACGTGAAAGACGATGTCGACGAGCTGTTCGTGGGGATGAGGTGTGATCCGTTGGTCAATCTTCGGTTCGTGGAAACCGTTTGCGGCCAGGGTGGCGCGCATCTGGACCAGGGCGCGGGAGAGCTTCCCGGGGGTGAGCCGTGTGCCGGCAGTGAGCTGGCTGGCGCGCTGGAGCTGGGTGTTCATGGTGGCGCCGACGGCTCCATAAACGCCAACTGTGCCGATGAAAGCGCGCGGCGCGCCGGCGAAGGTGAGTTCGACTCCGCCCGGAACGCGTGAGGCTTCAACCTCGATGTCGTCATAGAGTCCGGACCGATAAAGCTGGCGAAGGCTGCGCTTGACGTCGTCGGAATTGAGGGGTTGACCCGCGGACTGAGGGAGATGAGCGGCGATAGCTTTGACGCGCTCCTCTGGTACGCCGGTGAAGAGAATGCGGGTGACCGTAAGACCCACGAAGGGCAAGATCGCGTCAGGAGCCGGAGTGACGAGCGGTTGAGAAGGAGCGAAGCCCGGTATGAACGGCTGAGTGGACTGGGGCGGGGCGAATTGGATGGATGAATCGGCTGCGGAGTAATTTGCAACTGGAGCCGGAGTGGTTGGTGATGGAGTTGGTGCTTGAGCGAAGATAACGGAAGCTGCCCCAAGGCTGAATGCACAGCACAGCAAAACCCCGTACCGGACGGTCGCAGGAGGCAGATCCTGTTGCCGGCGATGGTGGCCGTGCTTGCCCTCCGGCTTTCTCCGCAAAACGATAATCTCCCAACTATACGGGAATCGAAAAAACTGTTCCCCAAAGAAGTAACTGTGATCCGGCGCGCGGATGGAACCAGGCTGCGCGACTACAAGAATGCAACTCCATGACCTGTTCCCGCCGCCCGAGCTGGCGCCTGTATGTTGTGACGGGCCCCAGCAGTCAAGATAAGCCGGTTTGCCTCACTCGGTCACTAATTTCTGTAAGGCTTGAACCTGCAGAACCAAATTCGAGCGAAAGGTTTCGCATAAGCGCAAATAATCAAAGCCGGCAGGGCTCACATCCACAATTTGTGTCCATATTCCGTGGGTTGAGGCAACCATGCCGGTGACAAACGACTTCACACGGTAGAGCCTGGAATTCGCAACCACGCTCAGGAGCTATAGCGAAATCAGAGTTGGTGTAAGGTGAGTCGATGCCGTCGCATGCTGTTTTCCTCAATCCGGAATCCCCGGCGGACGCAGGGCGTCGGGGTGGAAGTAAACGGCGCCATGCGCGGTTTTCGCGATCCCTATAGTAACTCTGACTTTTCCGCAAGGTGAAAGACCAGCTCATGGGAACTCCGCAGCTCTGCGCCTGCTGCCCCCTTTTATACTAGAGCCTGTTATTAATCTTCGCGCAGGCTACGCGGAAGTTAACAACAGGCTCCAGCGAGGATGGAAGCCAGAAGCACGATCAGCAGGTTCCAATCCAAGAGCTGCCGTGCACTTTTGCTTGCACCATAGTCCTTGCATCATAGTCAAGGAGAGGCTCAAGAACCTGAAGGAAGCGCATGTCCGATTTCACACCCCCACGCAACCAGAGTCTCGAACCGAAGCGCGCCGGAAACGGGGACGCCGAGAGGCGAGGCGCGCCGCGCGCCCGGCAGCAAACAGCAGCCGATCTGGCGGAGGCCGAGATTCTGGCCAACGCCCAGGCGGGCGACCACCAGGCGTTCGCCCAGCTTTACTCGCTGCATAAACGGCGCATCTATTCGCTCTGCCTGCGCATGGTGGGCAATGTAGCGGAGGCTGAAGACCTGACCCAGGAAGCATTCCTGCAGTTGCACCGGAAGATCGGCACTTTCCGCGGCGATTCAGCTTTTTCGACCTGGCTGCATAGGCTGGCGATCAATGTTGTGCTCATGCAGCTCAGGAAGAAGGGATTGTCCCTGATCTCGCTGGATGAGGCGACGGAACCAGCTCCGGAGGAAGGGCCGGGGCGGAGTTTTGGAGCGCCGGACCTGACTCTCTCGGGGGCCATCGACCGGCTGGCTCTGCAGCGGGCCGTAAGCAACCTGCCGGCCGGATATCGGCTTATCTTTATTCTTCACGATGTAGAAGGATTCGAACATAATGAGATAGCCGCGATGCTCGATTGCTCGATTGGGAACAGCAAATCTCAGCTACACAAGGCTCGTCTTAAATTGCGCGATGCGTTGAGGATCACGCCCCAGCAGGAGGCGCGCCCATGACCGACCACCCTGGAAACATGAGCTGCGAGGAGTTCCAGTCGCAACTGCCCGAGCTTATCGGGTCGGGGCAGATCGACGCGCCCCACCCGCACTTGAAGAATTGCGAGCTTTGCCAGGCGCTGTTAGCCGACCTCGAGACGATTGCCGAGGCAGCCCGCCAACTGCTCCCCATTGAGGACCCACCACCGAAACTGTGGGAAAAGATCGAGTCGGCGCTGAAGAGCGAGGCAGAGTCTAGAGGCGGGGACGAATAAGCGCCGGAGATCGGCCCAGATGAGCCGAAGAAGAAGATGTAGATGCGGGCCGCAGCTCCGGTCAGCCGTCAACCTTTGCGATTTCCGATGCCTGGGACGGGGTCAATAACCCGTCCCTTTCTCATTCTCCGGGGTTTTCTTGCCGATAGAGCTGTCGAGCAGGACGAGGATCAGCCGTAGCATTGGGGCAGCGCCGGCGGGCAAGGATGCCTGAGAAGTCCTGGTGGAATCGCCGTGATCCCGTTCATATGGAACTATTTGCGGTCAACGGGCGTACCGGATAAGGGCAGGAATGAGGCAGTTTGGAACAGAAAGTGGTCGCGGAGAGGTGCCAGTGTGCAACTTTTTGGAATCTTCGTGATCTAATGAAGATAAGCTGACAAGAGGACACTCAATGCCAAACCAGCCTTCGAACCCGAATCAATCCCGAGAATCCGCCGGGAAGCCTGTTGTTGCCAACCGTAGGATCTCGGTGTTGCCGGTGCGGGAGACGGTTCTTTTTCCCCATGCGGTGTTGCCGTTGACGGTGGGCCGGGAGAGCTCAATCCAACTGATTGAGTCGCTCGGCGATGAACGGAACATTGTTGTACTGGCGCAGCTCGATCCGCGTCAGGACCAGCCCAAGCCCCAGGACATGCACGCCGTGGGCACCATTGCCACGGTGCACAAGGTTGTGCGTATGCCCAACCAGAGCCGTTTTGTGTTTACCGAGGGGGTGGGCCGGGTCAAGATCGTGAACTATGTGCAGACCGATCCCTACATGGTGGCTGAGGTGGAGGCGGTGGAGGACGTTGAGCCCGCGGAAACTTCGGACTTTGAAGCGCTGATTCGCAACGTGGTGGCGCAGTTCCAGCAGATTGTGACGGAGTCGGCGACGCTCTCAGACGAGCTGCGCACGATTGCCGCGAGCTTTGAGGACCCGGCGCGGCTGGTGGATTTTGTGGCTTCTTCGCTGCCCTTCCTGACCACGGAAGAGAAGCAGAAGATGCTGGAAACGGCCGAGGTTTACGACCGCCTTCAGCAATTGAACAAGCTGCTGGCCAAGGAGATCGAGGTGCAGCAGTTGCGCGCCAAGATCCAGACCGAGGTGCAGGACCAGGTGCAGCAGTCGCAGCGCGACTATTACCTGCGCGAGCAGCTCAAAGCCATTCAGAAGGAGCTTGGCGAGCAGGACGAGGGACAGCGCGAGATCGAGGAGCTGCGGGCGAAGATTGAAGCCGCGGGAATGCCGGAAGACGTGAAGAAGGAAGCCATGAAGGAGCTTGCGCGGCTGTCGCGGATGTCTCCCATGGCCGCCGACTACAGCCTTACGCGCAACTACATCGAGTGGCTGGCGGTGCTGCCGTGGGCGAAGAGTTCGGGATCGAAGATCGATATTGCGAAGGCCAGGGAGATTCTGGACGAGGATCACTACGAGCTGCGCAAGGTGAAGGACAGGATTCTGGATTACCTGAGCGTTCTGGAGCTCAAGCCCGATATGAAGGGGCCGATTCTGTGCTTTGTGGGGGCCCCGGGCGTGGGCAAGACCAGCCTCGGCCGGTCGATTGCGCGGGCATTGGGACGCAAGTTCCAGCGCATCTCGCTGGGCGGCATGCACGACGAGGCCGAGATTCGCGGGCACCGGCGCACGTATATCGGCGCGCTGCCGGGGCAGATCATCCAGAGCATTCGCCGGGCTGAAACCAACGACCCGGTGATCATGCTGGACGAAGTAGACAAGCTGGGGCGCGACTTCAGGGGAGATCCGGCATCGGCGCTGCTCGAGACGCTCGATCCGGAGCAAAACAACACGTTCCGCGACAACTATCTCGACGTGCCGTTCGACCTGTCGAAGGTGCTGTTTATCTGCACAGCAAACATGCTGGATACGGTGCCGCCGCCGCTGCAGGACAGGATGGAGATCATTCCGCTCGAGGGCTACAGCGAAGAAGAGAAGGTGCACATCGCCAACCGGTACCTGATTCCGCGCCAGATCAAGGAGAACGGAATCACGCCGGAGCAGATCGAGTTTCCCGAAGAAGCGGTGCGCTTCCTGGTGCGCCACTACACGCGCGAGGCCGGCGTGCGCAAACTGGAACAGGTGATCGGTACGGTTTGCCGCAAAGAGGCACGGCGAGTTATCGAGGGCAAGCGGGAAAAGCTGGTGGTTACGCGCGAGGTGGTGAAGGAGTTCCTGGGCGGAATCAAGGTGCGCGTGGATACCGAGCTGACCGAGCGCGTGAAGCGGGCCGGAGTGGCTGTGGGCTTGGCGTGGACGCCGGCGGGCGGCGACATTCTCTTCATCGAAGCCAACAAGATGAAGGGGAAGGGAAGCTTTACCATGACCGGGCAGATCGGCGAAGTGATGCAGGAATCGATGCAGGCTGCACTGACCTGGGTGCGCTCGAATGCGCCGAGCCTGGGGCTGACAGAGGACTTCAACAAGGACATCGACCTGCACATTCACGTACCTGCAGGAGCGATTCCCAAGGACGGGCCTTCGGCCGGCGTGACCATGGCGACGGTGCTGGCATCACTGCTGACCGAGACACCGGTGCGTCCGCTGACGGCGATGACCGGCGAGATCACATTGAGCGGCAACGTTTTGCCGGTGGGCGGGATCAAGGAAAAATTCCTGGCCGCGCGCCGGGCAGGAGTGGAAACCATCATTCTGCCTGCCGAAAACCGGCAAAATGTTGAAGAGGATCTGACGCCGGAGATGATGGAGGGCGTGAATGTGCACTACGCCCGCCACGTAGAGGATGTTCTGGCGGTAGCGCTGCCCAACCTGAAGCCGTGGAGGGAGAGCAAGTCCTCGCCCGAGCTCGTGGTTGACGACCAGGCTGCGTAAACTCCGAATCAGGCGACAAGAAAAGGCCGGCGAACCTGCCGGCCTTTTGCTTTTTCAGGGCGAGGTGCCCGGTCGGGCTGGCGCGCTGCCCGCCTACGGTCGAGGACCGGCCTCGCGTATTTCCTGATTCTGCCGATGAATTAAGAGCAACCGGTCTCATAACTGGCGAGACACCTTACCGAATCAGGGTTGCGTCCGAACTGGTGCCGGGCGCAACGCGGCCGGCGACGCAAAGGCCACGGATTATGAGACCGGTTCACGGCGATGCCAGTGCGGAGTCGCCGATGGGACCCGCGGGATTGCCGCCGGGAGCTGAGCACGATGGCGACTTTTACAACAGCGCACTCGATCGTTCCGTTGCAGCTTGCCGGCAACACCACCGAGCAGCAGAACGCAGCGCTGCAGCAGTACCTCGCCGAATCCATACAGGCGGCCTATCGCACCGCCATCGAGGAACTCGATCGACAGTCGGTCGAGAGCGTGCTTGAATCGCAGAGTCAACTGAAGAGCGAAATCATAGGGCAGATCGTCGACGCCATTCAACGCCACGCGGTAAGCAACAAATACCTCAATGAGGCGGTTGGATCGGACCGCGGCTATCCAGCGAACTATCGGGTCAGACCGGTCGAAGCGCAAACCACCGGGCTGCGCACGGCCTTCCCAAAGTTGGGGAGCTGCATTGAAAAGCTGGCGCGGCTGCCATTGCCCGAGGGCGCAGAGGGGTGGTTTGCGATTCCGCGCTGGCAGGCGCTGGCGCCCACTTACAACGAAGCGGTTGAGATGATGCTTGAGACGCTGGGCAAGCGGCGGCGGTTTTCGAATCGTATCGCAGGCAGGCTGAGCGATGTTTTTTTGCGGCAGACTGCGCGCTCGCGCCTGGCCGATGAGATCCTGGCCGACCAGCAGCCTGGCAACGACATCCTGGTGGTAGCTGCCCAGGCTGGAATGCTGCACCGCGGCTCGTCGGCGCGGAGAACGCGGGCGGCCATGGCGGGCAACGAGTTTGGGCTGGGGGTGTTTGCCTTTGCTGCGATGGTGCTCACCCATCCTGAACGTCTGTCGTCGAGCGACACGTTGATGGTGGATTGCTGCGGTGATGAATATTCGATTCAGGGCGACTCAACATTCGATCGCATACCGCTTTTCGATTTCGACGTAAGCGGCATCGAGTTCAGCATCTTTTACGAGGACCGCGCCCGAAACCTCTGGGGCTCGCCGACTGGGTTCCTGTACAAGATTGTGTAGGCAGAGAGCAGAGAAAAGAGAGCAGAGAAAAGAGATCAGAGAAAAGAGAGCAGAGAAAAGAGATCAGAGACCCGCCAGCTCCGCTAACGCTAACCCAGCTAACCCTGCTTCGGCCCCCTGTTCTCCTTTCTCTGATCTCTGATCTCTCGTCCCCCCCGTCTAACTGCCATAGGCGGTATTCTTCTTGTCAGCGATGCACGTAAAGGTTGTTTTCTTCGGGATGTTGAAAGAATGGCTGGGCTCCGACGCCGCCCTGATTGAGCTGGAGGAGGGAGCAACGGTCGCCGATCTGATGCGCACGCTCGTTGCCGACCCACGGCGCGGCAAACGGCTTGCGCTCCAACTCGCCGGAACTGCCGTCGGAGTGAACGCCGAGTACGCACCGGCCACGCGGGTTCTGCACGATGGAGATGAGGTTGCCCTGCTGCCTCCGGTCTCCGGCGGGACTGGTGCGGCGCGCACGGCGCATTCTTTGGAGCAGAGATCGGGCGAGCCAACGGTCACCCTGACCCGCGAGCGCATCGAGACGGAAAAGCTGATTGCCGAAGCCAAGGCTGCGGAAGACGGCGCGGTGGTAGTTTTTGACGGCATTGTGCGCAACAACTCACGTGGGCGAGCGACGCTCTACCTCGAATACCAGGCCTATGAGGAGATGGCGCTGGCTGAAATGCGCCGGCTGGCGGCGGAGGCGAGGGAAAAATTCGGAGTGCGGCGCGTAGCGATGGTGCACCGGCTGGGACGGCTCGAGATCGGCGAGAGCAGCGTACTGATCGTGGTTGCGTCGGCGCATCGCGCGCAGGCCTTCGATGCGTGCCGGTGGCTCATCGATACGCTCAAGCAGACGGTGCCCATCTGGAAGAAGGAGACGTTTGCCGATGGCGCGGTGTGGGCGCCGGGCGAACCGTTTCCTCGAGAAATTGCGGTTTTTCCCGCGGAGGCGAAACATGATTCGTAGCCTCCGCACGATGTTGGTCACTGGCACGCTGGTGTTGACTGCGCCAATGTGGTTGAGCGCACAGGACACCACGTTCAAGGTCGACGTGAAGCTGGTGAGCGTATTTGTCAACGTGACCGATGCCAACGGCGCAATTGTGGGCGGGCTGAAGCGCGATGACTTCAGCGTATTCGAGGACGGGCGAAAACAGGAGATTGCGGTTTTCGAGCGCCAGTCGGAGCTGCCGCTGAACCTGGTGCTGGCCATCGACACATCGGGCAGCGTGCGCAAGGACATGAGCGAGGAGGCAGCGGCGGGGCGCAAATTTGCGCATGACCTTTTGCGGCCGCAGGACGATATGAGCATCTTCCAGTTCGCTACAACGGTGCAGCAACTGACGCCCTTCACCAACAATCTTTCCCGGATCGATCATGCCTTGGGTAACCTGCACGCCGACTGGGCTACGGCCCTCTATGACGCCATCTGCGACGGCTCCCACGCGCTGGGCGGCAAGCAGGGGCGCAAGGTGCTGGTATTGATTTCGGACGGTGACGACACGGCCAAGGACCAGACCTATGCGGATGCGCTGGAAGCGGCGCTGCGCAACGAGGTGACCATCTATTCGCTGATCGACGTGCCCATCGAAGCCAGCGCGGGACGCGATATCGGCGGCGAACATGCGCTCATCACGCTGGCCGAACAGACGGGCGGCAAGCATTTCTATGTGGAAGAAGGCGGACTCGACAAGGCGTTCGGGCAGGTGAGCGATGACCTGCGCACGCAATACCTGATCGGCTATTACCCGAAGAACCAGGTACCCGGACGCGACTTTCACCGCATCACGGTGACGATACCGAGGGCAGCGCCGGATGTATACAACCTGCGGCACAAGGTGGGGTATTACGGCGATGGGCAGGCCGGAAGCAACTAGTGCGGTGTCCCTTCTTTTTCTTTACAGGCTTTATCCTCGGAAAGGCATCAGCGGCTAAAGCCGCGTTCATTTTTGAGCCTTCGCGGCACGACTAAAGTCGTGCCCTTTCAAAAAGCGATAGATAGCTGATATGCGGGACAGGACACCAGGGCGTTCGTGCCCTTCAGCCGAGTTCCTCTTGTGAGCTTATCCGGCGCGAGTAAACTCGTGCCCTGATACAAGACCGCATTGTGGAGAGTGTTTCCGCAGCCTGTAAGGCCCTCACTTGATTTGCTGCCTTTGTCGGTGTGCCTAATGCCGTGACACTTCGTGCCCGTTAGCAGAGATTCTCCGCAGTGTGTAAAGCCCGCGCCCTTTAGACCGGTATCCTGCCCCTATTTCATCTTCGAGTTCATTCCCGGCATTGAGTTCATATCCATTCCCGGCATCGCCGAGTGGTCCATGTTGTCGTGGCCGTTATTGTCATCGTCGATGGACCAGACTTTGGCCGGATCGGTTTCGTAGGGATAGACGTGGACCATCCAGCCGAAGACGTGGGGAATAAAAGTCCCGCCCGCTTCCTCACATGCTTCGCGGGTGTGGATGGATCCCATGAGGCCGAACTTCGCATTGGGTCCGAAGTACCCCGCCCGCTCGCCTTGCGGAGCGCGGCAGAAGTTCACATGCTGGTGCCAGCGCGCAACGCTCAACGGAATGCGCTGGTTGAGTTCGTCTTCACTGGCGAGCAGGCGGTCAGTGTACATGGCGCCCACCAGCGTGTAGCCGCCGTCGGCGTTCTTCTTGTAGAGCAGCGAAGTGGGCTTGAGTGGGTCGAAGCGCCACTGCGCCTCGCGCGCGTTGGCGTAGTTGGTGAAGTGATACTGCGGCTGCGGAATGTTGGGCAAAAAGATACGGTAACCGTCGGCCAGGGCTTTGCGGTAGTCCTTGTAGGGCTCCATGGCCTGACGCGCGGCGGCAACAATGGCGTTGGCGCGGGCCTGGTCGCCGGGCTGGATGGGACGCAGTTCGGTGAGGTGCATGTGAATTTCCATCCCGGCCATGCCGCCCATGTTTGCGGAATTAGTGGCGCGGGAGGGGGCAGGTTGCGCGTCTGCCTGCGCGCGGGCGAGCGGACCCGAGAAGAGAAAAATGACGCAAAGAGCAGCGGTGGAGAGGAATGTGACGCGGCTGAGCCGAGAATAGCCACAGCGGAGAAGCGAAGAGGGGAACATCGAAGACCTCCGGCGGATTCGCTCGATTTGGCGGCCAAGGGAATATGCCGCAAGGGGAGAATCCAGCCCTATGGCAGGATTACGATCCAATGGACAAGACGGTTCCGCGCTGCAGTTCGGTTACTGAGCATCTAAAATAGGTATATGACGCCTCCACTTTCCTCACGCCGGCGCTCCAAAATGCCTCCTCCCGGTGAAACCGGGCAGGAAAGCCTCTATCTGCGGTCGCTAAGTGAGCGACAGGTGATTGTAGCCGTGAAGCTGCGTGACGGCGAAACAGTGCGCGGGTGGATTGAGTATTTTGACGACACCATGCTGCGCCTGACCCGCGAGAACCAGCCTAATCTTTTCATCTACAAAAATCAGATAAGAACGATCAGCGAGGTGGGGCGGAAAAGGACGGTTCGTTTCGCTGATCCGGGTCCGCTGCCGCACGAGGCCGGCTCATGAGCGGCTCGGCAGAGCAGACCGAGGCACAACTGGCGGCGGTGGTGGCGCGTGCGACTGGGATTGCGCGCGAGGCGGGGGCGCGGCTCAAGGAGTTTTTTGCCGCCGGCGTTGAAACCGAGTACAAGGGCGACGTTGACCTGGTGACGGTGGCCGACCGAACGGTCGAGAAGCTGATTCGCTCGCGTCTTGCCGAGAACTTTCCCGAGCACGGCATCTACGGCGAAGAGGGAACGCGCGAGCGGCTCGAGGGCCAGTACCGCTGGTACGTGGATCCGCTGGACGGAACCACGAACTTCGCGCACGGGCTTCCGCAGTTCTGCGTTTCGTTGGGGCTGGAACACCGGCCGACAGGAACCAAAGCGGACGAGGACGGAACGCTGGCGGCTGCGGTGATCTACGACCCCATGCGCGACGAGCTTTATACAGCCGAACGCGGCGGCGGGGCCTGGCTGAACGGCAGGCGGATAAGGGTCTCACACACTGGGGCGCTGGCTGAGTCGCTGGTGGCGACGGGCTTCCCCAGCCGCAAGCGGCACACCAATCCGAACGTCCATTTTTACCATGAATTCACGCTGCGCTCGCATGGAGTGCGGCGGGCCGGATCGGCGGCGCTGGACCTGGCCTACGTGGCAGCAGGCCGCATGGAGGCCTTCTGGGAGTTCAACCTGAACCCCTGGGACACGGCGGCGGGAATCCTGCTGGTGATCGAAGCCGGCGGCAGGGTGACAGGCTTTGCCGGCGAACCATTCAAACTCGACAGCCGCGAGATTCTGGCCTCGAACGGGCTGATCCACGATGAACTGGTGGGGTTGTTTGAAGCGATGTTCGCCGGGCGGGATCTGGAGCCGATTCCAACTCCACTGGAATATGCCGAGCAGAGAGCGGCGCGCGAGCGGGACTCCGTATAACTGAGCTTGTGAATGGCGGGCGGGGAACGCCGTCCGCATCAAGACCGGCGGCGGGCTTTCTCAGATGGCAAAACAAACACAGGCGGAGTTGAGTCGTGCTGCAGGGGTCCTGTGCTACTATCAGCGACGAGAAGTTACCGATCCCCGGAGAGAAAAAGATGGCATACGTGATTGCGGAACCCTGTATCGGCACCAAGGACACCGCCTGCGTGGACGCGTGTCCTGTGGATTGCATTCACCCCAAGAAGGACGAAGCCGGCCACGGCGAAGCCGATCAGCTGTTCATCGACCCGGTCGAGTGCATCGACTGCGGCGCATGCGTACCGGCGTGCCCGGTGTCGGCCATCTTTGCGCTGGACGACCTGCCGGAGAAGTGGGCGCACTTTGCGGAGAAGAATGCAACGCACTTCGGCCGCTAAGCTGCGGGCCGTGAGCTGGCGCTGAGCGACAAGCGGGTTGCAGAGTTGCAGCTTTTGAGATCACCTGATGCGCATGCTGCCGCAGGGCGGGATGCGCATTTGTGTTTGTAGGGAATTCGGATGCGCCGGATGCAATGATGGAATCGCGATGGCTGTGCTCACTTCAGAAGCCGTAGTTTTGCGCACCTGGCCGGTGCATGAGGCCGACCTGATTGTGAGCTTTCTGACGCGCAACTACGGCCGGATGAGGGGCGTAGCGAAGTCCGCGCTGAAGAGCCGCAAACGGTTCGGTGGGGCGCTGGAGCCGATGACGGTGGCGCGGGCGTGGTTTGCCGAAAAGCCGCGGCAGGAGCTGGTCCGGCTCGATCAGCTAGAGATTGTGCGCTCGCCCCTTTCGGCTCCGGTGGATCAGGCGCGCATGGCGGTGCTGAGCTTTTTTGCCGAGGTGCTGGACGAGGCGCTGCCCGAACATGACCCTCAGGATGCGGTTTTCAGGCTGCTGATATCGGTGCTGGAACAGACGTCGGCCAACGAATCGGAGACTGTTCAGCCGTGGATGGCGCTCACCTACTTTTCGCTGTGGATGACGCGTCTGATGGGCCTGTTGCCCGACCTGGGCCGCTGCATGGTTTGCGGCGAGACATTGAAGGCGGCGGAGGTTTTCTTTCATCCCCACTCCGACGGGCTGGTGTGCGGGTTGCATCGCAACGGCAACGCCAGCGCGGTCTCGCCCGACTCGTGGATGACGGCGCAACGGATGCTGAAGTCGCCGGTGGCTGCATTCGCGGGCGAGCCGTGGCCGCGCCGCCGCGGCCAGGATCTGCGGCGGTTTACGCTGCAAGCTTTTGAGCGGCACCTCGAAAAAAAGCTGCGCAGCGCGGAGGCGCTGGCCCGGCTGGGCGGGTGAGGGGCGCCAGAGTGCGCCGATTGCTGAAAGCCATCATTGGATGGGGTAGAATTCATGCATGATAAACTCGCGGCGCATGACGGCGATTATTGAGCGGGAAGACGACGGTTTTGTCGCCTTGTGCCCGGAACTGGACATCGCCAGCCAGGGTTCTTCAGTCGAGGATGCCCGCGCCAACCTGATCGAGGCTCTCGAGCTCTTCTTTGAGACCGCGGCGCCCTCCGAGGTGGCGCGGCGCCTGCGCAATGAGGTTTTCATTACGCAGGTCGAGGTCCCCGTTGGGTAGACTGAGGGCCCTTTCGGGCAACGAGATCTGCAAGATTCTCGAACAGCACGGATTTATCGCCGTTCGGTAACGCGGAAGCCATTGCATTATGCAGCTTAAGGCTGAAGGAACAACCGTGACTGTACCCGTGCCGCTCCACGACGAACTCCGGCGTGGAACACTGCAAAGCATCATCCGCCAATCGGGACTTGACAAGTCTTTGTTTGAAATCGAATAGCTTCCGATCTCCACGTTTGTTTTGTCCCATCCTCCCGCGTGATGCAGCGGAGGGGCGGTGCGGCCTCGATCGTGGCTGAGGCGGGAAAACACATTTGCCTGGGAAGGCCAGTCGTGCCCGGTCGAATCGAAAGCGCTTTTGTTCCGCTGGGCCATTCTCACCTCGCGATTACCGAAGTAAGCGATTTGCGGATTACGGGAGTGGGCGGCTGCTAGAATCTTCTGGAGTCCCGTGGAACCGCCAGATAAGAGAGATTTCCCTGTGTCAGCTTCCCAAGTTGCACCAAACATAAGCACTAACGCGATCACGTTTCAGGATCTGTTGTTCCGGCTGCAGGGGTTCTGGGCAGAGCGCGGATGCGTGCTGCAGCAGCCCTACGACGTTGAAGTGGGTGCAGGCACCATGGCGCCCGAGACCTTTTTGCGGGTGCTGGGGCCCAAACCCTACAAGGTGGGCTACGCGCAGCCCTCGCGCCGGCCAGCCGACGGGCGCTACGGCGAGAATCCCAACCGGCTGTTCAAGCACACGCAGTTCCAGCTCATCCTGAAGCCGCCGCCTGAGAACGTGCAGCAGCTTTACCTCGAGTCGCTGGAGGCGCTGGGCATCGACCTCAAAAAGCACGACCTGAAGTTCGAAGAAGACAACTGGGAGTGGCCGGCGGGCGGCGCGTGGGGCGTGGGCTGGCAGGTGATGCTGGACGGGCTTGAGATTACGCAGTTCACTTACTTTCAGCAGTGCGGGGGGCTCGATCTGGACCCGATCTGCGCCGAGCTGACCTACGGTATGGAGCGCATTGCGGCGTTTCTGCAGGATGTGGACTCGATCTACGACATTGTGTGGGCCCGCGACCCGGAGACGGGCGCACCGGTGAGCTATGGCGAGGTAAGGCTGGAAGAGGAGCTGCAGTTCTCGGTCTACAACTTTGAATTCGCCGATGTGCCGAGGCTGTGGGAGCACTTCAATTCTTACGAGGCCGAGGCGCAGAAACTGCTGGAGCAGGCAGGGGCGTTGCTGGCCGACGAGAACGCGAGCGTAAAGGACAAGAAGAGATTTCCCTTGCTGGCGACGTACGAGCTGGCGGTCAAGTGCTCGAACCTGTTCAACCTGCTGGATGCGCGCGGCGCAATCAGCGTAACCGAGCGCGTGGGCGTGATTGGGCGCATTCGCAACCTGGCCGTGGGCGTGGCCAAAGCGTACGCGCAACAGCAGCTTCTAGCTACTGGCTCCTAGCTACCAGCCTGTTCGTGCCTGGGCCGGGGCCGTGCCGAATTTGATTTTGTTTGAAGAAGATCGATTCTTCTTTGTTTAGCGAGATGAAGCCAGCAGCTAGCAGCCAGAGGCTCGAAAGATAAGACGATATGGCAGACTTTTTACTTGAGATCGGGTTGGAAGAGGTTCCGGCCCGGATGATTGGCGGGGCAGAGGCTGAGCTGGGCAAGCGGGTACGCGATCTGCTTGCGCGCGAGCGGCTGCTCGAGGCCGGCGCGAATGTGACCACCTTCTCCACGCCACG
This sequence comes from Occallatibacter sp., assembly GCA_035504315.1. Taxonomy (GTDB): domain Bacteria; phylum Acidobacteriota; class Terriglobia; order Terriglobales; family Acidobacteriaceae; genus Telmatobacter. Next base: position 22,953 of record DATJSB010000113.1, read on the forward strand.
CCGGCTGGCCGTGCTGGTTTCGGGCGTGGCGCCCAAGCAATCCAATGTTGACGAGGTGCAGACCGGCCCATCGTGGAGTCAGGCGTTTAGCGACGGGGTGCCGACTCCTGCGGCCGTGGCTTTTGCCAAGAAGACCGGCGTGGCTGTGGGTGACCTTGTAAAAGTGACGACGCCGAAGGGCGAGTACGTGGGTGCAACCGTGAGACATCCTGGCCGCACGGCCGAGGAGATTCTCATTGCCGATCTGCCCAAGGAAGTTCTCGCCATCTACTGGGCCAAGAACATGTACTGGCGCGAGGGCAAGCCCGAGCGCTTTGTAAGGCCGGTTCGCTGGGTGGTTGCTCTGCTCGATGCCGCTGTTGTGCCGCTGGAGATTGCCGGAATTGCCGCCGGCCGCGCCAGCCGCGGTCATCGTGTGCTGCACGGCGATGCGCCGGTCAGAATCGGCGAGGCCGTGGCTTACAAAGAAAATCTTCGCAACGGCCGTGTCATCGCCGATGCCGCCGAGCGCCGCCATAAGATTCGCCTGGCGCTCGACAAGGCCACGCGCACGGTGGCTGGCGCGCGCTGGCGCGAAGATGAGGCGCTGGTTGATACGGTGACCCACCTGACCGAGTGGCCTACGGTGATCCTGGGCGACTTTGAGGCCGAGTACCTGGGCCTGCCTGAAGCGGTTCTGGTCACAGTGATGCGCGACCATCAGAAGTACTTTGCTGTGGAGGGAGCCGACGGCAAGCTGGCTCCGTATTTTCTTGCGGTACTGAACACCGAGACCGACGAAGAGGGTACGGCGGTCATCCGGCACGGCAACGCACGGGTGTTGACGGCGCGATTCAAAGACGCACGGTTCTTCTGGGATATGGACCAGAAGACATCGCTCGCCGATCGCATGGAGAGCCTGAAACATTTCACCTTCCAGAAGGAGCTGGGCAGCTACCACTGGAAGACGGAGCAGAACCTGGCTGTGGCGATCGCGCTGGCGACTATGGTACAGAATGCCGATTTGTCGATTGACGCATCGGCTCTGTTCAAGGCCGTCGAGCTGGCCAAGACCGACTTGACGACCGAACTGGTGAAGGAGTTTACGGAGCTGCAGGGCATTATCGGCGGGCTCTATGCAAAGGCACAAGGCTTGGAGGAAACAACAGCGCAAGCCATCTACGACCAGTACACCCCGGCGGCGGTCGAAGACCCGATTCCGCACACCATTGAAGGCCAGCTCCTCGGACTCGCCGACCGCATTCAGACAATTGTGTCGATGTTCGGCATTGGCATGGCGCCAACGGGATCCAAGGACCCGTTCGCGCTCCGGCGGGCGGCGAATGCGATTGTAAAAATTCTGGCGGAGTCGGGGTTGCCGCTGAGGCTGGGCGATGTGCTGCTGGCGTCGGGCGCAGATGGCGAGCGCCGGAAGCAGGTGGCGGCCTTCCTCGGCGAGAGGCTGCAGTTCTACCTCAAGGACTACAAGGGTTTTGCCTACGACGTAGTGAATGCGGTGCTGGCAGCAGGCGCGGACGACGTACGCGATGCGATGGCGCGTGCCGAAGCATTGACCGCGGCGCGTAAATCGGCGGATTTTGCCGCAATCTCGGCGGCCTTCAAGCGCATCAAGAACATCCTGCGCCAGGCCGAAGAAAAGGGATTCGCACTTGGTTCTGCAACGGACGTGACACTGGCGCCCGAGGCCGCAAAGCTATCAAACGATGCTGCCGGGCTGGCGCCGAAAGTGGCTGCGCTGCGCGCGGAGCGCAATTACGCCGAGGCTTTGGCGCAGATTGCCACGCTGCGGCCGACGGTCGATGCCTTCTTCGACAAAGTGATGGTGCTCGATCCCGATCCAGCCAAGCGGGGCGCGAATCTGGGGCTCATCGACGAGGTGCTGCGCGGGTTCTCGGGAATTGCGGACTTCTGCGAGATTGTGACGAGTTAGGTGCGCATTCGTGGTTTCCCAGGTCTCAAAATCGAGACCTGGGGCACCCAAGATCGTTGGCGGGTCCGCCGTAAGCATACCTCCTCGGCGAGCATCATCCGCACCCCTGAAACGTCTAAAATCAAAGACGATGGCCGACACGCTTTATTTGAGCCTGTGGTACCCGAATCTGCGCCTTGAAGCTCTAGGCGACAAGCTGGTGCACGTGCTGGGCGCGTTTGCCGCACATGGCGGCGAGGCGCGCGTGTACTCGGCTACCGTGTGGCCGGTGGACTGGAGCGAGACGCCGGTCTTCCAGCGGATCTACGGGCACGGCGAGCGTGGCGCCGATCCAAAACGGGCCGTGGAAGACGCTCTCGAGCTGCTGCACGAGGATTACGCCTACGAGTTTCAGATTGGATGGAGTCTGTGGGAGCTGGAGGTAGGTCCAGGCGAACCTGTGCAGCCCCCGGGAACCGCTGCAGATCCCTCGTTTCGACCTCCGCTGCACTCCGGACCCGCCGGGGATGAAAATGCAATCACTCAGCCTGATGCCCGCTGGGTGCGCGAGCCGCGACTGGTGAGGGTGACGGGCTATGGGCCGCTCTTCGACGAGGGCGCGTACGAGCAGGATGGGCACGTCCGCGTCGAATTCGGGACGGACGCGCCGTTTCTTGAAGAGGACGCGGACCTGGACGTGGTGGGCGCGAGGCACATTGAAGAGAACGTGCGCCAACTGGTGGAGCTGACGGCAGCCATCGAAGGGGCATCGGGTGCGACGGCGCGCCTGCTATGGAGCGAACTTGGCGAAAGCCTGGCGCAACGGCTGGCGGCGCGATTGGGGATGAGGAATTAGATTGCGATTGACGATCGAACGGATGCGGACGCTGGTAATTGCAGCAGCGGTGCTGCTGATTGCCGCGCTGAGCGTCTTTCTGGCTTCGGCCAGATTCAGGAATCCGTTCAAGGTTCGCGACCTGCCCCAGAAACTGGGGCTGAACATTCAGCAGGAGGCCAATGGCTACACGTTTTCGCATGCGCTCGGCGCGCATGCGCAGTACAAGATTCACGCGTCAAAGGAGCTGCAGCTGAAGGACAACCGCGTGATTCTGCGCGGGGTTGAGATTGAGCTGTACAGTGACGACGGCAAGCGGGTGGACCGCATTGCGGGCGACGAGTTCGAGTACGACGCGACGAAAAAGACGGCGACGGCCGATGGCCCCGTCGATATCACGCTGATGCGGCCGGGCCCGGAGCAGGCTGAGGAAGTGCAACAGGCCGCGCCCAGGGACAAAAAGCTGGCCAGGAATCTGGGTCCGGCGACGGCGTCGCACACGGGCGCGAACGACGAAATCCAAGTAAAGACGAGCGGCCTGACCTTTGATGAGAATACCGGCGTGGCAACGACGGCGCGGCGGGTAGACTTCTCGACGGCGCAGGCGAGCGGCAGCTCAATGGGCGCAACCTACGATTCGCAGCAGGGTTTCCTGGTGCTTGACCGGAGCGTGGAGTTGACGGGCAAGCGAAATGGCGAACCGGTGGCGGTTCACGCGGCGCACCTTGAATTCATCCGCGATGACAATATCTGCAGGCTGCAAACGGCCACGGCGGAGTACCGCGGCGGGCAGGCATCGGCGCCGGAGGCCAAAGTATTGTTCCGCCCGGATGGAAGCGCTCAGCATATTGACGCGTCAGGCGGGTTCATTGCAACCACAGCTACGGGTGGGCATTTGCAGGCGCCCACGGCAGCAATGGATCTTGACGAAAAGAGCCAGCCGCGGCATGGGCACCTTGAAGGCGGCGTGGTGATGGACTCAGTAAGGGGCGCGAGAACGGTCCATGGAACATCGCCAACCGCGGAGATTGAATTCACGCCGAAGGGTGAGCTGCGCCATGCGCATCTCGAACGCGGGGTGACGATGGCGAGCGTCGAGACCGGCGAGCAGACGGTAAACGGCCGGCATGTCCCGGAGCGCGTGAGCCGGACATGGCGCTCTCCAGTGGCTGATATTGAGTTTCGCGATGCCGGCAATGGGCAGGTTGAGCCGGCAACGATTCACGGATTCGGCGGCGTGACCATCGACGGCTTGAGGCAGCGGGGTGATGCGTCTCCGCAGCCGTCGAAGCTGGCTGCCGATGAGGTGAGCGGCGAGTTCGGGGCAGATTCGGATCTGAAGTCGATGATTGGCATGGGCCACGCCAGCATGGAGCAGACGTCGGCGACGGGAACGCTCGAAACGGTGAGCGGCGACCGGCTGGACGCGCAGTTTGCGGAAGGCAGGGAACGAGAAAACCAGGGAACAAGGGAACGAGGGAACGAGGGAACGGGGCAAGGCATGGGTGATGTGCAGACGGCAACGTTTGACGGGCACGTGGTCTTGTTCGAAAAGCCCGCCCCAAAGCCAGGGGCGCAGCCGCAGCCGGAGTTGCGGGCGACAGCAGGTCACGCTCTTTACGAGGGAGATGGGCAATGGATGTACCTGACCGTGAATCCACGCGTGGTGGACGGGGGAATGGAGCTGACGGCCCGCAAGATCGATGTGACCCAGGCAACCGGAGACGCTTATGCGCACCATGATGTGAAAGCGACGTGGACCAATGCGAATGACAGAGGGGCGGGTGATTCTGCGCAGGGCAGCATTGCGCTGGGCGGGCAAGACCCGGCGCATGTGATCGCCGACGAGGCCCGTTTGCACCAGGCGACCGGCGTGGTGGAGTTCGACGGGAATGCGCGCCTGTGGCAGGATGCGAACTCGGTTGAGGGTCCGGTGATTGTGCTCGATCGCGACCGGCGGACGCTGGTTGCACGGAGCGCAGGCGCTCAAGATCCGGTGAAAGTTGTGCTGCTCAGCGCGGGCAACGCGAATCCGGGCAAGACGCAGGCCGGCGCGAGCGCGCAGAACTCGAAGCCGAGCCAGCCTGCAGTCATTCGCGTGCGGGGAGGAGATCTGTGGTACTCCGATGCAGACCGCAGGGCGTTGATGCGCGGTGGGGCGCTGGGGGTGGTCACGGCCGAGACGGGAACGGAGACATCAACCTCGGACCAGGTGGAACTGCAACTGGCGCCTGCGTCGGGGCACGCCAGTGGGCAGTCGCAGGTGGAGCGGATGACGGCGAGCGGCCATGTGGTGGTGACTTCGCAGGGCAGGCGCGGATTTGGCGAACAACTTGTCTACACCGGAGCCGATGGCAAATACGTGTTGACGGGTACGGCAGGGGCGCCGCCGCGCATGAGCGATCCCCAACGGGGAACGGCAACCGGCGAGGCTTTGATTTTCAACAGCCGCGATGATAGCGTCAGTATCGAAGGCGGCGGACACGAAACCGAGACGCAAACGACCGCCCCGAAGCTGCACCTGGGAACGGAACCGGGGAACAGCAAAGGAACGCAGCGAGCGGCTCAGCCCAGGGGACAGCAGGGTAGCGGAAGCGAGCAATACAAGTAAATGCAAACACTTTTCGCCGAGGGAATCGGTAAGAGCTACAAAGGACGGCAGGTTGTCCGCGGCGTGAACCTGAAGATCTCGCGGGGCGAGGTGGTGGGGCTGCTGGGCCCGAACGGAGCCGGCAAGACCACCAGCTTCTACATAATAGTGGGACTAATACAGCCCGAAAGCGGGCGGGTGCTGGTTGACGAGACCGAGATCACGCGGGTGCCCATGTATCTGCGGGCGCGCAACTTCGGCCTCAGCTATCTTCCCCAGGAGCCATCGGTTTTTCGCAAGCTGACTGTGGAAGAGAATATTCTGGCGGTGCTTGAAGCGCAGCCGCTGGGTAACCGGGAGCGGCGCACCAGGGCCGACCGGTTAATTAACCAGCTGAATCTCGGGCACATTCGCACCACGCGCGGCTATGCGCTTTCGGGCGGAGAGCGCCGACGCGTTGAAATTGCGCGTGCACTGTGCATTCAGCCCAACTTCATTCTGCTCGATGAACCCTTCAGCGGCATCGACCCGATTGCGGTGCTGGAGTTGCAAAAGATTATCTTTGATTTAAAGGCCGGAGGAATCGGCGTGCTGATTACGGATCATAATGTACGTGAGACGCTGAGCGTAACCGACCGGGCGTACATTATTGCTGAAGGCAGAATCTTTCGTTCCGGAACGCCACACGAGCTGGGCAACGACATGGAGGTGCGCCGCATTTATCTGGGCGAGGGATTCTCTTTGGGATGAACCCTGCTGCCGGTCGTAAGTTGATGAGGAACTTGGCTCAGCAAGACAAAACTCGCCGCTCATGTCAAGCTGCGAGCCCATGATGGGCCGACGGTTCCGGGATGGGAAGTCACCCAATTCGGTACAAATCATACAAATGTGTGATTCGACTTCGGACGCATTCTCTCTTAAGCTTCTAATTACGCGATTACACTCGCACTGAGTGCGGATCGGGGGACGAGTTCCAGGGATGCCACTGCTGCAGCCAAGATTGAGCCTCAAAGTCTCGCAACGCCAGGTGCTCACCCCAGGCCTGATGCAGATGGTGAGCGTTCTGGCGTTGAACAAGCTAGAGCTGAAGGAGATGATCGATGCCGAGATGGTGGAGAACCCCGTCCTGGAAGAGATTGACGAATCGGTTCCGATGCTGGATCAGGTTGCGGGACGAGAGGAACGCCTGGAACGCAGTGCTGAAGAGGCGGCGGCGCCAGCCAAGGACGTATTCAACGAGATTGATTTTGGATCGTACTTCCAGGAGTATCTTGACCCGGGCTATCGCACGCAGCCTGAGTATGAAGAGAGCGAAAGGCCCTCGTTTGAGAACTTTCTCTCCCAGCCTACTACTCTCACCGATCACCTGGCGTGGCAGCTGGGATCGCTGAGCGTCGACCGCGAGTTGCGTGAGGCGGCCGAGTACGTCATCGGCAACCTGGACGAATCCGGCTACCTGGCCGCAAGCGACGAGGAGTTGGCCGGGGCATACGCGCAGCTCTGGGCCGAGCCTGTTCAGGCAATCCTGAACGTCAATGGAAACGGACATCTGCCGGAAGCGGGCAAAGCGCTCGATATTCTGAAGCGAGCCATTGAACTGGTGCAGGGGCTGGACCCAGCCGGGGTTGCGACGCACGACCTGCGCGAGTGCCTGTTGTTGCAGATCAGGGCGCAACAGCAGGAGTTTGACCAATTGTACGGGAAGGCACTCGATTTAGCGGACGAGAATCCACATGGCGGCTTCAAGGATGAGGCCGACGCAAAGATTGAAGAGCGGCGCCGGGCGATGGAAGTGGCGGCGCTGATTGTGGACCGTCACTTGCAACTGCTGCAAAAGCGCGACGTAAAAGAGCTGGCGCGCGCGGCCCAGATATCAATTGAGGAAGCGCACGCGGCGACGGAGTTCATTCGCACCCTCGATCCGCACCCCGGGCGCCTCTACAACCGGGAGCAGACACGGCTCATCGAGCCCGACGTGGTGTTTGTGAAGCGCGGCGGGGAGTGGATCGTGAGCATGAACGAGGAAGACCTGCCCAGCCTGCGGCTGAGTCAGCGATACCGGCGCATGCTGGTCTCTGACACCACCGACAAGGAAGTGAAGGAGTACGTCAAGGAGCGCTTTCGCTCGGCCATGCAGCTGATGCGCAACATCGCGCAGCGCAAGAGCACCATTGTGAGGGTCTGCGACGTGATTGTGCGGCGACAGCGCGATTTTCTCGATCAGGGAATCGAGGCGCTGCGGCCCATGATGATCAAGGAAGTGGCCGAGGAGATCGGCGTGCATCCCTCCACGGTGAGCCGCGCAGTGGCCAACAAATATGCGCACACGCCGCAGGGCGTGCTGGAGCTGAGGTTCTTCTTCAGCGAGGGCGCGAACGGGCCCGAGGGCGCCGATACGCCGCTCCTGGTGCTGAAACGCAAGGTGAAAAAGCTGATCGAAGACGAAGACTCGACCCGTCCGCTCACCGACGACCAGCTTGCGGTGATGTTGCGGGCGCAGGGCATCCAGCTCACCCGCCGCACTGTGGCCAAGTACCGCGAGGACATGAGCATCCCCTCGACGCACCAGAGGCGGAAGAGAAACTAGCTGCCGGCCATCTCGCCGGTCGCCTCTCCGTCTGCCGCAAGCCCATCATGGGCTGCGAAAGACTGACCACTGACAACTGTGTCTACATCGCTTCAGGGCTTTCGATGCCGAGCAGGGCGAGCGAGCGAACGAGTTCGCGCAGCGTAACGGCCGCGGTGGCGAGCAGAAATGTCTTCCGCGCAGAATTTTCTTCAGTAAGGATGTGGTGCTTGTGGTAGAAGTTTGCGAACTCCTGCGCAAGCTGGAAGGCGTGCTTGGCCAGATACGCCGGCTCTGACGCGGCGATGCACTGGTCAAGAACCAGCGAGAAACGGCCGGCGCGAAGCCACAGCGCCCAGATGTCTTCGTTGTCTTCGCCACGTAGATAGGTGGCGAGGACAGATTCTTCAGGGGCTAAAGCCCCGTCGTTTCTTGACGGCGATTCGGCACGACTAAAGTCGTGCCCTTTCAAAACGCCAAGTTGTTGGGAGAAGTCGGCAAGCACGGCTTCCGGCGTCGTTTCGCCTTTGCGGAAGATATTGCGGATGCGCACCACGGCATATTGGATGTAGGGTCCGGTTTCGCCTTCGAAGCTGAGCGCATCTTTGAAGTCGAAGGCGATGACCGAGTTGCGCGTGTACTTGAGCATGAAGTAACGCAGGGCGCCGATGGCGATCTGCAGGGCGATTTTGCGGCGCACGGGCTCGGGGCTGGCGGCCTGCTTTTCGTCAACGAGCGGCTGAACGGCGGCGATGAGCTTGTCGATGAGATCGTCGGCCTTGACGCCGAAGCCCTTGCGGCCTGAAACCTCGATATAAGGACGGCCCAGATCCTCCTCGGCAACCTCGTATCCCAGTTCGGCCGCGCAGCGCGGCGTGAGCGCAACCATCTCGTAGCCGAAATGGGTGTAGTGATCGGCCTCTTTTACGAAGCCCATGCCACGCAGCGCCTGGATGACGTTGGCCTGCGGATCGGCCTGGCGCGAGTCAATGACGTTGTAAATGGCAGTAGCGCCGCCGAAATGCGGATGATTTTCATCGCCATGGGTGGTTGAGATCCAGCACTCGTGCGACGGATAACTGAAGAATGTTTTGTAGCCGAAGTCCTTACCCAGCAAACCGAACTTCCACAGGTGATAAGCAATGTCTTTGCCGACATAGGTTACGGTGCCATTGGAGCGGACAATGACTTTGGCATCCTCGTCCGGACCTTCGGCGCTCTCGTTCACGCCTTCACTGTCACGTACGATGGAATCCTCATATTCAAATCGATCTTCTGGATTCTTGTAGTCGTATGGGTTTTTCTTCCTTGCCTGGGGGCTGATCTTTATCTCTCTATCCAAATATCCCGGCCGGCTCATCACCCAGCAACCCTTGTTCTTGCCCTCGGATTCGAAGTAGAGAACGCCGGTAGCCTTTAGCTGCTCGAAAGCCGCATCCCAGAACTTGAGGCGCAGGATCTCGCTCTCGCGCGGCAGAAAGTCGTACTCGATGTCGAGGCGCTGCATGGTCTCAAGATGGCGGCGCAGCACGGCGGTGGAGATCAGCTCCGCGATTTGGGCGGTTTCGTTGCCGCCGGCCTCGATTTCGTGCAGCGTGGCGTAACGCAGGAGCTTGCGCGCGGCCTGCTCTTCGGCGGCACCTTCGCCGTACCACGCCGAAGTGCGCGCGTAGAGGTCCCAGCAGTAGTAGTCGAACGGATGGAGCTTTTCTACAGGGGCTAAAGCCCCCTTTTGATTGAGCTGCTCATTCGGCTCGACTGAAGTCGTGCCCTGATACAGAACACTCTCGGACTTGGAATCCTCAACTCGCTTTTCGCAGCTGACGATCAACGCGCGGACTTCGTCAACCGACCTGTCTTCAAGATGCAGGAACCCCACGACGACGTCGGCAACCTGGACGCCGGTGTTGTCGATGTAGTTCTGCACGTCGACCTTGTTTCCCGCAGCGCGAAGCAGGCGCACGAACGTATCGCCCAGGATGGCGTTGCGAAGGTGGCCAATGTGCGCGGCCTTGTTGGGATTGATGCTGGTGTGCTCGACCAATACATGCTCCTTCGCGGAGGGCGAACTGCCTTCGGCGCATACCACCAGGCGTACGGCGGCGCCGCGGTCCAGCCGCGCGTTGATATAGCCAGCACCGGCCACTTCAAATCCCGCGAATCCCTCGACCGAACCGAGGGCCGCAACGATCTCCTGCGCGATGATCCTGGGAGCCTTGCGCAGCGTGCGCGCCAGTTGCAGGGCGATGGGCGTGGCGATTTCGCCGAGGCGCAGGTCAGGCGGCGTTTCGAGCGGAATGTTCTCGATCTCAAGCGAGTATTTTTCTTTGAGCAGGGTGCGGATTGCCGCGCCGAGCCTTTGCTGCAGTTCAAGATACACAGGTTGGAAACCTCAAAAATGCTTGATTTTACAGGGTGATTTTATCACCCGGGGACGAGATGACTGGCGAGCGACGGCACTTTGCGCCGACCGCGCAAACGCTGTCAACTGAGCACGATACCGTAAGATAGAAGTAGATCGCCGATCCCGCTGCCTCCGCTGTGGGCGCGAACGGAATGCGCCGCAAATGACTCAATCCGACTCAGAAACAAAGCGTTTTTACATCACCACGCCGATCTATTACGTGAACGCGCGGCCGCACCTGGGCCACGCCTATTCGACGATCGTGTGCGACGCCATTGCGCGGCGCAAGCGGGCATTGGGCATTGAGACATGGTTTTTGACCGGCACCGATGAGCACGGACAGAAGATTGAGCGCAGCGCCGCGCAGGCCGGTTGCACACCGCAGGAATTTGCAGACCGCATCGCTGCCGAGTTCCGCGGACTGTGGGACAAGCTCGGCCTCACTTACGATGACTTCATTCGAACCACCGAAGAGCGCCACAAGCGCGGAACGCAAAAACTGTTTGCGGAGTTGCGCGACAAAGGCTACATCTACAAGGGATCGTACTCCGGCCAATACTGCGTCTCAGACGAGGCGTTTGTTGACGGGCCTCCGGGAACGCTGTGCCCCGATTGCGGCCGGTTGACTGAAACCGTGAGCGAGGAGAATTACTTCTTCAAGCTCTCGGCATTTGAGAAGAAGCTGCTCGATTTTTACGAGGCAAATCCCGGGTTCATTGGACCGGAATCGGTGCGGCGCGAGGTTATCAGCTTTGTGCGCCGCGGGCTCAAAGATCTTTCTGTCAGCCGCACCACGTTTGGCTGGGGTATCCCGGTGCCCGGCGACGAGAAGCATGTGGTGTATGTGTGGCTCGACGCCCTGGTCAATTACATTACGGCTCTCGGTTACGGCTCCGATAACGACGAAAAGTTCAAAAAGTTTTGGCCGGCGGATATTCACCTCATCGGCAAAGAGATCAGCCGGTTCCACTGCGTGTATTGGCCGGCGTTCCTGATGGCGGCGGGGATACCCGTGCCCAAGAGCGTGCGCGCCAACGGCTGGCTGCTGTTTGACCAGAGCAAGATGTCGAAGTCGCGCGGCAATATCGTTCGCGCGGAAACCGTTCAGACGGTGCTGGGCGCGGACGCGATGCGGTACTTCCTGCTGCGCGAGATTCCTTTTGGGCAGGACGGCAATTTTTC
>DATJSB010000114.1:0-31259 GCA_035504315.1 Occallatibacter sp.
CAACGTGCCTATTGCCATTTTGAAAAGCACCTCCAAGCTGGTTTGCTTTGGCTGCTGTTTCTCACTTCGAGCTGTTAGCCGGTAGCATGCAGCCCGTAGCTTCTTCCTCGCGTAATCAAATTCCGTCAACTCAAGCGAAAAGAGGCTGCTGGCTATTGGCTGTACTTCTGGCTGGGCGACCTGGATTCGAACCAGGATAAATGCCTCCAAAGGGCATTGTCCTACCATTGAACGATCGCCCAGTATCAAATCCTGGATCTACTTCCGCTCACCCAAACTGTCCGGACTTCCCCTCTTCGGCGAAAGACCGTTGTTCCGCAGCCGTTCGCGAGTTTCTAATGCTCGACGAACTGCTGTCAATCCACTTGTTCGCTGAGCATTTGCCGCCAGTAATCCGCTCGCGGCAGGGTTCGGGTCAACTCGCTCCGAATCCCTAATTCGCTTAACCGACGGCAGGCTGCCTCAGCGTGTTCGCGGGTCTGGTACAACCCGTAAAGCGCTGAACCGGACCCAGATAACGAAGCATAGAGAGCTGCCTGCGGCGTGCCGTCGCCCGCAAGAGTGCGCTTGATTTCGCTAAGGGAGGGATGCTGGGGAAAGATGACTCGTTCGAAGTCGTTCTCGATCCAGCTCGTGATCCCGGTGCGGACAAGCGCGGACCCAAGCGGTCCGGCCAGGTCACTTCCCCACAGTTCTTTCTTATCGGAAGTGACACCGGAGGAGCCCGTCTCTGCGCCGGCTTGCGGGATTCTGCCCGCAAATGCGCTGGCGTAGGCACGGCTCAACTTATTTAGTTTATCGGTACTTGCCTCGGGGGTCAAACCCTCGGTGTCGCACAGCGCGTCCCAGTCGCGGAAGGCCTGCGCGGTGGAGACACCTTCTTCCGGAATCGCCACCACGCACCAGGTGGGTTCGATGTCCGGCAGGGGGCTGACTTGTTGGCCGCGGTCGACACCCAGAATCGTGCCGCCAATAAGAAAGAGCGGGACGTCTGACCCGACTTTGGCGGCGATTTCAAGCCGTTTCTCGGGACAGCCCGAAGCGGATTGCTGGCTTTCCTCCTCGCTGATGCGATAGCGCGCTATGCCTAGCTCGGTTTCCAATCCGATCAGTGCTGCAACCGCGTTGGCCGACCCAGCGCCCAAGCCACCCTGGATGGGGAGCCGTTTTTCTATATGAATTACGACGGCCGCAGAAGCGCCGAGGCCCTCCAAAGCCAGCAAAGCCATCTTCCATGCCGTATTCCGCTCGTCGGTCGGCACCCGCGCGTCATTCGCGGACAGCCGGATGCTGGTTTTCGCCGCTGGCTCGGCCGTAACCGTCACCAGATCATGCATTTCCAGCGTTTGGTAGACCGTCACCAGCGCGTGGAACCCGTCTTCGCGCGGCGCGCCAATCCCGAGTCCGAGATTGATTTTGCAGTAGGAGCGGACTGCGGTGGGCATACCGGTCAATTGTAGAACCGCCCCCTTTCGAAGTTCGCCTGTCCAAGGTCGCGCCTGTAACAATCGACTTCCTCGGATCGGTAGCGGAGAATCGACAACGACGCGCACTCCTTCAGGTCGATACAACTTAGCCGGTTCGCAAAACTATTCTCCGCCGTGCATCGCCTTCATCTGCTACAAAGGAGGGCATGAATCCGAACCGGGCCCGACTCTTTTCGCTCGCCGTGCTGCTCATTGCTTTGTCCGCCTGCGCTCCGTCTGTCGCCGATCAGGACTCGTATACCAAGGTTGGGGATAAGATGCCCACCATCCAGGTCGATGAGGCCTCCGGGGGCACTTTCTCTCTTGCTACACGGGCCGGCAAAGTGGTCGTGGTTAACTTCTGGGCCACCTGGTGCGAGCCCTGCCAGGTCGAGATGCCCGAACTGGAAAAACAAATCTGGCAGAAGTACAAATCGTCGCCCGACTTCGCCTTCATCGCCATCGCCCGCGAACAGGATAGGGACACAGTCCTCGGCTTCCAAAAGACCCACCCCGGCTTTACCTTTCCGCTTGCGTGGGATCCCCATCGTTCCACCTACGCGCGCTTAGCCTCATCCGGCATCCCCCGTACCTACGTTGTCAATCGGCGCGGCATCATCGTCTATCAAAGTGTCGGCTACGGACCTGGTGCGGTCGGTGAGGTCGATCGCGCAGTCAAGAAAGCTCTCGCAGAAAAGTAGCCGCGCGCCACGGCCGGTTCGTTAGGATTACGACCCACCCCGCTCCGGTGTGCCGTCCTCCTCACGATCGCGGTTGAGCCGGTCTTCACGGTCCTTCCACTCCTCCAGCTCGCGACGTTTCCTTTCCTCTTCGCGCTCCTCGCGGCCATCACTCATATAGCACCCTGGGTCCAAGTCTACGCGGCGCCCGAGAGCATTTTCGTCGCACAAACTTTCCTATGGTATTGCCACACGTCTTTTGTTATTCTCATGTGGTATCGCCACAGGGAGTAAGAATGCCCCCTTCCAAACTCGATCTTCTGCAGGGAACTCTGGACCTGATGGTCTTGAAGACCCTGAGCGCCATGGGCGCAATGCACGGTTACGGCATCGCTCGCCGCATTGAGCAGGTAAGCGGCAACGAGGTGCTGCTGAATCAAGGAACGATCTACGCTTCGCTCGTGAGGCTCGAGCAGCGCGGCTGGATCGCTTCCAACTGGGGCGTATCCGGCAACAACCGCAAGGCCAAGTTTTATGCCATCACCGCAGCCGGCCGCCGGCATTTTGAAGAGGACACCATCTACTGGCGCCGGCTCACCGGCGTGATGGATCGAGTGCTGGACTTGAACGATGAGCCTAATGTCCTGCCTGGGGTGGAAGGAGAGACGGCATGATGCGCAGAGGTTTTGAACGCGTGAGAGCGTTCTTCGGGAAACGGCGGCGCGATGCCGATCTCGAGGCCGAACTTGCAGCTCATATCGATTTTGCGATCGAAGAAAACCTCGCGCGCGGGCTCTCTCCTGAGGAAGCGCGCCGCGAAGCACTCGCCAGGCTTGGCGGGATGCAACAGGCCCGGGAGAAGCATCGCGAGGCGCGGGGACTGGTAAAACTCGATATCTTTATGCGAGACCTGAGGTACACCTTCCGCACGCTGCGCAACGACCCGGGCTTTACCATCCCCGCCGTCCTCATTCTGGCCCTCGGCATCGGCGCCAATGTGGCAGTTTTCAGCGTGGTGAACACGCTGCTGCTGCGGCCGCTGCCTTTTCCCGAAGCGCAGCAACTGGTGTGGATTGCGCCTCCGCCGACCAAGTGCGGCCTCTCCTGCGCGACCTACTCCACCGATGCATACGATGAATTCCGCGCAGGCACTCGCTCATTTCAAGACGTTACGGGTTACTTCGCATTCTCTGGTCCCGAGAATCTGAGCCTCACGCGTAACGGCGAAATCATCCCCGCCACCAGCATCGACGTCGTCGCCAACTTCTTTCAGGTGCTCGGCGTGCGCCCGGCCATGGGCAGGCTGTTTAAACCCGAGGACGGAATTAACGGTGCACCACCGGTAATCGTGCTCTCCGACGCGTGGTGGCGGCGTCAGTTCAACGCCGATCCCAACATCGTCGGGACGACTCTCGACATCAACCACCAAACTGTGACAGTGATCGGCGTTCTGCCACCCAGTTTCGACTTCGGCGCCGTGTTTGCGCCGGGCACAAAGGTCGACGCAATCACGCCGATAGCGCTTTATGGCGCGCCGCGCGACTGGGGCAACATCATCACCATGATCGGCCGCATGAAGCCGGGCGTCTCGCTCGCCCAGGCCCAGCAGGATGCCGCTGCCGTTGCGCCGCGCATGTGCTGGAACAACAAGTATCCGCAATCATGCGGGCAGTATAAGGGGCAGGTTGTCCCCGTCCAGCTCAAGGATTACATAAGTGGACGTCTGCGTCGTTCGCTCATCGTGCTCTGGTCCGCGGTCGGCATGATTCTGCTAATCGCCTGCGTGAATCTGTCGAATCTTCTGCTGGCTCGCTCAACGGCCCGCTCCAAGGAGTTCGCCATGCGCGCCGCGCTTGGCGCCAGCCGCGCCCGCATCGTAGGCCAGTTGCTCACCGAAAGCCTTGCGCTTGCCGTCTTGGGTGCAACGGCCGGTCTGGGCCTTGCATGGATGCTGCTTTATTGGCTCGCGCACCAGAACTCGGTTGCGCTGCCATTGTTGAGCACTCTCCGCGTCGACGGCGCAGCGCTGGCATGGACCGTTCTCATCGCTGTGGTCGCCGCAGTTCTCTTCGGCCTCGCGCCCGGCCTCCGTACCGCCGCCGGCAATTTGCATGAGTCGCTGAAGGACACAGGCGCGGGCAGCGGCCAGGGCCGCAAACATGAGCGCTTCCGCTCGGTGCTTGTAGTCACCGAAGTTGCGCTCGCCTCAGTCCTGCTCGTCAGCGCCGGACTGTTGCTGCGCAGCTTTCTGCATGTTCTCGACGTCGATTTGGGCTTTGAACCAACACGCGCCGCAGCCATCAATGCCGTCTACGATGACAGCGTTCCCGGAGACAAGACCGGCGATTTGACCGAGCGAAAACGCGCCGTGATCTTTCAGCAGATGATTGCGCGCGTCGAATCCATTCCAGGAGTGCAGGCCGCCGGAATCAGCGACTATTTGCCGCTTGGTCAGAACCGTTCCTGGGGTACCCCGCTTCCCAAAGGCGTAACCCCACCCAAGGGGAATATCGCCGGACCACTCGTCTACGTTGTTTCTCCTGGCTTTTTGCGCGCCATGGGCACGGGTGTCCGGGGCCGCGACGTTAGCTGGAATGACGGGCTGCACAGTGACCATGTTGTGATCATCAGCGAATCGTACGCCCGCTTTCTTGCCGGGCTCGCAAAATGGCCGAACGGCGACGCATTGGGCCAGATATTGGATAATGGCAGTCCCGGAGGCCTGCATGTGATCGGCATCGCCGACGATGTGCGTGAAGAAAGCACTGAAAGCGATACCGGCTGGCAGATCTACTATCCCGTAACGCAGCAGAATTCAAACGCCGCCGAATTGGTAATCCGTTCGTCTTTACCGCCGGCCACGCTCGCCAATAGTGTCCTGATGGCCCTGCGCTCGCTCAACCCCAAACAGCCGGCCTCGGAGTTCCGGCCCTTGCAGACATTTGTGGATCACGCTAATTCGCCGCGCCGGTTCTTCATGTTAATGGTGGCGTCGTTTGCCGGGCTGGGCCTGCTGCTGGCCGCAGTCGGAATCTACGGCGTCATCTCATACACGGTCACTCGGCAAACGCAGGAGATCGGTATTCGCATGGCGCTGGGCGCAACCATGGGCCGTGTGCAGAGAGATGTGCTGAGCGGCACGCTGCGACTGGCGGTCGTGGGAATAGCACTGGGCGCCGGAGTTTCGCTCGCGGCGGCAAAGCTGATTGCTTCGTTGCTCTTTGCTACGTCGCCTTGGGATGGAGTGACGTATGTCGCAGTGGCGCTGGCGCTGCTGATCGTCGCGGCGGTTGCAGGCTATTTGCCCGCGCGGCGCGCTTCGCGCATCGATCCAATGGTGGCGCTGCGCGCGAATTGACCCACATTGTTCAGTAGCGCTGGTCTCCGGACCGGCTGTAGCGTGGGCCTCCCGGCCCGCGCAGCCACTGCATCGAGCAAGTTCCCATCACAGCGCCCCTCCCACCACCGGCACAATCACGCTGGACTCGTGGCCCGGCCCGCCGACGATGGTTATTGTGGCCGGTTTATAGTCTGAGGGTTTGGCCTTCATGATGTTCGGGACAAAGTTCTGCGGATTGCGATCGTAGAGCGGGAACCACGTGCTCTGTATCTCAACCATCACGCTGTGACCGGCCTTGAAGACGTGATCGACGTCGTGGAGGCTGTATTTATACTCCTCCACGGTTCCCGCCGGAATGGGCGCCGCTTTCGAGAAGCTCTTCAGGTAGCGGCCGCGGAAGATCTCCATATTGGTCATCAGTTCGTAGCCGCGCATCTTGGGGTCAGGATCGTTGCCGGGATATACGTCGATCAGCTTCACCACCATGTCGTTGTCGGTCCCGGTGGTTTTGGCAAAGATGTCGGCCACAACCTCGCCGGTCAACGTAAGGTCGTGGTCGAGAACCGGCAGTTTGAATTGAGCCACATCTTTGCGATCGGTGACGAATCGCTGATCTTCAGTGAGCCAGTTGTACCACTGCGAACCCGGGCCGTAAGTCGGCTGAATGGGCCGGTGACGGTAGGGCACGGGATTGGCCGGATCGCTCACATAGCTGGTGGCGGTGTCGGTAGTTGAAGCGGTCCAGCCAAGCTGGCCGTTGCCCTCAAGATAGAGGCAGGTTGGCTTCGAAATTTCAGGCGGAAAGTGTGAATAGTACTTCCACGTATCCGATCCGAGCTCAAAACTTGCCGAATCTTTGAGATCGAATCCTGGCTCGTCTTTCAGATAATGCGCGAAGAATTTCGCTTCAATGCGGGCGCGAAACTCCTTGCCGATGGGCTCGCCGTATTCGATGTTGCCAAGATGGCGCGTCGACAAGGCCCAGGAGCCGTGACGCCATGGACCGAGAACCAGAAAGTTCTCATGGTTCGTATCATGCGGCTCGAGGGTTGCGTACTCTTCCTGCGGACCCCACATGTCTTCCTGATCGTAGTAACCGCCGACGCTGAGCGTGGGAACGGCCACGGTATCGAGATGGTGCTCAACACCGCGCGAGCGCCAGTCTTCGTCGTACTCGGGGTGCTTGAGAAAGAGCTTCCAGGTGGGCAGCATTTTTGTGCCCGACTGCTTCACGTCCTCGATAAACGATCCGCGCGAGAGAAAATAGTCGAATCCGTCGATCGGCTTTCCGTCCTTATCCTTGCCGTATTGCACATCGCTGGTCTCTCTGCTCGACTCCATTGCTTTCACGTAGTCATAGCCGTAGGTCTGGCGGAAGGCGCCGTTGTGAAAGAAGTCGTCGCCCATCCACACATCGATCATGGGCGCCTGCGGCGAAATGGCCTTCACGGCGGGGTGCGGGTCGATCCCGGCCATCATGGCCAGAAAGCCGTCGTAGCTGGTGCCCACAACACCCACGCGGCCGTTGTTGCCCGACACATTTTTGAGCAGCCATGCAACGGTGTCGTAGGTATCGGTACTCTCGTCAATGGCCTTGGGGTCGCTATGATCTGCCAGCGGTCGCATCATCACAAATCTGCCCCTGCTCTTGAACCGGCCGCGAATGTCCTCAGCCACAAAGATGTATCCAGCGCGCGCCAGTTCCGGTCGCCAGCGGAAGATCTGCTTCCGGTCAAAGCCGTCAACGCCATAGGGAGTTCGATCGATGATGAAGGGCAGCGGCGCGGAAATGTCGGAGGGCTTG
Source organism: Occallatibacter sp. (assembly GCA_035504315.1). Classification (GTDB taxonomy): domain Bacteria; phylum Acidobacteriota; class Terriglobia; order Terriglobales; family Acidobacteriaceae; genus Telmatobacter. The sequence goes on from DATJSB010000114.1 coordinate 7,291, forward strand.
AGAATAATGGCGTGCAGCTTGACGCCGTCGCGCACGGGGATCATCACGTCGGTGGCCACGTAATCGTGAAAAACGTGCCGCACCGGCTCGCTGGTACGCTTGAAAACCGTGCCCTCGCTGACCGAGGTCGTTAGCTCCGTCGCACGCCCGTCGCCGCCTACCGTAAAGGTGACAGTATCCTTCGTCCCCTCGCGGGTGAACTCATTGCCCTTGGTGGCAAGCAGCTGAGTCGGAACCAATCGCTCACTCTCAATCATCAGCTTCCCAATATCGACGTACACGTCGTAGTGGCTGTCGGGATCGGTCGGATCGGTGTACTCGCCGGAGTAGTTTTGGAGCTGCGCGGCGGTTGGCGCCTGCGCACGAAGGGCGACGCTGGAGTTGAGGGACGCCAAGGCAAGAAGTGTCAGGGCGGAAAACACTGATAGACGGTTCAAATGTTGACCTCGCTGATGTACAGACCGGGCCTGTTTTCTAATCGTGGTCTTGTGCGTTGCTCCCGAATCTCGAAACTTAATCACCGTTGTCATCGTGAGCGCAGTCCAGCAGACGCTTCGGCCAAACGGAGCCGAAGGATCTGCATTTCCACTCTTTTAGACAAAGAGCGTCTGGGACGCCTCATCAGTTTACTCGCGCCGCCAGTCCAGCTGCGAGAGCTTCCTAATGCGAGTGCCCATGATGATGCGCGTGTTCGTGGCCCGCAGTCATCTCCTCCGGCGGAACAACGCAGCCCTCCACCTCGCCGCAGCCAATGTGCTCAAACTGGATGGTGGTGTGGCTGATGTGAAAGTGCTCGCGGAGCAGGTGATTCAGCTTTTCGAGGATGCAGGCGCTCTCTGACGGCGGAATATCGGTGATGGTGACGTGGCAGGCCAGCGCGTTGGAGTTTGAGCCGAGGCACCAGATGTGCAGGTCATGCACGTCGATAACGCCTTCGACGGCTTCCATTCCGGCGCGAATCCGGTGTATGGAAACGCCGCGCGGGGCGCCTTCGAGCAGGATGTTGAGGGTTTCGCGCACGATGCCTGCGCTCGACCAGAGAATAAGCGCGGCAATCAGCAGCGAGAGGGCGGGATCGATCCAATCCCTGCCGGTGAAATAAATTCCCGCGCCGCCGGCAATCACCGCCGCCGTTGAGAGCGTGTCTCCGGCCATGTGCAGGAATGCCGAATGCAGATTCACGTCGCGCGCCACGCCCCACAACAGGGCCGCGATCACGCCGTTCATCAGCACGCCTGCCGCGGCTACCACCATCATGAGCTGGGGTTGAACGACGACCGGATGCGAGAGCCGATGGATGGCCTCGGCGCCGATCCAGAGTGAGATGACGATCAGCGTAGCGGCGTTGATGAAGGCCGCCAGCACACCGGCCCGCTGATAGCCGAAAGTGCGCGCGTGATCTGCCGGCCGCGACTGGAAATAGACGGCGGCAAAGCTCAGCAGCAGGGCGAAAAAATCGGAGACGTTGTGGCCCGACTCCGAGAGCAACGCCAGGGAATGGGCGCGCAGGCCGGCAACGAAGGTAACCAGCACATAGGCCAGGGTGGCCAGGAGCGAGATGCGCAGAACGGTCGTTGTCCGGTTTGCGCTCTCTGCTGCAGGGGCCGCGTGGACATGCATTCTTGTAGTATACCGGGGGTGGGTATCCCACGCAAACCACCTGCCTGGCACGGACGAGCACTGGGGTGGGAACCGCGAACTACCGGGCCCGGATCTCTTTTGTTCCTACTTGCGTTCGCCTGCCCTACTTCGCCTCATGCCGCAGATGGCTCAAATCCACTGGCTCCGGATCCTCAAACGCCGGGAACTGCGGCAAACCTTCGCGCAGTCCGGTCCAGCCTTCTGCAACCACAATGCTGCTCTGCGGGTTCCCCGGTTGGTAGCGCACCGAGCAGGGGAAGCCCGCGCGCACCCGTTCCGGATTCACCACCGCGCTCAATGCCGTAATATCCTGCGAGCACTGGTAGTCCACGCCACCAATGCGGTAACTGAAAATGAGCATCTTCAGGGTGCGGCCGTCCGTTGCCGGCATATCGCACGTGTCAAGCAGCATGCCGTCGACCAGCCGGCCCGATTGGACCAAAAACTTGCGCCGCGCCGCCTCGATCTCTTCAGGCGTGGGCCGGCGGCGGAAAATCAGCCACACGGCCGCTCCGCTGAGCGCCGCAAGTGCGGCGACCGTAGTGGCAATCTCCCAGCCGGCTTTGTTGAGGAGCGTCATTCCATTCAAAATCCCGCCCCGCGGTCCCTCAAAGTCAAGCATAGCGCAGATGGAATTTGACTGCGTGCGCCGCACGCGCCACGATTCGTGACGCGCCGATGTCCTATACTCTAAGTTGCCCTCTGGCGCGGATTTCCGCCATGGAAACGCCGCTCTTTGCGGGATTTTTCAGATGAGTTCAAAGATGAAACACCGCCCCCCAATTCGTTCGACAACTGTGATTTGCGTCCGCCGCAACGACCACGTGGTGATGGCTGCCGACGGCCAGGTGACCTTAGGCGACCACGTGCTGAAGCACTCCGCGCGCAAAATCCGGCGCCTGTTCCAGGACAAGATACTGGCCGGATTCGCCGGATCAACCGCCGACGCTTTCAACCTGTTCTCGCGCTTCGAAACCAAGCTCGAGCAGCACGCCGGCAACCTGAACCGTGCCGCCGTGGAGCTGGCCAAAGACTGGCGCACCGACAAGATGCTGCGCAACCTTGAGGCGCTGCTGCTGGTTGCCGACAAAAATCAGACCTTCCTGATTTCGGGCTCGGGCGATGTGATTGACCCCGACGAGCCGCTGGCCGCCATCGGCAGCGGTGGCAGTTTTGCCACGGCCGCCGCACGCGCGCTGATTGAAAATACTGACTTGGGCGCGCGCGAGATTGCCGAAAAAGCAATGAAGATCGCCGGCGAGATCTGCATTTACACCAACGACCACGTAACCATTGAGGAACTTTAACGGCTCACCGCACATGGCCATTTATCTGCCCGCATCCGCTGAAGAACAGGAGCTCGCGCTCGACGAGCTGACGCCGCGCGAGATTGTCGCCGAGCTCGACAAGCACGTCGTCGGCCAGAAGGCCGCCAAGCGCGCCGTTGCCATCGCGTTGAGAAACCGGCAGCGCCGCCAGAGGCTGCCCCCTGACATCGCCGACGACATCATGCCCAAAAACATCATCATGATTGGCCCCACGGGCGTGGGCAAAACCGAGATCGCGCGCCGCCTTGCCAAGCTCACCAACTCGCCGTTCCTCAAGGTCGAAGCTTCAAAGTTCACTGAGGTCGGCTACGTGGGCCGCGACGTTGAATCCATGATTCGCGACCTGGTCGAGATCGCCATCGACATGGTGCGCGAAGAGCGCCTTGAAGAAGTTGAAGACCGCGCCGAGATGAACGCCGAGGAGCGTCTGCTCGACGTGCTGCTGCCGCCGCCGCCGCAGCAGCCCTCGCAGGATGGCCAGCTCCAGTTGCCCGGCACGGAGAGCTACCAGCGCTCGCGCGAGAAACTGCGCCAGCAGCTCCGCGAGGGCAAGCTCGACGACCGCATGGTCGAGCTCGACGTACGCGAGCGCAACATGCCGCAGTTCGGCATCATCAGCAACCAGAGCCTTGAGGACATGGAGATGAACCTCAAGGACATGCTGCCCAACATCTTTGGCGGCGGCTCAAAAAAACGCAAGATGAAGGTGGCCGACGCCTTCGATTACCTGGTACAGGAAGAAGAGGGCCGCCTTATCGACATGGACGCAGTGAACCGCGCTGCGGTCGAGCGCGTCGAGTCGAACGGCATCGTCTTTCTCGACGAGATCGACAAGATCGCCGGCCGCGAAGGCGGTCACGGACCCGATGTCTCTCGCGAAGGCGTGCAGCGCGACATTCTGCCCATTGTGGAAGGCACTACAGTGAACACACGCTACGGCATGGTGCGGACAGATCACATCCTGTTCATCGCTGCCGGCGCGTTCCACGTCTCCAAACCGAGCGACCTCATCCCCGAACTGCAGGGCCGCTTCCCCATTCGCGTCGAGCTGCAATCGCTCACCGTCGAAGATTTCCTGCGCATCCTTACAGAGCCAAAGTCGTCGCTTACCAAGCAGTACTCGGCCCTGCTTGAGACTGAAGGCGTGCGTCTCGAGTTCGCTCCAGAAGCCTTGCGCGAGATGGCCGAGTTCGCCTTCAAGGTGAACGAGCAGACCGAAAACATCGGCGCGCGCCGCCTGCACACCATCATGGAGCGTGTGCTCGAAGACGTGAGCTTCCTCGCGCCCGACGTGGCTCGCCGCGCACCGGACGGCGATGCGGCGGCAGCGCTCAGCGAAGCCATCAAAAACGAGGCCACGGTGCCGCTGCCCTATCGCGACCGGATGTCTTCTTCGGGGCCCGAAAAGCTGTTCGTGATCGACGCCGAGTACGTGAAGCAGATGGTGGCCAACATCGTGAAGGACAACGACCTCAGCCGATATATTCTTTAGGCCCGTTTATCCTGTAAAACTTGCCACGGCAACAAGAGGGCCAAATATGGGTGACTTCAGCAGGCGGGACGTGGCGCGTGGTGCAATGCTCGGTGGAGCTTCGTTGTTGATGGGATCGGTGGTACTTCCGGCGCAGGCGGGCGCGCACGGAACAATGCTGGATGCGCGGGCTCTTGGCGCAACCGGCGACGGCAAAACCGACGACACAGCGGTTCTGCAAAAGGCGCTCGACGCAGCGTCTGAAGTGAGCAGCTGCGTGTTTCTGCCGCCCGGAGTCTATCTCACGAATGAGTTGCATGTGCGCGCCGGCACCGCGCTCATCGGCATTCCTGCGTGGAACTACGGGCGCGGCGGCGGCAGCGTGCTCAAACTCGCGGGTCCCGGATCCAAATGCCTGCTTGACCTGACTGACGCGCGCGGCGCAACCATCGACGGACTTTCGCTCGAGGGCGGCGATCTCGGCGCCGGGATCCACGGTATGATGACCGACCGCAACAATTACGAGCGCGAGGACTCATTCCGCATAGAGCGTTGCCAGGTGGCGCACTTCACCGGCGACGGCATGCATCTGGATTGCATCTGGTGCTTCAGCGTGCGACACTGCCAGCTCGCCTATAACCAGGGCGACGGCATGAACATGCGCGGCTGGGATGGTTTCATCCTCGACAACTGGTTTTCAGGCAATCACGGCGCGGGTTTTGCGGCACGGCACGAAAACGCGTCGATGACCTTTACCGGCAACCGCATCGAGTGGAACGATGCCGGCAACTTCACTATCCATGGCGGCGACGGCTACCAGATCACAGGCAACTTCTTTGACCGCGCCGGCCTGTGCGGCATTGCACTGCGCAAAAACGAGCGTGGCCACGGCCCCACGCAGGTGACCATCACCGGGAACTACATCAAGCGCAGCGGCAAGGTGGCCAACCCCGGCAGTTACGACTCCGCGCAGATTTACATGGAAGGCGCGACCGGAGTGACGTGCGTGGGCAACAACATCTGGGCCGGCCAGGACGACGGCGGCAAAGGCACCTGGTCACCGTCGTACGGAATCGTCTGCCAGGGTCTCGAAAACTGCGTGATTCGCGACAACGTGCTGCACGACGGCGCACTGCGCCAGTTGATGGCGGACCTGGGCGGCCACGGTGAGGGCGTTTCGGTGGGCGAGAATCCGGGGCGGCTGTTTGTCGTGCCGAAGTAGCAGAGGTATCGCCGCAGCACACGCTTCCTGAGGGAGCGAAGAGGATAGCCCAGGGCGCAGGTCCAGGGAACGCGTCTCAAAACACGATCAGCCCCGTTGGAGCGAAAGAGCCCGGCCAAACACCTATCTCCCCGCCCTCGCCTCCAGCTTTCTGATCGCCTTCAGCATCTCTCCCAGCGCCACCTTGCCAATCTCACTCTCGAACTCCTTCTGCAGCCGGTCAAACGCGGCAATCACGCGCAAGGCGCACTTCTTTCCCTGGGGTTTGAGTGAGAGCTGAAACGCCCGCGCGTCCTCGGGGTCGATCTTGCGCTGCAGATGCCCCTTGGCCTCGAGCGACGATACGCAATGGCTCACCGTTCCGCGCGTCGTCCCAAACGTTTCGGCCAGTTGCGAGGGCTTGACGAGCTTCGGCGACTCAAAAAAAAGTGCCGCAAGCACCAGTCCTTCCAGAAAGTTCAATTCATCGGCTGCGAGTGCACGGCTGGCGAGCGCATCGAACCTGCGCGCCGCGCGGCTCACGGCGAACATCGGGCTTTCGTAGAGAAATGCGTTGATCCGCATGGACTTCGCAAGATAGTTTAGCATTCAACTATTGGCTATAGTACAAAATCATCGTTGAACCGCTCCCGGACCGCGGCCATTATTAGAAGTGATGCGCCGCAACCAACCCAATCGTGCCGCTCTTCTCTTCGTCGTCGCGGCGCTGCCGGCTCTCGCCCAGAACGCTCCCGCACCTCAGCAAACGTCAGTCAAGGGTCCCACTGAGACGCTCGTCGTTCTCGGTTCGGCCACTCCCGTCCCGTTGGCCGAGTCTCCCCGCCCCGTCGCAGTGCTGCCCGTGCAGCCTGTCAGGCTTGCCGCCGAAACTGCGCTCGACGTTCTGCGCTCTGACTCTGCTGTCTTCCTCGAACAGCGTGGCGCAGGCGGCGCGCAGGACGACCTCGTCCTCGACGGCGGCAGCTTTGAGCAGGCCCTGATCCTGCTCAACGGCTTCCGCATCAACGACGCGCAGACCTCGCACCACAACCTCGACCTGCCGGTACCCATGGAGGCGATGAGCCAGGTACAGGTGCTCGAAGGCGCCGGCTCAACGCTGCATGGCACCGACGCGCTCTCCGGCGTCGTCGACTTCCTTACCGCTGCGCCCGGTCACGATTCGCTGCGCATGCGGCTGGGCGAAGGCAGTTTTGAGTCGAATGAGGAGTCGCTGCTGGCCGCCGCTACGAAGGCCAAGTGGAGCGGCCGCGCCACCGCCGACCGCAACTTTTCCACCGGCTTTATGACCGACCGCGACTATCGCAACGAAGACGCCTCGGCCGAAAATTGGCTCGGCACGCGCCTTGGCGTAACCGACCTCCTCTTTGCCGGTTCGGACCGCGCCTTCGGCGCCAACGACTTCTACGGCTCCTACCCCTCGTGGGAGCGGACCAAGAGCTGGTTCGCCTCGGCGCGGCAGGAGCTGGGCGCACATACTGTCGCCGCCTTCGGATACCGCCGCCACGCTGACGACTTCGTTCTCTTCCGCGACGATCCAGGCATTTATGAGAACAACCACGTCGACGCATCGTGGCAGGCATCGCTACGCCGTACCCTGACCCTGCCGGGCGGCGCGCTCCTGTTGATGGGCCTCGAGAGCGACGGCGACTCGATCCGCAGCTTCAACTTCTCCGGCGGCGTCACCTCGTACGCGCTGGGCATCCACGCGCGCAACCGTGGCGCAGGCTACATCGACCTCGACTGGAACCCGCCTGCCCGGCGCTGGAGCCTTTCGGCCGGCGCGCGCGAAGAGATTTTCTCTGGCGGAGGCAGGGGAGTGTTTTCGCCCCAGCTCGCCGGCAGCCTTCGCCTTTCTGGCGCTCTCAAACTGCGCGCCAGCGGCGGCTACGGATTCCGCATTCCCACCTACACCGATCTCTACTATTCCGACCCCGCGACACTCGGAAACCCCAACCTCAAGCCTGAATCAGCGTGGTCGGGCAACGGCGGAGCGGACTGGGCGCCGTCGTCGCACCTTACGCTCTCGGCCACCGGCTTCTACTCGCGCCAGCACTCCACCATCGACTACATTCGCGCCGCGATTGTTCCCAACCCGTTTCTGCCGCCATCATGCGAGAAGAACGGCGCACAGGCCGCGAATACCTGGTGTGCCGCGAATCTCAACGGCCTCAACTTCTCCGGCGTCGAGGCAAGGGTTACGTGGATTCCGCGCCCCTCGCAATCCATCCACCTGGGATGGACCGAGCTTATCGGCTCGCAGAGTCCCCTGCCCGGCATCCGTTCGGAGTACGCGCTGAATTACCCGGTGGTGAACGTGCACGCCAGCTGGACCGCGGCGATGAAGTACGGCGTGGCGGTCACTAACGAGGTTGCCGTGGCGCGCCCCTATCAGCAGCCGGGCAACGCTCCCTTCAACGCCAACGCCTATCCGGTGTGGAACGCAACCGTGACGCGCGACCGCAGCAAATTGCGCCCTTATCTGCGGCTCACCAACCTCAGCAACACCGGCTACCAGCAGATCGCAGGGGTAACGATGCCGCCGCGCACCATCATGGGCGGCTTCGTAGTGCAACTGGGCGACTGAACCGCAAAATTTCACTGGCCCTGAAAAAGCAAATCTGGTAGGTTGATTTCGTACCTCGGCAGTCCGCGCCGCACGTCCACTCAGCGGGCTCTACCTGCCTTCTCCTGCTCTTGAGGGATTGCGGATGGAGGCGTTCAAGAGCACACCGGATTGGTGTGCCTGCGCCACAACGCACAATCACCGACCATCGACTCCAACCTTGCAGCCCAAAAAGGAGCATCATCCATGGCAGCACTGGATAACACCATCAACTACATTGAGTTCGCAGCCACCGACGTGGCGAAGGCCAAGTTGTTCTACGAGACCGTCTTCGGATGGAGCTTCATCGACTACGGCCCGGACTACAGCAGCTTTGATAGAAACACCGCGGGCATCGATGGCGGCTTCTTTAAATCCGATCCCCACGACCCGCAACCGAAGACCGCCCCGCTTGTCGTGCTTTACTCAAGCGATCTCAATGCCGCTCAAGAGGCGATCGTTGCCGCCGGTGGCAGCATTGTGGTGCCGACCTTCGATTTCCCCGGCGGCAAGCGCTTTCACTTCGATGACAGCGTCGGCAACGTGCTGGCCGTCTGGTCGGAGTAGCGGGGTGAATCGTGGTTCATGGGTCGTGGCCTCAATTCACGGCTCACGATCCACGAGCCACGTCTTTAAGAATGCCAGCGACCGCTCGCGGGCCTCTTTGGCCGCGGCGGCGTTGTAACTCGAGCGCGCATCGCAGTTAAACCCGTGGCCCGCGTCGTACCAGTAAATCTCAACCTCGGGGTGCGCGGACCCCACTTTTTCCACCTCTTCGGCCGGAATGTGCGCGTCCTGACGGCCAAAATGCAGCATCACCGGGCACGCGGGATTCTCGTTTGCGTATTGCGCAATCCGTCCTCCGTAGTATCCAACCGCCGCTGATGCGCCCAGCCGTGTAGCGGCCAGCCACGCCACCGTTCCACCAAAGCAATATCCGATTACTCCAACCTCTTTGCCGGTGGCGTTGGCTGCGTACTCCATTGCGGCCTTCGTATCCAACAGCGCTTTCTCTATGTCGAGCCTGGGAATCAGGCTCATGGCGTGTTGCATGTCCGCGCCCTCGTACCCCAGATCCACCCCCGGCTCAATGCGATCGAAGATCGCGGGTGCAACGGCCAGATAACCATCCTTGGCCCACCCGTCGGTCACCGAGCGTATGTGCGCATTCACGCCAAATATCTCCTGCACCACGACCAGCCCGGCAACCGGTTCGCCTGCCTGCTTGGCAACATACGCGCCCAGTTCCTGCCCGTCGGTCGCGCGCAGCTTTACCCATTCACCCATACCCCACCTCAATCCTCTCCGCTCAAGGCGGCACATCCTGGTTATCAGGTTGAATGCAGGTTGAGCCGAGTTAGCCTTCAGTTGATCCGCGGCGGCAGAGTTTTTCTCGGCGTAAGCTCTTCGCGCACCAGCGTCAGCCCCAGGATGCAGCGCTCGAAGCGATCGCTGAGCCGTGCAAAAAGCGGCGCCTCCTGTTCGTACTCAAACAGGTTGAACTGGCTAACGATAAAGTAACTCTCCTTGCCGGCGTGGATGAGATCGTCGAGCGTGGGAACGCGGTGACGCAGGCGGCGGCTCGAGTTCATCGCCTCGGGATACATGCCGGCGACAAACAGCGCGTAATCGCCGATGTGCTTGCGCAGGGCTCGCTCCTCGTCAAACGACGCGGCGCGGCCGTGCACCGGGTCGGCGGCCAGCATCATCTCTGCAAGCTCGTCGATGGGCCGGCCCATCTCGTCGCGCACTTTGTACAGATTCTCAGCCTCTGAGAAATCGCACAACAGGCGCGCCACGTAGTTGGTCACGTCAGGATCGTTCAGGCCGAGCCTGCCGTCGTAGCTGTTACGAACTACCTGCTGAAAGAACAGTTGGAGCGGATGCTGCTGAGCCTGCATACAGACCTCCCGTGGCCGCGCGTAGGCAGCCTGAAAGCGCTCGAAGAGCGGGCTGCCAATAATCGAAATCGTGCGCAGGGCCCAGGGGATGGACCGGATTAGGAATTCTGGGGTGCATCGACTCAGCCTGCCCCAATTCCTAATCCGGTCGGCAGCCGCTGCTATTTATGATGCTTTAACACTGAGATACGCCATGAGTCGTGTTTTGCCAAGATGGAAATGGGTAATTTGTTAGCAAACAGGAGCCTCGATTGCAAACAGCACAAAAGCAAAAGGGCAATCCGTTTTGCGGATTGCCTTTTTGCCGATCCCTGATATCTGTCCTTACACCGTCGCCGGCGTTCTCGACTCCAGCTCGGCCAGCCGCGCCGCCAGCAGCCCCTCGAGCTTTTCAAGAGCGGCCGAAAAGCCCGCAATCCCTTCCGACAGCTTGTCGTGAGCCATGCGATCCTCTGCATGCATGCGATCGAATGTGGCCTTGTCGATCTTGATCCTCTCAATGGGCAGCGTGTGCGCCGTTGCCGGATCGAGTTTGCGCGGCAGTTCGCCTTCCGTGCGTTCCAGCTCAGCCAGCAGTTGCGGCGAAATGGTGAGCAAATCGCAGCCGGCCAGCTCGCTGATCTCGCCAATGTTGCGGAAGCTCGCCCCCATCACCACCGTCTTGTAGCCGAATTTCTTGAAGTAGTTGTAGATGCGCGTCACCGATTGCACACCGGGATCGTCGGCCCCGTGGTAATCCTTGCCCGTGTCTTTCTTGTACCAGTCGAGAATGCGCCCTACGAACGGGGAGATGAGCGTAACCCCCGCATCGGCCGCCGCAATCGCCTGGTGAACGCCGAACAGCAGCGTCAGGTTGCAGTGAATGCCCTCCTTCTCCAGCACCTCTGCCGCACGAATGCCCTCCCACGTCGACGCAATCTTGATGAGCACATGATCGTTCGTGATGCCAGCCTTGTGGTAGAGCCCGATAATCTCGCGGGCCTGCGCGATGGTCTTCACAGTGTCAAACGACAGGCGCGCGTCGACCTCGGTAGAAACGCGGCCGGGCACGATCTCAAGGATCTTTTTGCCGAAGGCGATCGCCAGCCGTTTGAACGCCAGGTTGGCGACGTCTTTGTCGGTTGCGCCTTCGCCCAGCTCGTTGCGCGCCTCCTTCAGCACGTCATCCACAATCGGCTGGTACTGCGGCATCTGCGCAGCGGCGGTAATCAGCGAGGGGTTGGTCGTCGCGTCCGTCGGCCTGAACTCCTCCATCGCTTCAATGTCGCCAGTATCGGCAACAACGGTGGTGAACTTGCGCAATTGTTCCAAAAGATTCTGCGCCATGATTCCTCCTTGGGGAAGGCACTGCGTATGTCAGTCCGCGCGCCGCGCGGGTTTCCCAGCCAGTTTACCTCTATCTAGGATGCGCCGTGTGAAAACCGGTTGCAAAGTGGGCTCGGCGCGGCACCCAGGAGCTATTTACTCGCTAAAATCGAGCCATCGCAATTCTTCTTAGACCAACGGCAGTTCGGGCTTCGGCGGCCTTCCGTTCCTCGGATAAATGAACCAGCCTACAAAGACACCGCCTATTAAACAGGAGCAGATGTCCCAGATAAAGTGGCCCGCAGTAGGCTGGATTAAACCGCCTTTGAGCCTCCAGTCCAAATAATCATTAGTGTCGCCCGTGACGATCATTGAGACGCCAAATGAGAGGATTCCGTCCAAGAGAATGCTCTGGCCGAGCCCCAGACTTACGCTCCTTCTCTTCCAAGGGTTAAAAGACAGCGAAACCCCAAACAACCTTGATATAAGAGGAACGAATAGAACCAACCAGATCATTCCAAGGGATATAGAAAACAAGACAATAAGAGTCTCTCGTACTAACATGCACTGGATTTTAGCACCGATTGATTCGTCCGAACTCACTCTTTCCAACTGAGGGGAACGGGCTGACGCCAGCACTAATCCGGCTCAACCGCATTCGCCAGCACCCCCAGCCCCGCCGCACTCACCTCGACCCGGTCGCCGGCCTTCAGCGGGCCTACACCGGCCGGAGTTCCGGTCAGCACCAGGTCTCCGGCTTCGAGCGTCATGGCCGCCGTGATCGCCCCCAGCACCTGCGGAATGGGGAAGATGAAATCGAGCGTGGTTCCCTGCTGGCGAAGCTCGCCGTTGACGCGGGTTTCAATTGTCAGACCTGCGTCGAGGTTGAGTTCGTCGCTCACAATCGGTCCCACCGGGCAAAACGTGTCAAAGCCCTTGGCTCGAGTCCATTGGCCGTCTTTCTTCTGCAGGTCGCGGGCCGAGATGTCGTTGGCCAGCGTGAATCCGCGCACCACGCTGCGCCAGTCCGCGGCCGCATCGAAGTTTCGCACGCGCTTCCCGATCACCAGCGCCAGCTCGCCTTCAAAATCCACGCGCTCGGCGAGTCGTGGCAGCTTCACCACGCCGCCGGGCTTGAGCAGCGACGAAGGCGGCTTGAAAAACAGCAGCGGTTCCTGGGGGATTTCATTGCCGAGTTCCTGCGCATGCTCGCGATAATTGCGCCCCACGCAAACAATTTTTGACGGCGTCACCGGCGGCAACAGATCCGCACTGGCGAGCGGCATGGGCTCAAAGTCGAAGCTCCATGACGTCGCGTGTCCGTGCTCGAGCCGGAACGCAAGATCCTCCTCCGGAGGGTCAATCAGATCGACAATCCAGAACTCGCCGCCGCGTTCATCGACTTTTCCGTAATGCGTGCGGCCTTCAAACAAAAACCTGCAATATCGCATAACTTCCTCGCTACTTTGCATGCCCCTGACGGGTGCCCCAGATCTCGATTTTCAGATCAGGGAAACCACGAAACTGCGTAGACAATGTACTACGGCCCCGGCGCCGCTTCTTCCGCCTCCTTCGATCGCCCGCTTTCGTGGCCCTCCTGGTCGATCGCCGTTACCGCGTATCGATACGTTTGGCCAGCCGTAACGTTGGCATCGTGGAACGCAGATCCCACCACCGGCCGCGGGGGCGAGATGCGCTGCCATGGGCCGTCGCCCTCGCGCCGATAGACGACGTACCCCGCCAGGTCCGGCTCCGTATTCGGCTGCCAGTTCAAATCGATCGCCGGTCCAGCGCCTTTTTCCCCGGCGGTACCCACAGCCGCCAACCCGGTTGGAATCGCCGGCGGAAAAACGTTCTTCGTTTCGATCTCGATCGGAGCTGAGAGCGGCCCTGCAAGCTCGAGCTTTTGCCCATTGGCCTCAACTGTGGCCACGCGCTGGGCGCGGTATTCGTACCGCTCGTTAAAGCGCACATCCTCATCGAGCGCGCGCCCTTCGGCGCTCGCCTTCGCATCGATCAGCAGCGTGCGCTCACGCGGCTCAGCCGGCGTGGCGAGCAATCCCCCACCCGGCTCCTTTTGCGCTCCGGGTTGCGCCGCGCCTGCCGTCGGCTTCTGTTTCGGCGCGGGCGGCGTCAGCAGCCTGCGCACCAGCCGGACCTCGACCGGACCGGCCCCCTGCACATCGGGTTGCCATGCCAGCAACACCCCTTTGCGGCGCATCGTTGCGGAAAGGCCGGCGATCGCGCCGGGAACCTGGCCGGCGGTCACGCTTGCCCCATTCGAAAGCCCCGCCGACCGGCCCTTGCGGTTCACCAGCTCAACATAATAGGTGAGCGCGCGGGCAGAGCCCGTGGCGAGCGGTGGCGGCAGGGTCTCAGTAAAGCTCGCATCGGCTCCCGGTGCAAATTGGGTTGATCCCGCGACAAAGCACTTGGTCGCGCCGGCTTCAGTACGGCACACTCCCGCCTGAATCATGCCTTTGAGCAACAGCTTGTCGGTGTTGCGGCGCGGCATCGTCCACGTCAGGGTCACCTGGTCGCCATTCCTCACTGCGGACAGGTCGGTTGCCTTTTCAGGCAGATTGAGCGACGGCGGCAGAGGCGAGGCCGGCATGCCGCATCCCGCCAGCACCGCGCCAACGGCAAACGCCGCTCCCGCCACCACTGCGGCGCCCGTCAGCCTGCCCCCACTTTCCCGGTGATTCATTGCTTCTTCAGTTTAACGGCAAGCCAAGGCGAATCAGTCTCGCCGCAAAGTGCCTAATCGTTCAGACCTTTTCCCATCAGAATCTGCGGCATGCATTTTTCTACCCGCGCCTCGCGGGTCGCAGATTGTTTAGCCTGGGAGATGTAGATGGAGTAGGCTCGCTGCCGGCCCGGCGTTAGCGCACGAAAGGCAGTCTTAAATGCGGGATTTTTGTCCAATTTATTCTGGAGCTCTTCAGGAATCCCGAGCTCAGCGGTCGTCTTTAGCTTCACCTTCGCGCCGGCCTTTTCCAGCTCGATCGCCTCACGAATATAGGCCTTCACTGTCTTTTCCATCCTGGCGATTTCTTCAGCCGACGCGAACTTGATCCAGCGCGAACTTTGCGAATTCTCGCCCGGCGCCTGGAGCAGTTTCTTGGCATCGCGCAGCAGCACGCCCTTGAAAAACATAAGCGCGCACGATTCCTTCAAGCGCTGAATGATGACAATGTTCTTTCCCTCAAGGGTGAAGCAGGGTTTGCCCCACTTCATCTCTTCATCCAGATCGCAGGCGAGTGCGATCTCTCTCAACATCTCTGTTTCTCCGTGCCATTTTGCGGATCTGAACATTGAATCACCTTGACTTGGCGATGTCATCCTGAGCGACAGAGCGCGGGTCGCGACGGAGTCGAAGGATCTGCGGTTGTTCTGCGTTCTTAGACCTTCGCGAGAGCAAAGACAGTCTGCGTCTGCGAATGATCTTAGCCGAATCGCGATCCGCAGTTAAGTCCTCTTGTTTACATTGCCAACTCTGGAGACACCATATAACGCCTTGCCTTCCTTGCCTACGCCAGCCGTCCTCCTGTATTTTTGATCGCGTCCCACCCGAAGGCAGCCCTGCGTGCTCATCTTTGCCGCCATCCTCGCCATCTTTGTCTACGGAATGATCGCCGCCATGCTCGGCACCATTCTGCCCGATCTCTCTGACCGCTTTCATCTCACCCCGAAGCAGAACGGCGCCATCGCCTTCGCCCAAGCCGTCGGCCTCATGATCGCGTCGGTCGGCGTCGGACCGCTGCTCGATACCGAAGGTGACAAGATCGGCCTCGTCCTCGGCCTCGCCATCATCATCGTTGTGCTCCTTCTGCTGCCCCGCTCGCGCGGCTTTGGCTCTGTTGTCGTTTTGCTCTTTCTGCTGGGCGTGGGCGGCGGAATCGTCGTCACCGGCGCCAATTCGCTGGTCAGCGCTGTTGCTACCGCTCATCGCGCTACGGCGCTCAACCTCGTCAATCTCTTCTTCGGACTCGGCGGCCTGGCCACGCCCTTCATCTCGGCTAATCTCTTCAAGCGCAACTGGGTGCGGCTCTGCTACACAGTCGCAATGCTCACGGTTGTCGCGCTTGCCTTCCAGGTAGCCACATCCATGCCGGCGCCCCACGGCGGCGCGGGCTTTGCGCTGGCGCAGGCCGGGCCCATTCTCGGCCGTCCACTTCTCTTTCTGCTCGGGCTGCTGTTGTTTCTTTACGTTTCCTGCGAAGTCGGCGTGTGGAACTGGCTCCCTCGTCACCTCATAGCGCAGGGCATCCCCGAGTCGCGCGCGCTCAATATTCTCTCGCTCGGATTCGCGCTTGGCCTGCTCATCGGCCGCGTGGCGGCCTCGCGCATCCTTATCAATGTACCGCCCATCGACGTCACGCTGGCGGCGTCAATCGCCATGGCGATTACCACGTTCCTCATGCTCCGCACCAATAAGCCCGGCGCGGCAGCAGCGCTCGTCTTCATCGCGGGCCTTTCGATGGCGCCAGTCTTTCCCACGGCAATCGCAATCACCGGCAAGGCCTTCCCGCAGATGCCGGCCACGGCCATCGGCTTTGTCATTACCTGCGGATGGGCAGGCCTTGCCGTCAGTTCCCCCATCATCGGCGCCATGGCCGGCGGCGACCCGCGCCGCCTCAGGAATGCCCTCCTGCTTATCCCCGCCTCTGCCGTGCTCATGGTGGGGCTGAATCTCGCCATTGGCTCGGCAATCCGGTAGGTCAGGGGCCGAAAGCGCCGCGTTTCCTGAACCTCTGGCTTTCCCCTTGACAATCGACAAGAGACGATTACATTCTGTTGTCGTAGGTCGAGGGGAATATGCCGGCCCCAACAGATCGCCTCTTAATTGGCATTTTCCTCACCAACGCTCCTGAGGCTTCTCCATGATCACCGAGTTCATCACCCGGCTTCGCTATCTCTTCGTGCGCAATAAGCGCGAAGAACTCGATCGTGAACTCCAGTCGCATCTCGAGCTTTCAACCCAGGCCAAAATCGCCCAGGGGCTCTCGCAAGCCGAGGCAAAACGCCAGGCTCTGATCGAATTCGGCGGGTTTGAGGCGGCACGCGTGCAATGTGGCGAACAACGTCCCGGCTGGTGGATCGGGACCGTTATTCAGGATCTGAAATTTGCGCTGCGGGGTTTCAGGAGGAATCCGGCGTTTTCAATCACCGTTGTCCTCACGCTGATGCTGGGTATCGGATCCACATCGGCGGTATTCAGCGTCGTCGACCGAATCCTGTTCCGCCCACTGCCCTATCTGGACTCCGCTCGCCTGGTTTCCGTTGGCCTGGTCGCCCCGATTGAGCCGCAGGAGTTCATGCTGGGGGGCTCATATTACGAGTGGCAGGATCACCAGAAACCGTTTGTCGCAATGACCTCTGAAACCGGAGTCGAGCCGTGCGACCTGAACGAGGTCAATCCCGTAAGACTCGATTGCGCAAGCGTCGAATCCAACTTTCTGCCGACCATGGGCGTTACACCGGTGGTCGGCCGCAATTTCCTGCCCAATGAGGACCGGCCCAATGCTGCGAAGGTTGCCCTCATCTCCTTCGCTCTTTGGCACACTCGCTTTCACGGCGATCCCTCGATTGTGGGCAAGATCATCAAAATCGATGGATCGTCGACGCAGGTAATCGGCGTGCTGCCGGCCAGCTTTGAAATGCCGCGGCTGCAGCCGGCTGATGTAATCGTCCCCGAGGCGCTCGACGTCGGTTACGAGCGCAGGGCAAATCCGGGCCGCCCCATGTGGGCCTTCGCCCGATTGAAGCCCGGCATTGTGCCTGAACAGGCAAAAGCCCAGCTCGAGCCGCTCTTCGAGTACTCGCTTGAGCAGGCGCCGCCGCAATTCAGAAAAGAAGTGCATTATGTCGTCAGGCCCTTGCGCGACCGGCAGTTTCATGACGTGCACCAGGCGGCGTGGATTCTGTTCGGCCTGGTGATGGCGGTACTGCTGATTGCATGCGCCAACGTGGCCAGCCTGTTTACGGCGCGCCGCGCCGCACGCGAGCGCGAGATGGCAGTCCGTGCCGCGCTCGGCGCGGGCCGCATCCGCCTCTTCCAACAGGCAATCATCGAATCGCTGGCCTTGTCCGTCACCGGCGCTCTCGCAGGAGTGCTGTTCGCAGCCTTATTGCTCCACGTGTTCATCCTGGTTGCTCCGGCGGGTATGCCGTTTTTGAACGCGGCCAAGGTCGATTCGCGGGTTCTCGCCTTCACTTTGTTTGCGAGTGTGCTTTGCGCGCTCTGCTTCGGACTGGCCACCGGCTTGTCTCAGGCGCGAGCTGAAACCTTGACTGGCCGGAACTCCCTGGGGATTCGCCATGCCCGGCTGAGGCAGGTCCTGGTCGCGACGCAGATCGCCGCATGCCTGGTTCTATTGGCCGGCGGAATGCTCCTCGCGCGCAGCTTCAGAAACCTCGAAACCCAAAGACTGGGAATGAATTACGAAGATGTTCTCACCGCAACGGTCTCGCTGGGACAATCCGCTTATCCCAACCAGGCGCGGCAGATGGCGTTCTTCCAGCAACTCATGGACAATCTGCGCTGGCAACCGGGAGTCATCGACGTGGCCGTCAGCGATTCGGTGCCTCCCGGCGGCGCCCATCACGATCAGATTTATGCATCGTTGCGTGTTGAAGGGCAGCCGCGTTTCGCCGGCGGCACCGGGGGCAATGTAGCCTGGCGCTCGGTTACGCCCGACTATTTCCGCGCTTTCGGTATTCCGCTGATCGAGGGCAGCGGATTCACCGCTCAGGATCAGACCTCGAGCAATCGATTCATCGTGCTGAGCAGGTCCCTCGCCGATCGCATGTTCCCGGGGCAAATCCCTTTGGGCCGCCAGGTGCATCTCGCCAACGGTGCTCCTGCGGATCAGGATCCGCCATTCACCGTCGTCGGCGTTGCCGCTGACGTAAAAAACGGCGGACTGGCTGCGGGCGAAGAGCCCGAATACTACCGCCTGTGCAGAAATCGCGCTGAAGACTGGAGTCGCGGAGGTGTGGTGATTGTGCGATCGAACCTGCCGGCCGCCACTATGAAGAACTGGCTTCGCACCCAGATTGCAGCGCTCGATCCCACGCTGCCTGTGGAGATAGCAACCCTCGACGAGCGAGTGGCAAAGTTGGCCGATCAACCGCGTTTCGAGATGCTCCTGGTGGGGTACTTCGCATGCGCGGGCCTCATGCTTTCGGTGATCGGGCTCTACGGCGTCATCTCGTTCTTGACGGTTCAGCGCAAGCCTGAGGTCGGCATCCGCATGGCCCTTGGCGCGCGCCGCAGCCATATTGTCTGTCTGGTGCTGGTTGGCGTCGCGCGCATGGTTATGCCCGGCATCTTCGTCGGGCTTGTTCTGGCGTTTGCTCTCTCCCGCGCCATGTCGGGCCTATTGTTCAATATCGGCCCCCGCGACCCCATCACCTACATTGGCGCAACCATCATCCTCGCCACCGTAGCCGCAGCCGCTTCCATGGTTCCCGCAATCGATGCGGCGCTTGTCGACCCCATCGCCACCTTGCGCCAGGAATAGCATTTTCTGACCAATCCAAAGCCGAGATGTCCTCGATCCGGGCCGAGCGTCTGCGCTGCCGCAAGGTCTCGTCAGAACTGCAAGCAAGCTGGCCACACCCGGCAAGAATTTCAGGCACCGTGAAATTTTTCCCTTGTTAATCCCCAGATTAACCGGCATCATCGGCCGTTGAATCAACCACTTATGCCGCGAACCGGTTTGGAACCCCACGTGCCCCAAAGATCAGTGACGTTCTGTCTTCGGAGGGTGAATCATGTTTGATCCTGTTTCCGCAGCACCTGTGGCAAAACGAGTGCTGCCTTATGTCGCCGCCATTCTCGTCGGCGGCACAGCTATCGGCTACGGTGTCCATGAGCACAACGGCTCCCAGAGATTGGCTGCGCAAAACGCGCAGGTCACCGCACAGCTCAACGCAACCCAAGGCGCGCTCACCACCACGCAAAGCCAACTCGACGCGCTCTCTAACAAGGTGAACGAGATCGAAGCCAGCGCCCAGGCGAAGGCCGCTCAGTCAGCCGTTGCCAGCCGTAGCGCTACAGTGCGCCGCTCCGCCACGTTCGATTCGCGTTTCAGAAAGTTGCAAACCCAGCTCGATGCCCAGGGCAAAGCCATCGACCAGGCCCGCAACGACCTGAACAGCACCCAGACCGACCTGAGCAATACGCGCACTGAGCTTACCGGCTCCATCGCCCGTACCCACGATGAACTGGTCGTCCTCGAGAAAAAAGGCGAGCTCAACTATTTTGAATTCGACCTCACCAAGTCAAAAGAATTCAAGCGCGAAGGCCCTTTAAGCATCAGCCTGCGGAAAGCCAACTCCAAGCACGGCTATGCCGACCTCATGCTCATCGTCGACGACCGCAATCTCTCCCAGAAGCACGTGAATCTTTATCAGCCGGCAATGTTTTATGAACCCGACAGCCCCAAGCCGGTCGAAGTGGTCATCAACGACATCTCGAAGGACCACATCCATGGCTACGTCAGCGCGCCCAAGTACCACCAGTCTGAGCTTGCCGCGCTTTCAAACAACAGTTCCAGCACGCAGACTTCTAATCAGGCTGGCGCAACGCAGACTTCGGGCGATGGAGACATCGTGACTTCGCAGCCCGCTCAACGCCAGAAGCTGCCCACGCCCACCCCTAACGACCCCAACATTCCTAACCAGCAGTAACACATTCGTCTCACCGCCTGGCACACCCCCCGAAGCGCCAGGCGGTGTTGAGCACCTGCTGAAGTCGCGCGGGTGCAGTGCGCCTTCGGGCCCGCTACGCGCCCCCCCGAGCGTTCGGGCCCGAAGTGTCGTCCGATCAACTCAATCGCGTCACCAGCCGGTACGCGCTCGGCACACTCGCCGTCCTCAACGTCACCCTCTCAGGCAACCATCTTTCTATCCAGGAAAACGACGAGACCCCGCAGGACTACCTACCCGACAGCCCTCAGGACTTTTACTCCACCACTTCAACCGACGAATGCACGTTCACCTCGCCGCCCGCAGGTCCCGCCCAGGCTCTCATCTTGCATTTAGATGGCAAAGACGTTGAGTTGAAGCGGATGCAGTGAAAGGCGATCACGGCATTTTGCACGCAGTTCGGCTGTCTCCGCTATTCACGACGCAGAATCACCATCGGATCGGCGTTCGCTGCGCGCCTCGCCGGAATGATGCACGCCGCAAACGCAACCAGCAGAAATAGCGCCGGGACCACGGCAAAGGTTGCCGGCCCCCCACCTGAGCTTCGAAGAGCGACGACTTGAGCAGACGGCTCAACGGAAACGGTGTTTTACATCGCTCGGCATGCACGGCTCCTTTTACGGCAACCCCAGCATCTGCTCCACAACAGCCGTCAGCCGGCGCCACGCCGCCGCCTCAACCTCAAGCTGCTTGCGGCCCTCGCGCGTAAGCTCGTAATACCGCGCTGAAAGTCAAAAGCTGGCCTTCCGCAGCCTCTCGCAGGCCTCATCCAGCTCGTCATCCCGCTTGGCAAAACAGAAGCGCAGCAGCTCTTCTCCGCGTCCCGGACGGAAGAACGCCGACCCCGCAACCGCGGCCACGCCGGTTGCCTTGAGCAGCGCTCGCGCCTTCTCGGCAGCGGATTTGCCGGGCAAATGCGAGGCCCGGGCCAGAATGTAATAAGCGCCAGCCGGTGCGTCCGACTCCATACCCGCGGCTCGCAGCGCATCGAGCAGGCGTTCGCGCTTCCGCTGGTGATCGGCCGCAATCTCGGCGTAGAAGCTGGGCGGCAACTGCTCGATTCCTGCCGCCGTTGCCACTTGGAACGGCGCCGGGCTGCACACGTAAGTCAGGTCGTGGAAGTGGCCCATCGCCGGCATCCACTTCTGGTCCGCCACCGCGTAGCCCACGCGCCATCCGGTAATCGAATAGGTCTTCGAGAAGCCCGAGACCACGATCGTCCGCTCGCGCATGCCCGGCAAAGTGGCCGGGCAGATGTGCCGCGCGCCGTCGTACACAAAGTACTCGTAGATCTCGTCGGTGATGAGAAACAGATCGTGGCGTTCGCACTGCGCCGCCACCTGCTCCAGCTCGGGCCGCGTGAATACTTTGCCGCTGGGATTGGCCGGCGTATTCACCAGGATGGCGCGGGTTCGCGGCGTAATGGCCGCGCGCAGCGCGTCGGTATCGAGGTGCCAGTCAGGCTCGGCGAGCGCCACCGGTACCGGCTTCACGCGCATGCTCTTCAAGGTATTTACGTGGTAGCCGTAGAAGGGCTCGAAGAGGATGACCTCGTCACCCGGATTGAGCAGCGCCATGATGGCCACGTGATAGCCGGCAGTCGCGCCTGACGCCACCAGCACTTCGCGCTCGGGGTCGTACTCAAGGCCGTAGTCGCGCTGCTGCTTGGCGGCGATGGCCTGGCGCAGCCGGGCGATGCCGTCGCAGCGGGTGTAGATGTTCTGCCCGGTGCGGATGGCGTCAATAGCGGCGGCCTCAACTACGGCCGGTACCGGGGTGTCGCAGACCCCCTGGGCCAGGTTGATGCCGCCCATCTGGTCGCACAGGGCGGTCATGGCCCGGATCTCCGATTGGAAGGTTGCTGGGGCGAGCTCGCTGAGGGCGATTCGGCTGGCGGGCGCGGATGTGGGCATGGGGAAGTCCTTATGTGGAAATGGTATAGCAAGGCGGCAGACGCCGCCAGAGCGCCGCACCGTGCTGTGCAAGCCGTTTGCAGCGGCTTGGGATCCGCCGCTATATAGTGGTCTGTTCCGGTTTCTCCAGCGCTGGGGGGTTCGAAATGTACCTGGTGGTCGTGTTGCTGTTGATGTTAGTGCTGCCGGTGGGTTCCGCGGCCGCGGAGTTGCTGAGGAGTCCAAATGGAATCTCATGGCTGGCAGCGACCGGCAAGTGGTTTGTCTTCTATACCGCCGGAATCCGGTTGCTTACGGCGGGCATCCGGCAGTTTATTCAGCCGGGGTTTACCGCCCGGCAGATATTCCACATGGAGAGCGATGATGCACTGCCCATCATCCGCGAACTGGGCGTAGCAAACTTTGCCACAGGACTGGCCGGGGTGCTGTCGCTTTGGCGGCCCTCGTTCACGCTGCCTGTTGCCCTCATCGCCGCCGTCTTCTATGGCATAGCCGGAGTGCGGCACATTGTCGAGAAGGGCAAATCGTTCAATGAGAACATCGCGATGGTAACCGACCTTTTCGCCGCCGCGGTATTCCTGGTGTACGTAGTTGGTGTCTGGATCGAGTGAGCCAAATCACACTCGGACCCTCTCCCATGCGAGAGAATAGGGCTGTTCGGCGGGTCTGCCGCGCTGCAGCGTTGCGCCTACGAACTGCGCAGAATCCCATGCATGAACTGTCAATCGTTGAGAGCGTTGTGGAGGCGGTCACCGAGACGGCGGCTGCCTATCCCGGCGCTCGGGTGAAGTCGGTCAAGCTGCGCGTGGGTGTCCTGGCCGCGGTGGTCGAGGACTCCCTCCAGTTCTGCTGGGGATTGGCGACCGACGGCACCGTTCTGGCGGGCGCGGCGCTGGTGGTCAACTCCGTTCCCGTTGTGGTGCACTGCGCGGCGTGCAGCCGCGACGCCGAGATCGAGGGCGTGCAGAGTTTCAGGTGTCCGAATTGCGGCGAGCCGGCTGCCGAGTTGCGCCGCGGACGCGAGCTGGAGATTGAATCGATCGAGATTGAGGAGCCGGACGCGGACAGCGAGCCAGTAAGTCAGCCGGTAAGCGAGTCAGCGGGAAGCACCTGACCAGCAGCGATCCGGACCAGGAGAAAACATGACGACGCGGATTGTGGAGTTGCGGCGCGGAATCCTGAAGAAGAACGACGAACTTGCGGCAGTGCTGCGCGAACGGTATGCGCGCACGGGCGTGCTGGTGTTCAACCTGGTGTCGAGTCCGGGCACGGGCAAGACCGCGTTCCTTGAGCTCACGCTGCGCAGACTCACCGAGCACGGAGCGAAGGCCGCGGCGCTGGTGGGCGATCTTGAGACCGACAACGACGCGCGGCGGTTGGCCGCGAGCGGCGCGCCGGTGCGGCAGATCAATCCGCACGGCATTTGCCACCTCGATGCCGAAATGATCGGCAAACATCTCAATGATTGGTCCGGTGTCGAACTCGAGGGTCTCGATTATCTCTTTATTGAGAATGTAGGCAACCTGGTTTGCCCGTCGAGCTACGACCTGGGCGAGAAAATTCGCGTGGCGCTGTTGAGCGTGACCGAGGGCGAAGACAAGCCGCTCAAATATCCCACGCTGTTCAACTCTGCCGACGCCGCGGCCATTACAAAAATCGATATCGCCGAGCCGTGCGGTTTCGACCGCGAGCTGGCCCTCAACAACATCCGCGAGATTCGGCCGGGCATCCGCATCTTTGAAACCAGCGCGAAGACTGGAGCCGGCATCGATGAGTGGCTTGCATATCTCGAAGAGCAACGCGCGGCGCATAGCGCCTGAAGAGCCAGCGTTCAGGCCTATTGCGGATCGAGCTCGAAGGCGTGCGGCTTG
>DATJSB010000115.1:0-20494 GCA_035504315.1 Occallatibacter sp.
ACTGAATGGGGCAGCGTGCAAACTCACCCCGCAGGGACTTGGGAGCCTGGCGGGAACGGGCGAAGTATGGATGCAGCCCGAGGCAACCTGGAAGATGAACAACCCCAGGTACCACGTGGATTACAACTGTGCGGGCGAGCCCGCGGTGGTGGAGTACGACGAACATGCCGGACACGTGGTGTGGTGGGCGGGATCGACGCCGATCGAGAATGGATCGATCGCGCGGGCCAACAATCTGAGCCTCTTCTTGAACGCGATCGGGAGCCCCAAAGACCATCGTTTTTATTGGGATGAGTCTCTGCACGGCGAGACAAAATCAGAGTGGTTCTACGCCCGCGGCCCGGCATTCACCATGCTGATCTGGGGCGCGATCGGGCTGGCGCTGCTCACGGTGCTGAGCTTCAGCCGGCGCCGCGGCCCGGTGCGCGATGTGCCCCAGCCGGCACGATCCACGCCGGTGGAGTTCGTTGAGGCTCTAGGCTCGCTATACGGCAAGGCAGGCGCGTCGGCTACCGCGGTGCAGCTTGCCTACGACCGGTTCCGGCGCGGGATGGGCGCACTGTGTGGCGTAAAGGGAATGCGGATGGACGCGCGTTCGCTTGCCGATGCGCTGCGGCGGCGTTTTCCCGCGGCAGGTGCGGAACTGGAAGCGGACCTGGCCGAGTGCGAGAGCGCCTGCAACGACGATTTTCTGGTTCCGAAAAAGGCGCTGGCGCTGGTGCAGAAGCTGGGCCACTGGAGCGAGTTCTTTGCCGGGCAGTCTGCGGCAGGCGCTAAACACATGGCGGAGCCGAGGAGAAAGGCCGGATAGGTTTTGTAAAAGGGCACGAGTTTACTCGTGCCGCTAAGCCGCCTAATAATGATTGGGGCTTTAGCGCCTGTTCGACGTTGGCATCATATTCATAGCTTTCCTAACATTGAAACCGGGAGATACGAATGAGCGAAGAGACTCCTACGAATCCGGTAGCAGAGGCGCAGGCTGAGCCGGCGCTGGCGGGCACCAGGCAGCTGGTGACGCGGGCGCGCGCCGAGCTGGCGCGGGTGATTGCCGGCCAGGACGAGGTGATCGGCGAAGTGCTTGTGGCGGTGCTGGCGCAGGGCCACGCACTGCTCGAGGGCGTGCCGGGAATTGCAAAGACGCTAATTGTGAAGTCCCTGGGCCGGCTGCTGGGTCTGGCCTTCCAGCGCGTGCAGGCCACGCCCGACCTGATGCCTGCCGACATTCTTGGCACCACGATTTTCCGTCCGGGCACGGATGCGTTCACATTTCATAAGGGGCCGGTGTTCACCGACCTTCTGCTGGTTGACGAGATCAACCGCATGCCGCCGCGCACGCAGGCAGCGCTGCTGGAATGCATGGAAGAGCGGCAGGTGACGAGCGACGGCGTGCGGCGGCCGCTGCCGGCGTGGTTCACCGTTTTCGCTACGCAGAACCCGATCGACTTTGAGGGCACCTATCCGTTGCCCGAGGCCCAGCTCGACCGCTTTCTGCTCAAGATCAAGGTGAGTTATCCGTCACAGAGCGAAGAACGGGCGATGCTGGAGCGGCATCACTCCTCAAGTGCAGCGGGATTGCTTGAAGACGCGAAGATCGAGCCTATCGCCGCCGATCTGCTGACGCGGGCGCGCGACGAGATTCGCGCGATTCGCGTTGAGGGCGACCTGTACGAATATATTCTCGAGCTGACGCGGCGCACCCGCGAGTGGCCGATGCTGGCTTTGGGCGCGAGCCCCCGCGCGGCCATCTGCCTGCTGCGGGTGGCGCAGGCCTTTGCGGCGTTTGAGGATCGCAATTACCTGGTTCCCGATGACGTGAAGCGTGCGGTGCTGCCGGTGCTGCGGCATCGCATCATGCTCAAGCCCGAGGCCGAGCTTGAGGGCTTCGACGCCGACCGTGTATTGGGCGACGTGGTGGCCGCGGTGGCCGTTCCAAGAAGATGATCGCTCCCTCGCTCCATCCCGGTCCGGTTCGCGCACAGGCGAAACCGCGCGGCCGATTCGCGTACGGGCTCACGCAGCGGACCATCTGGCTGCTGGCCGGCGGGCTGCTGCTGGCGCTGCCGGGATTCTTCGATGCGCGCCTGGGATATGGCATGCTCGCATGGGACGGCCTGGTGCTGCTGGCCGCCTTTGCCGACTGGCTACGCCTGCCGCCGCCTCAGGCGATCACGGTGGAGCGCTCGTGGGGCAATGCGCCGGCGCTCGACAGCGAGACGGAGATCGAGCTGGCAGTCGAGTCCGTGGCGCCTGAGCGTGGCGGAACCATTCTGGAATGCAGCCTGACTGACGATCTGCCGCCGGCAATGGTGGCTACGCCGGCGAGCCGCAAGCTGCGCGTCTACCAGGGAATTCGCGCCTCGCTGCGCTACAGGATTGAACCGCGGGAGCGCGGCGACATGCGGGCCGGCGCGGTTTTTGTACGCTATCGATCGGGATTGGGGCTGGTGGAGCGCTGGGCGATGGCTCCGCTCGAGCAGACGGTGAGGGTGTATCCCGCGCTGCGCCAGGGCGAGGACCAGCAGATCTTTCTGGCGCGCGGCCGGCAGGTCGACCTGCAGCTGCGCCAGGTGCGCCAACGGGGACTGGGCCGCGATTTTGAGAGCCTGCGCGAGTATCTTGAGGGTGACGACCTGCGCGACGTCTGCTGGACGGCCACAGCGCGGCGCGGCGAGCTGATTACACGGCGCTACCAGACGGAGCGCAGCCAGGCAGTGTGGATTGTCCTCGACGCGGGCAGGTTGCTGCAGGCAAAAAGCGGCGACGGCGCAGAAGGCGGTCGCCACTCGAAGCTGGACCATGCCTGCTCGACGGCGGTGGCGCTGGCCCAGCTTGCGCTCTACTCCGGCGACCGCGTGGGCCTGCTGATATACGGGCAGACCATCCAACAGCGAGTGCTGCCGGGGCGCGGCACGGCCCACCTGCGCCAGGTGGTTGAAGCTCTCGCCGTTGCCAGGGCCGAACCGAGCGAAGCCGATCATCTGCGTGCCACGGCCACACTCAATCGCTTTCAGCCGCGCCGTGCGCTTATCTTGTGGATCACCGACCTGGCTGAAACCGCCATGCGGCCCGAGGTCATCGACGGAGCCATGCAGTTGCTGCACCGGCATGTGCTTTTGTTTGTGGCCATGGCGCAGCCCGAGGTCGAGGCGATTGCGGCCGCCTGGCCGAAGAATGTCGAGCAGATGTTCCTCGCCTCGGCGGCACAGGAGCTGACCAGCAGGCGCGAACTGCTGCTGGCGCGGCTGCGCGAACAGGGCGCGCTCACTCTCGACCTCGACCCGACAAAGCTGACATCGGCGGTGCTGAATCAGTATTTGCGCGTCAAAGAGCGGGCGATGCTGTAGCTGGCGCGCGGCGAGGTGCTGATTTCGCTCCGAATCGCTGGCCCCGGCCTATTTAACACATAAAGCGGCCTCTTCGGCGGGGAGGTAGGCGCTTGCGAGTTTTTCGAAGCCTTTCACTGGAAGCGGCGGGCTGATCAGGAATCCCTGGTAGGCACGGCAGCCGCATTCGGCAAGGAAGGCGCGCTGTTCTTCGGTCTCCACGCCCTCTGCCAGTACAGACAGTCCAAGTCCCGAGCTGAGATGAATAATGGCCTCAACGACCGCGCGGCCGCGCAGGTTTCTGAGCATATCGCAAACAAACGATCGGTCGATCTTAAGCTCGTCGAGCGGCAGACGCTTGAGGTAGGTGAGCGAAGAGTATCCTGTCCCGAAATCGTCGAGCGAAAGGCGCAGGCCGTGCCGGTGCAGTTCTTTCATTTTTTCAATCACCTCTTCAACGTTTTCAACCAGCAGCGATTCAGTGAGTTCGAGACAGAGCAGGTCGGGATTGGCGCCGTTCACGCTGAGGGCGCGCAGAACCCCCTCGACAAAGTCGGGCTGCCGGAGCTGCCTGGCGCTGATGTTGACTGCGAGCTGCAGAGCGCGGGTCTTCTCATCGTGCGCCCAGAGGGCAAGCTGCGCGCAGGCGGCATTCAACACCCAGCCGCCCAGAGGGAGAATGAGGCCGGTCTCTTCGGCGAGAGGAATAAACTCGCCGGGAGGAAGCAGGCCGCGCCGGGGGTGTGGCCAGCGGATGAGAACTTCAGCTCCGGCAACCGCGCGATCGATCATCTGGGGTTGGAAGTATAAAAGGAACTGGCCGGCGCGGAGCGCATGCCGGAGCTCGACTTCGAGGGCCGCGCGGGCATTGATTGCAGCCTGCAATTCGGGCGCGAAGAATCGTATTGAATTTTGCCCCGCGCCCTTGGCCTGGTACATCGCAATATCAGCCTGTTTAAGCGCTTCCTGGGGGGATTCGTGACGCCGGCCGAAGACCGTGATGCCGATGGAACTGGTGATTTGCCAATGGTGGGCTCCCAACCGGTAGGACTGGCCAAGCGTGACGAGAATCTGTTTCGCGGTCGCTTCTGCGCCTTGCGCTGCCTTGGCCGCTTCGCAGCTCAGATCTTCAAGCAGCACAACGAACTCGTCGCCGCCCAGACGCGCCACGGTGCCGTTTTCGCGCACCAGTGCCGAGAGGCGGCCTGCAGCTTCTTTCAAGAGAAGGTCGCCGGTTTCATGGCCGAGCGAGTCGTTCAGGGTCTTGAAGTTGTCGAGGTCGACAAAAAGCAGCCCGCACAGGCGTCCGCTGCTCGCGCAGGTGGCGATGGCACGCTCCAGGCGGTCAGTCAGCAGTCTGCGGTTCGGTAGTGCCGTCAACGGATCGTAGAAGGCCAGTGTCCTGATCTCGTCATGTGCGTCTTTCAGTTTCTGAAACGATTCCTCCTCGCGGCGCAGGCTCACGATGCGCCTACGCAGCAGCGCCAACCCGCTCGCCAGGGGAACCAGCGCACAGATCGCGTAGAACCACCATGTCATGTACCAGGGCGAGAGGACTCTGAAGCGGAGAGCCGCCGGACGGCTATTCCAGTCTTCATCCTCATCCTGCGCTTCCACGTCGAGGCGGTATCGGCCCGGCGCCAAGCGGGGAAAGTGCAACTCGTGCTGATAGGTTTCGGTCCAGGGTGTCTTCGGCCCATCCAGCCGGTAGCGAAACAACACGCCGCCCTGCCGCTCGACATTCAGTGCCGAAAACCGGACATCGATTGATTCCGCATATCGGCCCTGAATCTCGTTGTCGTCGGGCGACACTTCGTTTTTGCCGAGCGTGACTCTGGTAAATACGACTACGGGCGCCGTGGGGATATCCGCCGTTTGGCGCGGCCTCATCCGCGATAACCCTCCGCTGGTTCCTATCCACACCGTTCCGTCCGGCTCAGCGGCAAACGCATCCAGGTCGCAGTCGTTCCACACCAGCCCGTCCTGAGAGTCGATGTGCGTCCACCGCTTGCCGTTCCACACATCCACTCCGTGCTCGGTTCCGGCCCAGACCTGGCCATGCGCATCGCGAGCAAGAAAGGAAACCGATCCATCGTCTCCCGGGCGCTCGATTCCTTTCTCGACCCTGATGCGAACGCCTTCGGGGTGCACGCGGTCAATTCCGCCGCCATATTCGTAGCCAACCCAGATCACACCATCCGGCGCCGCGCCCAGACTCAGAACGGCATTATCGCTCAAGCCATCGGCTTTTCCGAATTTCTTCCACCGATCTCCGTAAAGCGCGAACAGCCCATCGCGACCGCCGGCCCAGATGGTTCCGTCGCTCCCTTCGGCAACCGCCCACATTCGTTCCGATCCCGTCTCTTTGATTTGCGCGAAGCGACTATACGGAGCGGCCGCCATATACAGGCCAGTGTCTGTGCCCACCCACAGGCGCTCATTGCGGTCGAAGTGCAGAGCGAATACCTGAGTGCCGCCCGGCTTTGCCAGGTTCCACCATTCCACGCGCCCGGTGCCGGGAGAATAGCGGCCCACGCCCTTCTCTTCCGATCCGAACCACAGCGATCCATCCGGCTGCGCAACGATGGAGTGCAGCGAGGTTGTTCCGACCGCATCTACTTTCTGCCAACGAATACCGAATTGCCCCTGAACGCCCTGCTCAAGTCCTTCGGTGGTTCCCACCCACACCACATGGTTCGGCTGGGGTAGAACTGAAAAGACCAGGTCACTTTCGAGCCCGCTGGCGGCCGAGTAGTTCTCCCACTGCTGGTATCCGCGCCATTGCACGAGGCCCCGGCCCAGCATTCCAATCCACAATGAGTGCGAGCGGTCTTCAAATGCGCAGTACACCTCGCCGCGCAGGCCGTTGGCCGGGCCTACGGTATGCCAGCCATCCTTTTCGCCAATCAAGAGGCCCTTTGCGCCCGGAAGCAGGATTCTGCCCTCTCGATCCACATTAACGATCGGTCGAAGCGTGCGAGAGTCTTCGGGTGTGTCAGGACTGACAAAACGGGATTGTCCCGCCGGAAGCTTGAAGACTCCCTGCATCCGCGCGTAGACCCACAAATTGCCTTCGCCGTCTTTGCGGAGCGTGGTAATCGGCGCTCCCGGCAATCCAGCTTCTTTGCCGAACACCTGAATGTCCTGCTTGTCCCCCTGCTGGTCTTCTTGTGTACTGAGGCGGCAGAGTTGGCCGCCGCATCCGTACCAGACTGTGCTGCCATCGACAAGAATCCCCTCTACGTTGGCTCCGCTTGTTCCCGGCGCCTGGGGAACGCGCTCAACGGCATACCCGCCTTGAGAGTCGGCTCGCAGTTTAACCAGGCCTGCCCCGGTGCCCAGATACGTAGTTCCATGACCGTCGGATTGGATGCCCTGCGCCGGGCTCACGCTCTCCGCAATGCCATTCAACTTCTCAAAGTGATTTCCACGGAACCGGTACAAGCCGAAGCGTCCACCGGCAAGCAGCGATCCGTCGGGCGCTTCGCCAATGGTTCCGGGCTCAGCGGGAATTCCTTGTTTGGGGCCGAACCCTTCAAACCGCTCCCCGTCATAGCGGTACAGGCCGTTATCGGTGATCGCCCACAAGAATCCTGTGCGGTCCTGCTGGATTCTGCGCACGTCCAGAGTTCCCAGCCCTTCCGCGTTTCCAAACCAGCGCAGACTGTACTCCTGTGCCGGCAGAATCCCCGTGCCCGCGGTGAACAGGAGCAGGCCAAGCGTGAGGAATTTACGGCGCATCAAGGGGGTAATCGGCGCCAGCGCCAACCCCATGAGGCGATTTGCAGAAGAGGCCCATTACGAATGGGGAAGCGGCTCATAACTCACCACCGAACGAAACCGGGTGCGCCGGCAAACCTCTCTTGATGCGCTGGGGAGGTCTTCGGCCCGATTCGCGGACTCTCCAAGAGTAAATCGATTTTTAAAATATGGTTCGCGGTGCTGGGGCCGTGCTAAGATTCCTTCGTTCCAGAAAAGCCCGCGTTTTGATGCGCCATCATTCCTGCGAAGAAAGAGCTCTCTATGAAATCGGCCCAGGCTGCAAAGCCCAGCACTTCAACTCCCGCCTACAAGAATCCCAAGCTGCCCAGCGCGAGGCGCGTTGAAGACCTGCTGAAGCGCATGACGCTTGAGGAAAAGGCCGCGCAGATGCTGTGCATCTGGCAGGGGAAGGCCCGGACCATGGTCGATGAAAAAGGCGATTTCGACCTGGCCAAGGCGAAGAAGTCGTTCCGCGACGGCAGGGGGCTAGGACAGGTGGGACGGCCCAGCGACTCAGGCGGCGGTAAAAAGGCGCGTGAAATGGCGGAGCTGACCAACTCCATCCAGAAGTTCTTTCTTGAGAACAGCCGCCTGGGCATTCCGGTGATCTTCCACGAGGAGTGCCTGCATGGGCACGCGGCGCCCGCTGGCACCAGCTTTCCGCAGCCTATCGCGCTGGGCGCAACCTTTAACCCCGAGCTGGTTGAAAGGCTGTTTACCATGACCGCGCTCGAGGTGCGGCTGCGTGGCGCTCACCACGCCCTCACGCCGGTGGTGGATGTGGCGCGCGAACCGCGCTGGGGCCGCGTGGAAGAGACCTACGGCGAAGATCCGTACCTGGTGTCGCGCCTGGGAATCGCTGCGGTAAAAGGCTTCCAGGGTGACCGGAATTTCCGCGACAAGCGCCACATTTTGGCCACGCTCAAGCATTTTGTGGGCCACGGGCAACCGGAGTCGGGCATGAACTGCGCGCCGGCCAACGTTTCAATGCGCGTGCTGCGCGAGACCTTCCTTTACACCTTTCAGGAGGCGCTGCGCGAGGCCGGCCCAGTCACGCTCATGGCCTCGTACAACGAAATTGACGGCGTTCCCTCGCACGCCAGCAAGTGGCTGCTGCGCGACGTGCTGCGCAAGGAGTGGGGCTTTAAAGGCTTCATTGTCTCGGATTACTACGCGATCTGGGAACTGGGCTACCGTCCCGATACGCACGGCCATTTCGTTGCCAAAGACAAGAAGGAGTCGTGCCGGCTGGCGGTTGAAGCGGGCGTCAATATCGAACTGCCCGACCCGGACTGCTACCTGCACCTGGTGGAACTGGTAAAGAAAGGCGTGCTCAAAGAGAAGCAGCTCGACGAGCTGGTTGCGCCGATGCTGTATTGGAAGTTCGAGCTGGGGCTGTTTGACGATCCGTATGTCGATCCCGAGGAGGCCGACCGCGTGGTGGGCTGCGACGAGCACGCGGAGCTGGCGCTCACGGCCGCGCACGAATCTATCACGCTGCTCAAGAACGAGAACCACCTTGCCCCGCTCGATCTGGACAAGATCAAGTCCATTGCCGTGATTGGGCCCAACGCCAATCGCACCCTTTTAGGCGGATACAGCGGCGTGCCGAAACATGAGATCACGGTGCTTGAAGGCATCATGCAAAAGGTCGGCAAGCGGGTAAAAGTTCTTTCGAGCGAAGGCTGCAAGATCACCCTCGGCGGATCGTGGAACCAGGACGAGGTGGTGCCGAGCGATCCCGAAGAGGACTGCAAACAGATTGCCGAAGCCGTGAGGGTGGCGAAGAAGGCCGACGTGATTGTGCTGGCCATCGGCGGCAACGAGCAAACCTCGCGCGAGGCGTGGAATCTGCAGCACATGGGCGACCGGACGAGTCTTGACCTCATTGGCCGCCAGGAAGAACTTGTGAAGGCCATGCTCGCGCTGGGCAAGCCGGTTGTCGCATTCCTGTTCAACGGGCGGCCGCTCTCGATCAATCTTCTCGAGCAACAGGTTCCGGTGATTTACGAGTGCTTCTACCTCGGGCAGGAGACCGGCCGCGCGGTTGCCGACGTGCTGTTCGGCGATTCGAACCCGGGCGGCAAGCTGCCCATCTCGTTCCCGCGCTCGGTCGGCCATCTGCCGGTGTTTTACAACTACAAGCCATCGGCGCGCCGCGGCTACCTGTTCGACGATGTATCGCCGCTCTACGCCTTCGGCTACGGCTTGAGCTACACGACCTTCAAGCTCGAGAATGCGCGCCTCACCAAAAAGCGCATTGCGCGCAACGGCGCAACGCAGGCGCTGGTTGACGTGACCAACACCGGCAGCCGCGAGGGCTCTGAGGTTGTGCAGCTTTACATCCGCGACCTGGTGAGCTCGGTAACACGGCCGGTGAAGGAGCTGAAGGGCTTCAAGAAGGTTTGGCTCAAGCCGGGCGAAACCACGACGGTGGCCATCGACATCACTCCCGCCTCGCTCAGGTTCTGGGACGTGAATATGAAGTACGTTGTCGAGCCGGGCGAGTTCGAGATCATGGTGGGCACGTCGTCGCGCGACCAGGATCTGACCAGGCTGAAGCTGGTAGTGACCGAATAGTGCAACAACGCCAGGAAAGATGAGGCGCTTATGAGGCAGACGCTTACATTCGGAGAGAAATTCGGTTACAGCCTGGGCGACCTGGCGGCGAACTTCGTCTTCCAGGCCATGCTTGCGCTGCAACTGGATTTCTACACGCACACCTTCGGGTTGACGGCCGCGCAGGCCGGCACACTGTTCCTGGTTGTCGGCCTCGGCGTGGCATTCCTCAACCCTGTAATGGGCGTCATCGCCGACCGCACCAGCACCAAGTGGGGAAAGTTCAGGCCATGGCTTTTGTGGACCGCGCTGCCTTTCGGAGTGATCTGCGTGCTCACCTTTACCACGCCCAACATCAGCCCAGGGGCCAAGCTGGTGTACGCGTGGGTCATGTACATTCTGCTGCGCGTGGTCTACACCATGAACAACGTGCCCTATGCGTCGCTGAACGCCGTCATGACCACCGATCCCGACGAGCGCACCAGCATTTCGACATACCGGCAGATCGCGGCCAACTCCGCGGGCTTTATTATTGCCAGCCTCGCCATCCCCATGGTGCGGTTCTTCGGCCATGGCAACGACGCGCTCGGCTATCAGCTCACCATGGGCCTGCTCTCAGTGCTGAGTGTGATCTTCTTCATCATTGCGTTTGCTACCAGCAAGGAGCGGATCCAACCCAGCCCGCAGCAGAAGCCGTCGCTTGGTCAAGATTTGTCGGATCTGTTCAGCAACGGTCCCTGGATTGTGCTGTTCCTGGCCACGCTCTTCTATTTCGCCGCCATCGTGGTACGCGGCAATGTGATGCTGCCCTACTTCCGCTTTGTCTCCGGCAACGTCGATCTCTTTTCGTGGTTCAACGGCTTTGGCCTGGCTTCTCTGTTGCTTGGTGTTGCCTGTTCCACCGCAGTCACCAAGCGCATGGGCAAGCGGTTTCTATTTATCGTCAGCATGACGCTGGCCGGCCTGTTCAGCGCGGGGCTCTTCATCATTCCACCCTCCGCGACGGTCGCGATCATCGGCGTCGAAGTGTTGCGGCAGTTCGCGTTCGGGCTCTCCGGCCCGCTTATCTGGGCAATGATGGGCGACGTGGCCGATTACGGCGAGTGGAAGACCGGGCGCCGGGCCAGCGGCACGGTAACATCCGCAGTGGTGTTTGCGTTGTGGGCGGGCCTGGCGCTGGGCGGCGCCATTGCAGGCTGGCTGTTCTCAGGCTATGGGTTCGTCTCGACAGCAACTGTACAAACGCCGCAGGCGCAGTCGGGCATCCTGCTCACCGCAAGCGTCTGGGCGGGGCTGGCCTTCATTGCCTCGGCCGTGAGCATGTTCTTTTATCCCATCAACCGCGAGAAGAACCGCGAGATCGCCGACGAACTGGCGGCGCGGCGGGCGAAGTTTGCGTCGTAACGTCTGGCTTTGGCCCGCAGTTTATTAAAAACATGCGGGTGCCAGAGCATGCCCAGAACATGCATTGACCGGCAGACAGAAGGAGTGTAGTCTATAAACTACAGCTCGTCGATGCTTGAACTCAGGCAGACCGACACCTTCCGCAAATGGCGCTTGAAGCTGAGCGACGAGCGCGCGAGGGCCTTGATCGCTTCACGGATCGATCGCCTTGTATTCGGAAACGCCGGAGACGTGAAACCCGTAGGCGAAGGCGTGAGCGAATTGCGGATCGATTATGGTCCGGGCTATCGGATTTACTTCAAAAAGCGAGGGAACAGCCTTGTCATCCTCTTATGCGGTGGCGACAAACGGACGCAAGACCGGGACATCAAACGGGCAAAGCAACTCGCGGCGGAGTGGAAAGATGCGCAAGACTGACAAGCTCACGAGTTACGACCCCGCTGAGGATCTTAACTCTGAAAGGGCAGTTGCAGTTTTCATTGCCGAAGCGTTCAAGACCAGCGACCCTGCCTACATCGCGCATGCCCTGGGTGTTGTTGCGCGGTCGCGGGGAATGGCGGAGGTTGCGAACAAGACCGGGTTGTCACGGGAGCAGCTTTATCGCTCCTTCAGCAGTCGGGGAAACCCCACGCTGAAGACGACGATGGCGGTAATGAACGCGCTTGGAATCAAGCTAGTCGCGAAGGCTCCAAAGGCGGCTTGAGATCCCCCAGCGGCCTGAACAGCCACAGATTCAGCAGCGTAAACAGCATGGCGCCCACCGTGAACTTGAGCCAGACCGGCGCATCCGACGGCGAGAAGAATCCTTCCAGGGTTCCCGCAATCACCAGCAGGGGGATAATGCCGGCCACCAGTCGCGAAGCTTCGGTACCCGCAAGCGCAATCGAATCGCGCCAGCGGTAGATGCCGGGAAAGACCACCCCTTGCGCCAGGCGCAGACCGGCGGCGCCGGCAAAGATGATTGACGGCAGCTCGAGCGAGCCGTGCGGAGCCACAAAACTCCACAGGTCGACCGCCATGCCGTGCTGTGCGCAGGCCACGCCGATGACACCCAGCAATAGCCCGTTGAAGAAAAGTGAAAAGAGGGTGAGCGCGCCGAAGGTGATGCCGCCGGCAAAGGCCATGAACGAGACCGAGAGGTTGTTGGTCATGATCCATGCGCTGGCTGCCGGCTTGACGGCGACAACCGAGTGGGTCCACATCTCGTGTCGCTCGATGGTTGCCACCATTTCAGGTCCCAGCATGGTGCGCATGAACTGCGGCCGCGCCATGGTAAGAATCGAGCCCAGCGCGCCGCCGGCCAGGGTAATAATGAGCGCCAGGATCACGTAGCGCAGGTTACGCTGGAATACGGCCGGGTAACCGTCCCGCATGTAGCGCAGCAGTCCCGCAAAACTGGTCCTGCGGGTGGAATAGATGATATGGTGGGCGCGAGCCAATAGTTGATTGACGTGCTCGGCGTAGGCGCGCGCGGTAGCATCCTGGCGCAGCGTAGAAAGATCGCTGGCCACCTGGCGGTAAAGCAGCGCTGTTTCCTGCAGCTCGGCGCGGGTAAGCTGGCCGAGGCCGCCGGAGCCTGCCTGCGCCAGCAGTTTCGCGAGGCGCTCCCAGTAGGGGCGACGTTTTTCGAGCCAACGATTAGAAAGAATTTGAGCCATGGACCCGATTTCAAATCAGCTTAACATCGACACCCCGGAGCTCGTTTCGATCGAGATGCCGATCGCCGGAATCGGCAGCCGTTTCATCGCCATTCTGCTGGATTATCTGATTCTAACTGCGGGCGGCATTGTCTTTACGATCGTGATGGTGATTGTGTTTGCCGCGGTGCATGCTTTTGCGGGCTGGTCTGAAAACTGGATTCTGGCCTTCATCTTCATCATGGTCTTTCTGGCCCACTGGGGCTACTTCGCGCTGTTTGAGGCTTTCTGGAACGGCAAGACTCCCGGCAAGAAGGCGGCCAAGATCCGCGTGATTCACCGTTCGGGCCGGGCTATCAGCTTTCTGGAGTCGCTGGGCAGGAACCTGGTGCGCGATATCGATTACCTGCCCGGCTTTTACGCGGTGGGTGTGATCGCGATCTTCCTCAGCAGGCAGAACCAGCGGCTGGGCGATATGGTGGCGGGAACGCTGGTAGTGCACGACCACGAGGTGGACACGCCGCACTGGGGCGAGATGGGATCGCGGACGATCACGGCCGAGGCCTTTGCGCAGCCCGCGCAGCAGAACTCGGCGATGGCGCCACCGCACCTGAGCGTGGTGCTGCCCACCCCGGCTTTGGCCAAATTGGCCGGGAGCGATTTGCAGGTGCTGGAAGGCTTTTTCGCGCGGCGGCTCGACATGGAACTGGCGGTGAGAGCCGCGCTGGCGCAAAGGATTGCGACAGCGATTTGCGCCAAGAGCGGTCTGACCATTCCAGAGGGAACCAGCGTTGAAACGTTCCTCGAGGCGGTTGCACATCAATTGCGAGAAGTGGCGAGGATGGGATGACGATACTCGATCGATTCAACCTCAACGGCAAGGTAGCGCTGGTTACCGGCTCGTCGCGCGGCCTCGGCGCGGGAATCGCTCTGGCACTGACTGAAGCCGGGGCGAGCGTGGCCGTGCACGGTTCAAGCCGCATGCCGGAGGAGACTCTTCAGCAACTGGCCGCCCTGGGAGCGCCGACGCTCGGACTGGTGGGCGATGTGGGCGACCCTCAGGCTTGCCAGCTCCTCGTTGATGAGACCGTGGCCCGCTTTGGCGCCATCGACATTCTGGTCAACAATGCCGGAACCATTCGCCGGGCTCCGGCCGTGGATCACCCCGATGAAGACTGGGAGACGGTGATCGCGGTCAATCTTTCGAGCGTCTTCCGCCTGATGCAGCACGCCGGCCGTCACATGCTCCGCCAGGGCCGCGGAAAGATCATCAACATCGCCTCCATGCTCACCTTCCAGGGTGGAATCAATGTGCCTTCGTACGCCGCGGCCAAAGGCGGGGTGGGCCAGCTCACCAAGGCCTTCGCCAACGAGTGGGCCGGCAAAGGCGTGAATGTAAACGCCATTGCGCCGGGTTACATGGCCACGGACAATACGGCCACGCTCATAAAGGACCCGGTTCGCTCCCGGCAGATTCTGGAGCGGATTCCCGCGGGCCGCTGGGGCATTCCTGAAGATCTGGCCGGGGCTGCGGTCTTCCTCGCCTCCGGCGCCAGCGACTACATCCATGGGCACATACTGGTGGTCGACGGCGGCTGGCTGGCGCGGTGAAAAGGCAGGCAACAGGGAATAGGTAATAGGCAATAGTGCAGGGCCGGAAGCCGCATCAAAGGATATAAATTTGGGAAGTTGCGAGGTGATTGGATGATCAGGGCGTCATGGATTCGATTGCTGACGTGTGCGGTGATTTTTGGGGGCACAGCCGCTGCACTGGCGCAGCCGCCCGCGCCGGGCAGCGGCATAATCGGCATTGCGCACATTGCGTTGCGGGCCAGCGACGTTGACAAGGAAGTAGCTTTCCTGGGCAAACTTGGTTTCGAAGAGGCCTTTACTTCGATCCTGGGTGCGAACGCGCTTGAGGTCTTTGTCAAAGTCAACGACCGGCAATTCATCGAGGTCTATTCGCGCACCGACAAATCCCAGCCGCTGGGCTGGATGCACGTTTGTTTCGAAGCCGGCGACCTCAACGCCCTGCAGAAGTTTTACGCCTCCACCGATCTCAACCCCACGCCGGTCAAGAAGGCCAGTGCCGGCAATCTGCTCTCGACCGTCAAGGATCCGAGCGGCAACGTCGTCGAATTCACGCAATATATGCCGGGATCGCGGCACACCCTCGACAAGGGGCAACACCTTGGTGCCGATCGCATCTCTGACGCAATCATCGGCTATGTGATGCCGGTGAGAGAACCAACGGTAATGAGGAACTTTTATGCCGGCCTGGGATTTGAGGCCGAAGACGCAGGCAATGCAGTTCACCTGACCACACCCGGCGCGCCGGACCTGCGCGTTGAGATCCGGCAGGCGGTCGCCGGCAGCCGTCCGCAGATTTTGTTTCCTGTGCCCGACGCCCGCAAGGCAGCCGACCAGCTCAGACGGGAGGGCGTAGACGCAAACCGGCAGGACAAGATTGTGTTTGTGCGCGACGAAGACGGAAATTCCTTTGTGTTGCTTGAAACCGGGTCAAAGGACTAGGGCCTGTTAACACTACTGGGGTGGCTGGCGCCGGGAGCCGGTTTTTCTCAGTTCGAGGAGTGAGGAGTGACGCATACCCGGGGTCCCCGTGAACAAAGTTCAGGGGGTGGATATCGGGCGTCTGCTAGCGACGAGGGACGATGAAATGAGGAAAACTGGGCCCGGCCCGAAGGCTTCCACCCAAACGTGCAAAGTTCACACGTTTGGGACCGGGGATAAGGCGCAAATCCGCGGTCCCCAGCGACAGGTCTTGGTCGCTGGGGTGGAAATCGTGCCATACGTCGTTCTCGCCCTCGACCTTGGAACCACCAAAGCCTTCGGGCTCGGCCTAGTCTAGCCCGATTTTCGCTCGCAACGCCAACCGCCCCAGTCGTGTTAACAGGCCCTAGTCGATCCAGAAAAAGCGATTTCAGATCGGGGTCCCAGGCGCGCCCAGCGCCGGGTCATAGGTCGCGCCCAAGGCGGCTTCAAACGACCCCCAATCGATGCTTGTTCCTAACCGCACCAGAGGATGGCGCAGGTCGACGATCGGCTCCAATTCCGGCTGGAATAACGCTCGCTCGACCTGCTTCGGCGCGCTCTTCGGACGCATCGCTTTTGCCCAGCTATCGGCAGAATTTACCCCGAAACCGGAGAAATTATCTCACGAAAATAGCTCGTATGTCATTGAAAAAACAATCGTTACATGCATTTCAGGATCGACTCATGAGTGGGGTTTTAGCCGTGAGCGATGCTGATCCCGGTACTGAACCGCGCTCGCTGAGAATACACTGGTCCGATTCCTGACCACTGACCACTGTTCTTAATGCATCGCTCCGCCGCCGCCTGCGCTCTCGCCGGGACGGTTCTTGCTCAGCATGAACGCCAGAAGGACCAGGCCAATCGACATATAGCAGAGCTCCATATACACATCCTGGTAGCCCTGGGTCTGTGCCTGTTGATTCAACTGGTTGTAGATCTGCGCCAGCGCCATTCCGGCGCCGTTTCCGCCGCCCAAAGCATTGCCGAAGAATCCAGTCAGCGCCTGCTGGTGCTGCTGATAGGCAATCGACGCCGGCTGCATCGCCTGCTGCAGGTGCTGCTGGTGCCACATGGCGCGCGTCGTCACTTGCGCATTGGTGACGGCGATCAGAATGCTCCCGCCCAGGTTGCGGACGAAGTTGATGAGGCCGGCCACCTGGTTGCTCTGTTCCCTGGGCATGCCCACGTAGGCCGCGTTGGTAATGGAGATAAAACAAAATGGTATGGGCAGCATTTGCACTACGCGCAACCACGATGCTTGCCCAAAGCTCATATCCATGTTGGTCGCTACCGCTGCATAGCGGTAGGTGACGGCAAACAGGATGAATCCGCACACCGCCAGTATTCGAGCCGAGAATCTTCCGGTCGCCCACCCCGCCAGCGGCATCACAACCACCAGCGCAATGCCTCCGGCGGTCAGCGCCAGACCCGCGGTAGTTGCCGTGTACCCCAGCAGTTGCTGGGTAAACTCCGGCTGCAGCACGGTATTCGCGTTCAGCACGCCGCCCACCAGCATCATCAGGAAGCAACAGATGGCGAAGTTCTTGAACCGGAAGAGCTTCAGGTTGATGAGCGGGCTCTTTTGCCGCCACTCCCAAAGCACCAGGGCGATAAGCCCACCAACAAACAGGACCGCGAAGAAACGGATAAAGTCTGACTGGAACCAGTCGTTCTCCTCGCCTTTATCGAGCATGATCTGCATTCCGCCCATCGAGATGGTGAGGAACGCCAGGCCCAGGTAATCCATGTTCTTGAGCCGCGAACGGTCCGCCTTGATCCAGGGCGGATCTTCCACCAGGCGAGTCACCAGATAGATGGTCAAAATGCCGACGGGAATGTTGATAAAGAAGATCCAGCGCCACGAGAAGTTGTCGGTAATCCAGCCGCCGAGGGTGGGGCCGATCGACGGCGCCAGCACTGCCACCAGGCCGTAGAGCGCAAAGGCCTGGCCGCGCTGCTGCGGCTCAAAGCTGTCGGCCATAATGGCCTGGGCCATGGGCTGCAATCCGCCCCCGCCCGCACCCTGGATCACGCGGAACATGAGCAGCATGCTCAATGTGGGCGCCGCGCCGCACAAAAAGCTGGCGACGGTGAAGATCACGATGCACATCACGAAGAAGTTCCGGCGCCCCATCAGGCTTGAGACCCAGCCGCCCAGCGGCAGCACGATTGCATTTGAAACCAGGTAGCTGGTGAGCACCCAGGTGGCTTCGTCGGGGCTCGCGCCGAGCGTGCCCGCAATGTGTTGCAACGCCACGTTGGCAATCGAGGTGTCAAGCACCTCCATGAACGCCGCCAGCGCCACCGTGGCCGCAATTATCCACGGGTTCACCCGTGGTTTCCAGCGTGCTTGCTCGTCGATGTTCGGGTTGTTCACCGTCACTGTCTGCGGCTGCGTTCCTCCACCGCCTGCAGACGGCAACGCGGTTGCGGTATCCGCCAAGTGCTCTCCTCAATGGTCTTCCGTAATCGGCTTTGATTGTGTGGGCCGGGGAAGTTACTGAACGGAAAAAAGCTGATCATAGTCCGCTGCTCGCGTGCGGCAGCGGCGCTTATCCAATAGATTCGAACGGCCCGGTTTTGGGTTCAGCGATTCGAGTCCAGGAGCCATCTTCTGCGCTCCATTGGTGGTTAGCGTTCTCTCCGGCTGGGCTTGACATCAGCCGGTTTTGCAAAGCTCTTCGGTGAGGCGGTCGCGATACTTCAGGATAAGATCGTCTGCCGAGTGAAGCAACAGGATGTAAAGCCCCACTGCGATCGATGCCAGCACGGCAAAGGCCACTACTCCCAGCCACGGCAGATGAAAATACCGTGAAGCATAGGTAATGGGAACCTGAAACATCAGCCCTCCCAGCAGCACGGCCATCACCAGCAAACCGCTCGTCCGGTTTGAGGGAGTGGTTTGCCGCAACTGCCGCGACTGGCCGGGCACAAACCTTCGCGGGGCCTGAATCGACCTGAGCGTGCCGAGCGTGAGATTTGTTGCAATGAAAAACACCAGCCAAAGCCCCGCCGCCAATTGCACCGGCATGGGAATCTTTCCTGGCGTCAGCAGCAGCACCAGCACCCATGCAAAAGTCGCCTGCATCGTCACCAGCGCAAGATGCACGATGTTCTTGGCCACAATCACATCGCGCAACCTCACCGGCGCCATCAGGTAGAACTGCACGCCCATGCCATCGCCGCCGAATATGTTGTAGAAGCTTGCGACGATCCCTAACAGCACGTATCCGAGCGCCGAAGGCAGAAAATATGCCGTGTGGCGCGCCACTGTTCCCCGGCTCAGGATGAACACGATCACCAGCGGGGTAAAGACGCTCACGATCAGCGATGTATTCGCCTTCAGGACCAGGAACTCCTTGCGCAGGCAGGCCGCAATCACCGGGGAAATCAGGCCGCGTTTCGGCCGAACTCCCGCTGTTTCAATGGTGATTGCCGGCCTCCGGATTGCCTTTTCCGGGCGCACCGCCGCCGGACGGCTCGGAGCCGTCACAATGTCGGGGAGG
Organism: Occallatibacter sp.; assembly: GCA_035504315.1. GTDB lineage: Bacteria > Acidobacteriota > Terriglobia > Terriglobales > Acidobacteriaceae > Telmatobacter. The sequence continues at coordinate 18,745 of DATJSB010000115.1, forward strand.
TGCTCGCCGAGATACTGCTTGTGCAGCCGGATCGCAAAGACGCCAAGAAAAAGCGCGGCATAGGCCAGAAGCGCTGCGAATTGCAACGCGGCCGCAACCCGGTGATCGCTGCGGGCGATCGCATGCGCGGCTAGTCCCGGTGGCAGCCAGCTCATGGTTGCTGCCGAGCTGTGCGCCACTCGCATGTACCAGGGCATCACGGTTCCCTGTATGCGCGGCATCTCCCGCGCCGGCGCCATCAGTTGAATGCTGAGGAAAGAGAATGCCATCACCACGCCGAAGATTTCTCTGAAGCGCCGGATGGCGAGCCAGCGTTCAAACCACGCGCCCAGCATGCGAGTGAAGAAGATATTCATGACCGCGAAGGCGCCCATCACCAGCAGCGCGGGAATGAAGAGGGCCTGGCGGGCAATCCCGATGCCCACGGCCACCGCGAGCGACGCCAGGCAGCCCACAATCGTGCTCGCAGTCAACAGGCCGATTACCGTGCGCAACACCAGGTAGCGGCCAAATGGAATCGGGTAGCGCGTCAATGTTGTCGGGTCGAAGGTTTGCGTGGTGGTGGCCACGCTCATGCCGTTGATGCTTACAAACTGCCAGAAGATCAGCAGGCCGGCCAGCAGCGGCGTCAGGTTTCCGGGGTGGTATTCACGAATGGATTCCCACGCCAGATAACCGCTGAGTGCGACCGGTCCAATCACCATCAGTGCCAGCATCGGCCACACAACGATGCGCAGCAGGATGGCAAAGAACAGGCCCAGCGCCTGGCGCGCGGTTTTAGGCCGGCGGCGGAAAAACGTGTTGACGAACATTCGCCAGCGCAACCACGCAATCGCCTTCAGTTGCGTAATTGCGGGGATGGGCGGCAACGCCGCCGCCGGTCCCAGGCCGCCATTCAGCTCAGCCATGAGAGCTCCTGCTCCGGCGCAGATGCCTCGCCGCCCGCGCCCACGATCTCAAGAAAGATCTGCTCCAGGCTCTCACTCCCGGGTTCATGATGCGCCCCGTAGCCGGCCAAATGCGGCTCGTGACTGAGCCGGCCCCCACCCGCGCGCAACTCCAGGAGCGAACCCTGCGCCACCAGCTTCCCCTTGTGAATAATTGCCACGTGGGTGCACAGCCGTTCGACAATCTCAAGCACGTGCGAGGTGAGAAACACCGTTGCGCCCCGGGCAATCATCCGCTGCAGCATGGTCTTCAGCGTGCCGGCCGCAACCGCATCCACGCCCTCGAACGGCTCATCCAGAAACAGCACCTTCGGCCCATGAATCACCGCTGCTGCCAGCGCCAGCTTCTTGCCCATGCCATGCGAGAAGTCCGCAATCAGCTTCTTCGGCTCATTGGCCAGGTTCATGAACTCCAGCAGCTCGGCCGTGCGCTCCTGCGATGTCCGTTTGTCGAGCCCATACATCCGCCCCACAAACTCCAGATACTCGCGCGCTGTCAGCTTCCCGAACAGCGCCATGCCCTCCGGCACAACGCCGATATTCCGCTTCACCTCCAGCGGATTGCGAAACAGATCTTGTCCAAGAATCTCGATCGTGCCTGTCGTCGGCGCAAGCAGGCCCGTCATCATCTTGATGGTCGTCGACTTCCCGGCGCCGTTCGGCCCCAGGAATCCGAAGAACTGCCCCGGCTCAACTGCAAGATCAATATGATCGACAGCCGTGAAGCCATTGAAGCTTCGGCTGAGGTCATGCACCCTAATCGCAGACATGTTGAGCCGAGTGTATATCGCCGCTTACATCGG
>DATJSB010000116.1:0-13189 GCA_035504315.1 Occallatibacter sp.
TTGACGCGCCAACCGAACCGGTTTGAGGATAGAGGTAGGCGGCATTTTCATCTGAGGAGTGACTTCGCCATGTCTGAGAGGCACGAAAACGAGCAAGCAAGCCTGATTCCTCCCAAGCCCATGCCCGAGGTGGCCGCGGAATTCACGCGCAGCGTGCAAGGCCTGCTCGACGGCCGCGCCAAGGGCGACCCTGAAATCAAGCAGGCGCTTACCGGCCTCGACGAGATGCTCGACATCATCGCTGCCGGCCTTTACAGCCTGGCTTCAATGCTGGTGGGCGAAGGCGAAGAGAGCGTGCGGCTGGTGGAATACACCGTGGCAACCGTTGAGGTGAGCCGATGCGGCGATCATTTTGAAGCGCGCCGCAGCAGCCGGCTCGCGCTTGTCAAGGCCGCGCTTGAGATCATCGCGCACCGCGAGCCCGGCGGCCTTGCCGCTCCTCAGAGCGCAGCGGGCCCGGCCACCTGCATTGAAGACGACGATCTGGATTCGGCCGGCATCTCGGCCCGGGAGTTCGAGCAGATGATCGCCGGACCCGAACGCGACCGGGTCCGCGAGTGGCTGGCGAATCTACCCACCCGACTGCGCACCGTCTTTGTGTTACGCGCCGTGGCGGGATTCAGTTCGTCTGAAACGGCGACTCTGCTGGCCACGCACGGCGGGGCTTCTGCCGCAGGCTGGACTGATAGCGCCGTCCGCGACATATTCCGCCAGGGCCTCTGCTCGCTCGCATCGCAACTGATTCACGCCTCGGTTGGTCGGTGAAAAAGCAGGGAATATGGGTCAGGGACTATGGCACGTGCCCGTAGCCGGTAGCCTATAGCTTCCCGTTACGAACCGCCGGCCATAGGCTGCTGGCTCCCGACTTCTTAATCCCACCCCAACCCCTGTGACGACCGGCCTGCGCTCCCGGCCTTCTTATTCGATACACTACTTTTAGAAGCGTCTCGCTTTATGAATGCATCCATTCAATAACAGCAATTTTTGGCAGAATCTTTTGCCGCAGACCGGGCAAGGTTGAATTTGCAAAAGTACATCCTCAAGAGAGCAGTCTATTTCTGCCTCGCCGCTTTCCTGTTGAGTCTCACGCTTCTCGAAGTCCCGGAGGCAGAGGGGCAGACGGCGCCGCAGGCCCCCGCGCCCACGGCTGGCTCGTTTCAGGGCAGCGTGGTCCAGGGAAAGGCTTCGGCCGAGGCGATCGGGCTGTCGCTCGACGACGCGATCCAGCGTGGATTGACGGCTAATCTGGGAATCATCTTGAGCGAAAACCAGACTTCGACGGCACGGGGCGAGCGGTTGAGCCAACTGCAGTCGCTGCTGCCGTCTGTGGATTTCGCGGCAAGGGAGACAGTGAGCCAGATTGATCTGCCTGCCGAGGGTTTTCGCTTCCCGGGCATCCCGGCGGTTATCGGGCCCTTCGGATACACAGATGTTCGGGCCTCATTAAGCTGGTCGCTGGCCGATCTCTCCGCGTTGAAAAACTACCTGGCCGCGCGGCACAACTTTGCGGCTGCCCAGCTTTCGGCCCAGGATGCACGGGACCTGGTGATTCTGACCGTGGGCAACGCCTACCTGCTGGTACTGGCCGATGAAACCGCGGTCGAGAGCGCGCAGGCGCAGGTGGCAACTTCGCAGATTTCACTCAACCAGGCCATCGCGAACCACGAAGCCGGTACTGCGCCCAAGCTGGATGAACTGCGGGCGCGCGTCGACTTTCAACAGCAGGAGCAGGAGCTGATCGCAGCGCAGACGGCGCTCGAGAAGGACAAATTGGCATTGGCGCGCACCATCGGCCTTCCGCTCGAACAAAAGTTCACGCTCACTGACAAGGCGCCCTACGCGGCATTCGACCAGGTGGATGTGAACACGCTGATTGCGCAGGCTCAGGCCAACCGCAAAGATCTGGCCGCGCTGGTTGAGCAGGCGGCGGCGGCGGCCGAGCAACGCAAGGCAGCTACCGACGAACGGCTGCCCACCTTCAAAGCGAATGCGGATTACGGTGACATCGGCACTACGCTGGGGCACTCTCACGGCACCGTAGATGCAACGGGTACGGTAAGCTTTCCGCTGTTCAAGGAGTATGGATTGCGGGGCGATGCAGAGCAGGCGCAGGCGCAACTGGATACGGCGCAGGCGCAGGTGAGCGACAGAAGGGCGCAGGTTGACGCAGACGTACGCGACGCGCTGCTCGATATCGAGGCCGCGCAGAAGCAGGTTGAAGTGGCGCGCTCCAGCGTCGATCTGGCCAATGAGGCGCTGCGCGAGGCACAAGAGCAGTACGCCAACGGCGTTAGCGACAACCTGCCCGTAAGCCAGGCGCAGCAATCGGTGGCGCAGGCGAATGCGCAGTATGTGGCCAGCCTTTACCGGCACAACGTGGCCAAGCTCACCCTGGCGCGTGCGCTGGGGGCGGGCGAGAACTACAGGAACTATGTAAAGCAGACCCAGTAGCGGGCGCGCGGCGGCAAGCGGGTGCGCGCGGTATTTAATTGAGGGCCGGGGTCATTTCGCAGTCGGCGACTGGATTTGCAACGGGAGGGAAGAAACGTGGCGGAAACGAATCGAGCAACGGCGCAAGCCGAACCGGTAGAGGAGACTGAGGTCACGCCGGCGCCAAAACGCAGAAGGGGCCTGGTCATCGCGGTGGTGGTGGTGCTGGTGCTGGTTGCCGTGGGCGTGTGGTGGCGATCGACCTATACCGAAGATACCGACGACGCGCAGGTGAACGGCCACCTGATCCAGGTGAGTTCGCGCATCACGGACCAGGTCGTGAAGGTCGATGTGGAAGAGAACCAGCAGGTGAAGAAGGGCGACGTGATCGCCGAGCTCGACCCTCGCGATTTCCAGGTCGCAGTTGAGAACGCTCAGGCGGCGCTTGACAGCGCCCGGGCTTTTGCCCTGGCGGCCGGCGTGAACGTGCCCCTCACCCAGGTAAATACAGGCTCGAACCTGACGTCGGCGAATGCCGATGTAACCGGCTCGCACGCCTCAGTGCTGCAAGCTCAGAAGCAGCTGGCCGCGGCCGATGCACGCGTGGCGCAAGCCATTGCCAACAACAACAAGGCCCAGGCCGACCTGAAGCGCTATACACCGCTGGTTGAAAAAGACGTGATCAGCAAGCTTCAGTACGACGCTGCGGTTGCCGCCGCGCAGTCGTCCGCCGCGGCGCTGGCCGACGCCGAAGCCACCGAGGAGGCCGCGCGGGACGCCATCCGCGTGGCCACCGAGCGCGAGAAGCAGGCCGAGGCTTCGCAGAAATACGCGCTAACCGGCCCGCAGCAGGTCGCGTTGCAGAGCGCCCGCTACAAGCAGGCGCAAGCCCAGGTGGAGCAGGCGCAGGCCCAGCTCGACCAGGCCAAACTGAATCTGAGCTACTGCACAATCGTCGCGCCTGAAGACGGAATCATCACCCGCAAAAGCGTCGAAATCAACCAGAATGTTTCCCCCGGGCAGAACCTGCTTACGCTGGTCTCGCTCGCGGACATCTGGGTGACGGCGAACTTCAAGGAGACGCAGCTCAGGCACATGGTGGCCGGGCAGAAGGTCGCGATCCACGTAGATTCGACCGGCAAGGACTACAGCGGCAAGGTGACTCAGATCGGGGGCGCCACCGGCTCGGTGCTTTCGCTCTTTCCGCCTGAGAATGCAACCGGCAACTATGTAAAGGTAGTGCAGCGCGTGCCGGTGCGCATTGACTTTACCGATCTTGCGAAAGAGGACCCGAACCACGAACTGCGGCCGGGGCTTTCGGTGGAACCGAAGGTGTGGGTGAAGTAAGACGGTGAACGGTGGACAGTGAACGGTGAACAGTGAAAGGTAGCCCCCGGCCTTTGATTCATGGCTGGGGGCTTGGTTTTTGGGGCTCCGCCGCTTGGACTGCGGCTGAGTGTGGAGCTTGACGGTTCAACGTGCCGTCACCCGGGGGCGAGCTCAACGATCCAGTCGCGCGCCAACGGTTTAGAGTGGATGGAGCGCATCCATGAAAGATTCGATCTACGTTTCGAAAGAGAACTACCTCAAGGCCATTCTCGAGGCCGAGGCGGAAGGGCGCGAGGTGATTCCCGCTCTTCTCGCACACTGGCTCGAGGTTTCACCGCCGGCGGTGACCATGGCGGTCAAGCGGCTGAAGCGCGATGGCTTCGTTGAAGTGGGCGACGACGGCATCGTGCGCCTCACCGAAACGGGCCGCGAGACCGCATACCACACGGCCGTGCGCCACCATCTGATCGAGCGCATGCTGAGCGAGGTCTTCGGCATGGAGTGGCATGAGATTCACGAAGAGGCCGAGCGACTGGAGCATGCGGTTTCACCCGCCTTCGAGGCCAAGTTACGTGAGAAGCTGGGTGAGGGCGGCGCCTGTCCTCATGGCAACGCCGTGCTGCCGGTCCGGCCCGAGGAACGCAAACGTCGCGGCGAAACGCGGCTAAGCGAGGCGGCTGAAGGCCGGTCCTACACGGTCGCCAGCCTGCAGGAACGCGACACCAAACTGCTCGTTTTTCTGCATAAGGCCGGCATCGGTCCCGGCGCCCGGCTCAAGGTGCTCAGCCAGAACTACGACCAGACCGTCACCATCGAGCTCAAATCGGGGAATTCGATCCTTGGCCGGCCTGCAGCGGAGGCGGTCTGGCTCAGGAGGATTGAATAGGCGCTTGGAGTTTATCGATAATTTAACGTAAGAAAATTTATTAATCACAGTTAACAACTTGTGGCATACTGTGGTTGGGGGAGTGTGGCGCCCGTCCCCCGACAATACCTATGTCCACAGACGTCATTGTCCAGCCAATACCGGGGCAGCCATCCATACTGCCCTCGTTGCCTGAGGTCCACGCGAGCGTTCCAGTTTCGCGCTCGCGGTTCTACTGGCGCCGCGTCCTCGGCTTTCTGGGGCCCGGTTTCCTTATCTCGGTTGGCTACATGGACCCCGGCAACTGGGCCACCGACATTGCCGGCGGCTCGCGCTTCGGCTATACGCTGCTTTTCGTGGTCATGGCCTCGAACCTGATGGCCATCCTGCTGCAGAGCCTGTCGCTCAAGCTGGGCGTAGCCACTGAGCGCGACCTGGCCCAGCTTTGCCGGGAGCGATATGGCGCCAAAACCAGCTTCGCGCTATGGATTCTTGCCGAGATCGGGATTGCCGCCTGCGACCTGGCCGAGGTGATCGGTTCGGCCATTGCGTTGCAACTGCTTTTTCACATCCCGCTCTTCTACGGCGTGCTGATTACCGGGCTCGATGTGCTGCTGATCCTGCTGTTGCAGCGCTGGGGATTCCGCTACGTTGAATCGCTGGTAATCGCGCTGATCGGCACCATCATTGCCATGTTCGGCGTGCAGATGTTTTTCTCGCGGCCCGAATATCTGCCGGCATTCCGCTCGTTGTTCATCCCCGCCACTGCGATCGTCACCAACCCTGCAATGCTGTACATCGCCATCGGCATTCTGGGCGCCACGGTGATGCCTCACAACCTCTATCTGCATTCGTCCATCGTGCAGAGCCGCAACTACAAGCGCACGCCCGAAGGCAAGCGCGAAGCGATTCACATGGCGAATGTGGATTCGGCGCTGGCGCTCACTATAGCGCTGTTTGTGAACGCCGCGATTCTGATCGTCGCCGCGGCGGTCTTCAATCGCAGCGGCCATTTCGAGGTTGCGGCCATTCAGGATGCGTTCAAGCTGTTGAGCCCGCTGGTGGGCGCGGCCAGCGCAAGTACGCTGTTTGCGGTCGCGCTGCTCGCCTCCGGGCAGAATTCCTCCATCACCGGTACGCTGGCCGGCCAGGTGGTGATGGAGGGGTTCATCAATATTCACGTCGCGCCCTGGCTGCGCCGGCTCATTACGCGCTCCCTGGCCATTATCCCTACCATCATCGTGGTCGCCATCGCCGGCGAGAACGGAACCGAAAAGCTGCTCATTCTCAGCCAGGTGGTTCTTTCGCTGCAACTGAGCTTTGCGGTGGTACCGCTGGTTGTTTTCACTGGCAATCGCGCCCTGATGGGCCAGTTCGCCAACGGCCGCGGCATGAAGATTCTGGCGTGGTTTACGGCCGTTCTCATCGCCGGGCTCAATGCATGGCTTCTCATTCAGACCGCAATGGGGCGATAGGGCCTGTTTCCCCATCGGAGGTTACTCAAATGCGCAACGCAAGAATCGGATGGACGTATCTCATTCTCCTTGCGTTAACCGCAGTTAACACTGTCGTTTTGCCGGCGCAAAGTGGAACCTCCTCGGCCATCTCGGGGACGGTGACGGATGCCAGCGGTGCGGTCGTCGCCAACGCCTCGGTGACGGCGACCGAAGTCGACACCAAGGCCACGCGCGCCGAACAAACCGACGCCAGCGGCCATTATCTGTTTTCCCAGGTGAATCCCGGCACGTACCGGGTTACGGTGCGGCTCGAAGGTTTTGCCAATGCGGAGTCGGAGCCGACGCCGGTGGGCGTGGGCCGCAACGTCGCGCTCAATTTCACGTTGCACCTGAAATCCGTGTCGCAAACCGTCGAGGTGACCGCGCACCAGGGCCTGCTGACCCTTGATAATCCCGACACCACCACCACCATCGAAGCCAGGACCATCGAAAACCTGCCCAATCCCGGGCAGGACCTCACGTATGTCACGCAATTCGCGCAGGGCGCTTTGATGAATACAGCCGGCTCGTCGAGCGATGCCAAGGCCCCGGGAGGATACGGGAACGTCGAGTTCAACGGCCTGCCGGCCACGTCGAACGGATACATTCTCGACGGCTACGACAGCAACGATCCGTGGCTGGGCTTGAATATTGGCCTTTCGACAAACCTGGTCATCGGGCTCGACGCCCTCCAGGAATCGACGGTGAACACCAATTCCTATTCGGTCGATCAGGGGCGCTACGGCGCTTCGCAGGTGAACTACTTCACCAAATCGGGAACCAACCAGTTTCACGGCGATCTCTACGAAGTCTGGAACGGCTCGCTGTTCAACGCCGAGGACTATTTTCTCCATGCCAACGACACACCGGGGAACATCGCGAAAAAGCCGCGTTCCGTGGTGAATGAGTTCGGCGTCAGCGTGGGCGGGCCGATTCGCAGGAACAAGCTTTTCTTCTTCGCACACTATGAGGGCGTTCGCATTGCTCTGCCAATCGTCACCTCTGCGACCTTGCCCACGCCCGCGTATCAGAATTATGTGCTGGGGCAAAAATATGTGCCGGGACCTTATGTGCAGGGTCAACTGGAGACAGGAGGCACGGACCCGGTCACGGGGACCACGCTGCAGGCCGAGCCGCAAGAGATTCCTTTCTATCAAAACATGTTCTCGCTGCTGCCTGCTTCCGGCGGGTCGAATGTGCAGATCACAGGCTGTCCACTGTATGTAAATGTAGCTCCCCCGACCAATGGCGCCCTTCCCGATGGGGACGGCTGCGCATCGCAGCAGCAGCGCTCCCTGAACAACAGCGACACGGAGAACCTGATCGTCGTGAAGATCGATCACACCATCGACGCCAGCAACACCGTCTGGTACCGCTTTCAGCAGGACACGGGCCTGCAGGCGGAATGGACAGACCCCATCAACTCCATCTTCAACGCCTATTCGCCGCAGCCGCAGCGCACACTGGTGGTGGGCTACACGCACATCTTCAGCCCCAGGCTGGTGAACCAGTTCAACCCCGGCGCAAGCTGGTACTCGAGCATCTTCGAGCCCAACAATTACGCGCAGGCGCTCCAGACTTTTCCCATCATGCTGGCCTCGGGCAGCGACAGCGTGCCTTTCACGACCATCGGCGGACTGAACGATACGTTTCCGCAGGGGCGCAAGGTGACGCAATGGCAGATCAACGACAATCTCACCTGGACCCACGAAAAGCATACGTTGCACTTCGGCATCAATACGCGCCGCGTCGACACCAGCGACTACGACCTCGGAGAAGGCATTGTGCCCACCGTCGCCTACAACGACCTGGCGGAGTTTACCTATGGAGCCGCATATACCGCCCAGCAGAACTTCCCGGTCTCTCTGAAGGAGAGGGTGGCCGTCGGCAATCTCGAATACTACGGGATGGACACTTGGAAGCCTTCGGCGAGAGCGACCGTCACCTACGGCATGCGCGTGACCTGGAATACCAACGTCATCAGTCCGCAGGCGCTCTTTTCCCGCATGGCCGGCTCCTTCCTGGATGCAACGCATGCAACCAATCAGCCGCTTAATCAGGTCATTCTTGCCAACGTTCGCAACCTGTTTCCGGCAACGCCGCTGTTCGTCTATCAGCCGCGGGCCTCGATTGCGTATCAGCTTCGTCCGCGTATGGCCGTTCATGCCGGATTCGGCGTCTTCAACGACATCATCCCGCAGCAAATTGCGGATAGCGGTCTGATGAACGCGCCCAACGATCCCTCCTTCACCGGCGGTATCGGGGGACAGGTGGGCGGCCTGGCGATTGCACCCGGCGTTCCGGGAAGCGCCGTTGATGCCGCAGCCAACGCCAATCGGTCGTTTCAAACCACCTTCAGCTCCGGCGGCGCGCCCTGCGCGGGCATCCAGCCTGGCGCTCCAACCTGTCCGCTGGCCGTCAGTTTGAACACCCTGCCCACGGGAACGCTCAAGACCCCGTATTACTATCAGTACAATCTCGGCATCGAACAGCAGATCGGCTGGCGCGGCAATTTGCGTGCTGACTTCGTGGGCACGCGCGGATTGCACGAACCCTACCAGGTGCAGCTCAACGGCTACCAGAACGTCTGCAATGGATGCTTTGCGCCATTTCCTTACCAGCAGCCGCTCGATCAGCGATTTGGAAATGTCACCGAGTTCCAAACCGGCGCGAACAGCATGTACAGTGGATTGCAGACCGTCTACGCGCAGCAATGGGGCGGCTTGACCCTGCGCGGCAACTACACCTTCAGTCACTGCCTCGACGAAGTATCGAATGGCGGCTTGCTCGCCTTCTCCACGCAGGGGCTGGAATCGCCGCTGCCGGGAGAGTTAAGCCGGCAGCATGCCAGTTGCGACTACGATGTGCGGCAGAACATCTCCGCGTTCGGGGTGTATCAGGTGCCGTTCCACTCCGGCAATCCGATCTTGCGTCGGATATTTGCAAATTGGTCCTTTTCCGAGACCGGATTCCTTCACTCCGGACTGCCTTTCAGCGTCCTGAGCCAGCAATATAGCGCACAAGTTCCCAATTATCCCTATAAGAAATGTGATCCGGCCAATCCTGCCAGTTGTCAGCAAGGAGGCGTCTTTCAGGCGTCCAACCCCACGCAAACCATCCAGTTCGCGGTGCCGAACTATGCCAACCGGATTCCCGGCGTGCCGCTCTATCGCAAGACTCCCTATCCCGGCGTCACGATCAATGGAACCAGGCAGTGGCTCAATCCCGATGCCTTCGTCTCGGTGGTCGATCCCACGACCGGCGACTGTTATACCGGCAGCGTCGGCGTGCCACCCAGCAGCGATAACCCGGCGATCTGCCAGTTCGGCAACTCCGGCCGCAACTCGGTGCGCGGACCTCACTTCACGTATTCGGATATGTACCTGACAAAGGTTTTTCCCATTCGGGAAGGGATCAAACTGCGCATCGACGGCCAGTTGTTCAATGCCTTCAACCATCCTAACTTTGCGCTGCCCAGCACGGTGGAGGCCGGCGTGCCCGGTTCAGTTCCAGCAAGATTTGGAACGTTGCAAAGCCTGACGATGCCGCCCACCGGGCTTTTGGGCGTGGGCCTCGGAGGAGACAGTTCGCCGCGCATGGTTGCCTTTCAGGCACGAGTGGAGTTTTGAAGGAACCGGGTTCGCTGCGATCGTCACCGGCCCCAAACGCAATTATCTCCTGAATTCAAACGATTTTTTTTAAGAGTACTTCCGGCATCGCGCTGGCTTGCCTCTTTTTGCCCCGCGTGTTTCAATTGCATTGATTAATCGGATTTGTTTCTCCGGTTGCGGGAACTCCGGCTCAGCGCCAGCAACTTCGGAGCTCCCATATAGCCTTGGCGTTCATCGTGCTCACCGGGGAAGAAGCAAGGGTGTTCCTTGATATACGACGAGGATGAGCCAGATACAGAAGAGGACGACGGGGCAGAAGAGCCGTGGGACGATAAGCCGCGTTACGACACGGTGCCCTACGACGTAAGGCCCGAAGCAGACCTGTATTCCTTCCGGGACGCGCTGAAAGCTCCCGGACAACCTCCGCAGCAAGTGCAACTGCTCTATGATGCCTCGGGAAACGCGGTGGTTCAGCCCGCTGCGCCGGCAGAAAAGAAAAAGCCAAAAATGCTGATCGTGTTAGCGTCCCTTGCTGGCGTCGTACTCGCAATCGTTGCCATTTGGTCGTTGCAACAAGGTCCACCACCGCCGCCCTACGTCGATCTTGGCGACAGCAATGAGGCAAATTCAGGATTGAGCGGAGACCTGGTGGCGCGCTGGACGGGCAAGGCCAACTACGTGTTCTATGTCAACCCGCTTTCTTCCGATGACCTGGCCGGCTTTGCCGCAGTGGCGGCCAACCCGCCGCGCCAGATCGTGTTCAACATCCATTTGAAAGATGCCTCGGGAATCACAATCTGCGAAAAAGAGATCGTATTCCCATTCAAGGCGCCGGAAAATGGCAGCGCTGTTCCGACCCAGGGACCACCGGAGAGAACCATGGATGGCGACGTGATCGGCTACGAACGTGGCGACAAGGGCGAGATTGTGCGCATCGAAGTGAAAGGGCCGATGAGCTGTTCAGAGAAGTTCTACGAACGTATCGCCGCCTGGGATTTCACGACCACCTATCCAGTGAAAGGCGATCAGAACGACTGGGTCAGCAATCTGGAAAGGGTATCGGGCGGGAAGCAGGTGAGCAGGACGAAAAAGAAGTCGGCCCCCATGATGCCGTTGCTGCCCGCCCCAATGGACGGCGACGACGTGATTGTGGGTGATAATATCTCGCACGGCACTGTTCTGACGCGAGCCGGCCACGAGTTTTATGTGGGACCGGGCGGGTTGAGCTCGCACGGTGAAGGCTGGGGAGTCTTTCCAGAAGCATTCCACTTCCACTGCGATGTTAAATCCAACTGCACGCTGACTCGCGCAGGGGCTACATCCACCGTATTTGCCCGATTGACGAAATAGAGGCCATGCGGGTTCTTTCAGCAGCCGAAATGCAGGCCTGCGACCGCGCTACTGCGGAGCGCATGGGGAAACCCTCGTTTGAGCTCATGCGAAACGCAGCCTCTGCCGTGGCGGCATTCGCTCGCGAGCAATTTCCTCAGGCGCGGAAGATAACCGTGCTGTGCGGGCGCGGCAATAACGGCGGCGACGGGATGGCGGCGGCGCGACTGCTGCACCTGGCGGGGCTTGAGGTGGCAACCATCCTGCTCGGCGGCAGCGAGGGACTCAAAGGAGATGCGGCCCAAGCCTGGCGAGAGCTTGTAGCAGCTCCAGGCGTTTCCGTTCATGTTGCCAAGTCTGCTGCCGATCTTCACGGGCTCAACCCCGCCCGCCAGGCAGACCTGGTTATCGACGCCGTTCTCGGCACGGGATTCAAGCCGCCCATCAAAGGCCTGGCGCTCGATGGGCTCGAATGGATGAAGAGCAGGCGGGGGCCGGTTCTCGCCGTCGATCTGCCTTCGGGCTGGCCGGCCGATGCTACCAGCGCCACACTCGATTCGCCGGTTTTCCCCGCCGACGCCGTCATCACGTTCACCGCGCCCAAGCCCGCGCATGTATTTGGAGCGTTGACGCGCGCCTGGGACCAGCCGGTGGTCGTTGCGCCCATCGGCTCGCCAGACGAGTTGCTGATTTCAGAGTTGGACATCGCTTGGGCAGGTTCTTCCATGGAGCTTGTGCTGGCTCCTCGGGCCGCCGCTGCCAATAAAGGCAACTTCGGCCACGTTCTTGTGGTTGGCGGCACCTTTGGATCGGCCGGCGGCAAGGCCGGCGCACCTGCCATGGCGGCGCTTGCGGCCATGCGCGTCGGAGCCGGGCTGGTGACGGCCGCGGTTCCCGCGCCGGCCATGCCGGCAGTTGGTGCAGTGGCGCCCGAACTCATGACATGGCAACTTGAAGCCAATGGGGATGGTTCGATCGGCGAGGGGAGTCTGGATCCCAAACGGCTGGCAGCTTTGCTGGCCGGTAAAACTGTTCTCGCCCTCGGACCAGGATTGGGTCAGAGCCCTGAGACGGCAAAGTTTGCTGCCGGATTGCTCTCGTCAACCGAACTCCCCGCCGTACTTGATGCCGATGCGCTCAATATTCTGGCTGCAAAGCCGGTCCTGCTGGCCAAGCTGGCACGCTTGGGCAAGCGCACGCTGGTGCTTACGCCGCATCCGGGAGAGATGGCGCGGCTGGCTGCAACCACGGTTGCCGAAATCCAGGCCAATCGCCTTGAAGCGGCCCGCAGATTCGCCTTGAAGATCGGTGTAACTGTTGTGCTTAAAGGCGCGCGGACACTGATCGCTTATCCCGATGGGCGCGTGGCCGTGAACACCACCGGCAACCCCGGCATGGCCAAGGGCGGCAGTGGCGACATGTTGACAGGAATGATCGCCGGACTCATGGCGCAATACCCGAACGACTGGGCGCAGGCGGTAGAGGCCGCAGTGCATCTGCACGGCCTGGCCGCTGACCTTGCTGTGAGTGTACAGAATGAGCACACTTTGCTCGCCACCGATTCGCTTAAACATCTTTCCCAGGCTTTTCGCTTTCAATCACGCGGCACAAACGGGTATGTTTGGATACAGGGCGCGCAAACCAGAGGCGCCGCGCGAGGCTGAGTAATGACCGACGCCGCACCCGCCGCCGCAGGCAAAGTCCACGAGTTCACGACCAAAAGCGGTCCCGACACCGTCGAGGTGGGGCGCAAGCTGGTGAAGATTCTCAAGCCGCCGCAACTGCTGCTGCTGCGCGGCGAACTGGGAACCGGTAAAACCACCCTGGTGAAGGGAATTGCGCAGGCGCTGGACGCGGCTGAACCCGACGAGGTGACCAGCCCCACCTTCACGCTGGTGCACGAGTACGACGGCGCGCGCGAGGGCAAGCCCATCAAGCTCTTCCATCTGGATGTGTACCGGCTCGAGGGCGAGCGCCAGCTTGAGACTCTCGGCCTTGAAGAACTGCTCACGCCCGATTCGCTGGTGCTAGTTGAGTGGGGCGACAAGTTCAAGAGCATCCGCAAGCGCGCCACCGGCGAAATCGTGATTACCGCTGAAGGCGGCGACGCCCGCAAGATTACGGTGACG
>DATJSB010000117.1:0-3172 GCA_035504315.1 Occallatibacter sp.
TCGTAGCCGCGCTTGGTTTCGGGCACAAACTCCACCGGCCGCTTGATTGAGGCCACAGTGCGCGTGCGCATTTCCTCGTCGCTGATCTGCAGCAGGTCGTGGGCGAATGCAATTCCCGAAATGCTGTCAAGCGAGGTGGAATACACCGGTACGCGCGAGAAGTTATGCTGCTTCAGCAGTTCCAGGAACCGCTCCAGCGTGATGGCCTCGGGCACCGCAAAGATCGCGGGCCGCGGCGTCATCACCTCGCGCACCAGTTTGTCGCCGAACTCGACGGCCGAGCGCACCAGGTCGCTGTCGCTCTGCTCCAGGATGCCCTCTTCTTCGCCGGCCTCGATCAGCGCCTCCACGTCGGGCGCAGGCTCCTCGGCCGGGTCGACCGGATGCTCGGCCAGCGAGGCGACTGAGAAGAAGAAGCGGACGAAGACCGTGATCGGCGTCGTGATCCACAGCAACAGGCGGATGGGCCAGACGATGCTAGCCGCCCACACGCCCCTGGTGCGGTTGAAAAGCAGCGACGGAATGAGCTGGTTGCAGAAAACAACTACCAGAATCACGCCCAGCACAGCCTGCGCAACCTCTGCCGCGTTGGGCGGGCCCGCGTGCTGCGCGCGATCGAAGAGCACCGCGCCAAGCTCCAGCGCGATAATCCCCAGCGCCAGCTGCTGCAGCACCGCTGCCCCCAGCGCCGCATGCTCGCGGCTCAGGCCGATCTGCGGCTCAACCCGCTCCTCCCACGCATCAAGATTCTCCTGTACTTCGCGGGTTAGAATTTTTCCGAACTCGGAGTAGATGCGGCTGATGTATGAGGCCAGCACGGCGATGGCCGCCAGAACCAGAACCATGATTGCGCCGCCGATGCTCATGGCTTGGGGCTCCGATGGCGTGCGGCGGCGGGTTTTCGCGCCGGCCCTACGGGGCGGCGCGCCTGTGACACGGGCGCTTTCCCAGGGTTCCGCTGCGACCACCCCAACGCATACAAATCATTCGTTGGGGGCCCCGGTTTCGCTTCACCCTGGGCTATTTTCGTTGCCTCCCTCCGGGAGGCGCTCGCGGTGGAGCGGACCTTGGGACCGTACTTCTGGGCAATCGCACCACCCTTGCTGCGTTTCTTGAGGATAGAGCGTGAAGACGCTGACTCGCTGACTCGCCGACTCGCTGCCCTGCTGCCTTCCACCCTCTCGATCAGCCCCAGCGGCAACCCGAACTTAGCGCGCAACGCCCTTTCGCGCCGCGCCATTTCACCCGCGTCGGTCTCGTGATCGTATCCGGCCAGGTGCAGCAATCCGTGCAGCATCAGGATCTTCAATTCGCAGGTCAGCGCGTGCCCCTGCTCCGCAGCTTGTTTCCGGGCGGTGTCTACGCTGATAGCCAGGTCGCCAACCATCTCGCTCGCGGGTGCGCCCGTTCTCGATTTTGAGACTTGGGAAAGGTCCATCGCCGGAAACGACAGCACATCCGTGGCCTTTTTCTTGCCCCTGAACTGACGGTTTAGCTCGCGGATGGCCGCATCGGTGGTGAGCAGGACGCTCACCTGCCCGCGCAGTCTCACGGCCTCCTGCGCCTGGCGCAAAAAGCTGTCTAATGTGGCCGGAGCTGGCAGCCGTTCAGCCCATGGCAGCGGGGCCCTGCGCCAGTTGCTTTTCGGTACGCCCGCGCCGGAACGCGGCGCGCCGTTGGCGCCCCTGCGGATGGGCAGCTCAGCGAGCCGTTTTCCGTTGGGTCGGGGGGGTGGGGCCAGGTCTGGCCCTAAATCTGGATCGAGGAGGATCATCTTGCGCGGCGCCGGCTGGTTCCCAATGCGCGGCTCCGGGTCTACTCAGATGATACGCGAATGGCGGGATTCGCCTCGTGCATTTACCGCGAGCCGCTTGCAAATCAAAACGCAATCATGTCCCGCAAAAAATGTGGGCCGGAGCCGCTTACGCGGCTCCGGCCCGCATCTCGTTCCCTTGTTCCCTTGCTCCCTGGTTCCCTGTCTCACTGCGGCTTGGACGTATGCCCCTGCGCTCGCTCTTCCGCCTGCGGCACGTCCACCTCGATCGAGCCGGTCAGCGGCAGCTCCTGCTGTTGCGGCTTGGCGCTCTCGTAGGCGCGCACAATCCGCTGTACCAGCGCGTGGCGTACCACGTCCGATTCCACAAAGTGGCAAAACACGATGCCCTCGACGCCGTCGAGCACGTTGATCGCGTCCACCAGCCCCGACTTGCGCGGATTGGGCAGATCGATCTGCGTGATGTCGCCGGTGATCACCGCTTTGGAATTGTTGCCCATGCGCGTGAGGAACATTTTCATCTGTTCAATGGTGGTGTTCTGCGCCTCGTCCATGATGATGAACGCATCGTTGAGCGTGCGCCCGCGCATAAACGCCAGCGGCGCAACCTCGATCACGTTTTTCTCCAGCATTTTTTCAACCCGCTCCGGTTCCAGCAGGTCGTAGAGCGCGTCGTAGAGCGGGCGCAGGTAGGGATCGACCTTTTCCTGCAGCGTGCCGGGCAAAAAGCCCAGCCGCTCGCCGGCCTCAACCGCCGGCCGCACCAACACAATGCGGCTTAACTTCTTGGTGTTCAGCGCCGCCACGGCCATGGCCACGGCAAGATACGTCTTGCCGGTGCCAGCAGGGCCCACACCAAACACCATGTCGTTCTGCTCGATAGCCTCAACGTAGCGCCGCTGGTTGAGCGAGCGCGGCTGCACAATCCGCTTGATGCCCGCCGAGCGCTGCTTGCCCGCCTCGGCCACCGACTTGAGCGTGGAAGCCGGGTCGGCCACCACCAGGCGCAGCATGCCGTTCAGCTCGCCGTTGTGCGGATGTATGCCTTTTTGCCGGAGCGATTCAAAATCCTGAAAGATGCGCTCGACCCGCGCCACTCCCTCGTCCGTTCCCTCCACGTGTACGGCGTCAGATCGCAGGTCGATGCGGACGCCAAGCGAATCTTCCATCAGCCTCAGGTTTTCGTCGCGGGTACCGAAAAGCGGCTCCAGGTTGGGAGTAATCTCCAGTTCGATCTTCAAAGCTATCTATAGCCTCCACGGCTGGGGTTCAGGGTCAATGAAAGAAACCGGCCGCTGCCTTGTGGGCGACGGCCGGAACGGACAAGTGGACTGTGCGCAAATATTGCAGTGGCGCCCAAGGGAGCTGGCTGCAGGCGGTTGAGGAACCGGAGGACAG
>DATJSB010000118.1:0-7827 GCA_035504315.1 Occallatibacter sp.
AAAGCCGTGCCCTACAAAGAAACTCACGACCTCACTCTACTCGATGCGCTTCGCCCGTTTCATCCATTGCGGGTCGGCGAAGCCGGTGGTGCCCTTTCAAAACATAATCTTCCCGCATCTTGAAATGCGATTGCCCTGGGCGCGCAGGCCTTATGGTTTGCGCGCCGTTTTCGTTTTTTGATTTGCCGATTGCGCGGGGAAGACACATAATCGGATATGTGGTAGGATAGTTAGTATGGCGACTGCTCCTACTCAGCGTAAACTCAAATGCAGCTTTACCTTAACGCCCGCGTCTGTGGCATTTGTAAAGCAATCGCGAGAGCGCCTGCAGGCTGCGTCCGACTCTGAGGCTCTTGACCTTTTGCTTCGCGAGAAAATGCTGGCCATGAAGCAGGCCGAGATCGATGCCGCCTACAAAGACTACTACGACACGGTCAGCGACGAGGTGCTGACCGAACAGCGCGAATGGGCCGAGATGGCCTCCCGCGGCATGTGGGCGGATATTCCGGAATGAATACGCCGGTAAGGAATTATCCGCTGCGCGGAGAGATCTGGTGGATGCACTTTCCATTCGATCCGCCTGAGAGATCACGCCCCGCAATCATCGTGTCTCCCAATGGACGCAATTCGCATCCGCGAGCAAATACCGTGCTCGCGATTCCGCTTTCGACATCGGTGCACAAACCAAGCCCCGGGCAATTGCTGCTGCAGGCAGGGGAGACAGGGCTGCGCACAGACTGCATGGCCTGGGCCGAAGATATTGGCACCATCCCGAAAGAACAGTTGAAGGGGCCGGTCGCAGGCCATCGGCCACTGACACAGACGCAGATATGCCGCCTCGCCTCGCTGGTCAAGATTGCGATGGGATGCGTGGAGCTGTAAGAAAATGGCTTTCAGCAGCTTGTTCCAGAACGAAAGCGGCGCGCAAACCCGTTGGGGTTGCGCGCCGCTTTGTTCATGCCCGACCTGCGAATTCTAGTTTACGAGTCGAGAAAACGCGGCTCAGCCTGCAACTGCGGCATACCCTACGCCGAGCAGCGTAATGATGACCCACCAGCCAAACACCGCGAAGTAGCCTGTGCTTCGCTTCACACCGGCCACGACCGAAATCCCAATACTGAAGAGCACCAGGTACCAGATGGTAGTGAAGTCAAGAGCGGTGGCCAGCCGGTACAAGGCCGGGCCTACCTCCTGGATACTGACGAACGCCCCTACGTTTGTGGGCGCAAAGTTCTGAATGTTGAACGATTCCGGCGCCATGCCGGAGAAGATGACAATCGTGCCCAGAATGGATTTGATTATTCCCGGCAGGCTGGCGTAGAACCACACCGTGAAGACCGCGCCGAAGCTGGCCTTTCCGCCAAAGATAAAGTTAATTGTGCCCAGCATCACCCCGGCAATCACGACCGCGATCAGCAACACCATCACCGGCGAAGCAATCAGGATTCCTTCTGTCAGGTACTCGGTGAATTTCATCGCTGACGCGCGCTGATCAGCCGGCAACTGGGCCATGCGCTCTGCCGACTTCTGGTTCACGGAAATTACATTCTCCGCCACCTGGGACCAACCGATCTTCATGGTGATGGCGCCAAAGAGCGCGTAAGCAAAGACGATGGAGAGAATGAACGGCAACCACCAACTCTTGTTGCCGCGCTTGATGTCTTCAAAGGTTTTGGAGGGCGCGGCAAAGGTGTTGGTAACGCGCTGCCACTGGGAGAGCCCCGGCACTGGTTCAGCCGCGGGTTGAATCTCAGGCTCAGTCATACATCCTACCTTTCAATGAAGCCGGATCGCGCACCTGCATGCAACCGCCCTCAATCCACACAAACGTCACCGGCAAACCTGCCCGCGTCTGCAGACCACAAGGCAATTTCAGTGAAATGCGTTCGCCCGCGATTGTACCCCGGAACGCCGCTCGGGAACGAGTCAAATCTTCGTGAGGAAAAGCCCGCGCTCGACGAAGCTGCACGATATGGAGCCGGGACCGGCGTTCCGGCAGGCTCAGATGCCTTGCGTGGAAACCCCATCGGCAACAGCGGTGTGAACCCCGCGGCCTTTTGTTCCGCCGGTGTGAGCCTGCGCAGGAGTCTGGCTGTGACGCGGAGTGCCGTGGTATGAGGGCATGTAGTCTTTGTAGACGGCGATGTGGAAACAGGCCTGCTGGAACTCTTCTTCCACGTCGATTTTGCCCTCGGCTTCGATGGCCAGCAGGTAGCGGCGCATCCAGGCAATCTCAGCGCGGCTCAGGTTGTCTTTGGCGATGTCGATGGTGGCGCCGGTAAGGTGCGGGCTCACAATGTCGCCCTCGGCCGGCGCGGCGTTGCCGTTCACCTGCATCAGCTTTTTCTGGTACTCCACGGTGCGCACGGCGGAACTGACTTCGAGCGGCCGGTGGAATCTGGCTTGGTGCGCCGCGGCCAGGTCGGAGAGGAAGCGAGCGGTCCAGGGGCGGCAATAGCGGTGGTTGACGGGCAGGTTGCTGTTGATGGTCAACGCGTCTGAGACCGGCACGGGAACCAGAAGATGATGGGCGATGCGTTCGGCCAGATCGTTTTCGTCTTCGATGCGCTCCAGCCCTTCAGCCTCGAGCCGCTCGTTCTGGCGCTCGAGCGAAGCCCGGTTGCCGTAGAGCGGCGCCGGCATGTAGCCGCGGGCAATGGCGAGCGAGGCTTCCTCGGTCTCCGCCTTCAGGCGCTTGTCTTCTGAGATGTTGTAGGCGTTGTCGTTCTCGCCCGCAGTCTCTCTCGCCGCAGCGCGATCGTCCGGGCCAACTGTGTCCTCGGGTTCGCGAACCTCAGCGTGGCGCGCGAACGACGGGTGCACGGCGTAGCCGTCCGCGGGCGCATCGGCATCAGCCACGGTCGAATCCGTCTCGTCTGTGTCTGAATCTGCAGCGGAGGAACGGATCGGCTGCGGAGCTGCATTTCTCCGCGCCGCCGTTACTGGCGCGGCAGGTACTGGAGCCGCGGACTCGGATTCGGACGACAACCGATCGTAATTTGGGGATTCTGAAGTCGCGGTTCCTGATCCCGTGGCCGGCTCGATTCTTTCCGCATCGGCAATGGCCGGATTCGAGCCCTCAGGTTGCGCACCCACCTCTTCGTAATGCGTGGTTCCACTCAAAGCTTTCGGCGCGGGCTGACTTGAAGGCTGCTCGTCGACATTTTCTTCTGCGTTTGTTTCCGCGCGCGGAGCAAAGCGCACCGGCGTATACCGCGTCCGCACCAGCCGGGGTCGACGATGCTCGTTGTATGCGCGGCGCATGGCAGCGCGGCGATCCAATTCGCTGCGAATCTTCAGTCCCGCGGCACGGCCAACCTCTTCAGGGGTTGGCTTGTGGGCGGATTCAGGAGCTGGCTTGCGGGCGTGCTCGGCTGCGCGATGCTCGCTCGGCCGATTTGAAGCCGGCTTCGTCGCGTGGTGAAGCGTGGCCGCCTTTTCGTGAAGATGGGTCGTGGCGTGGACCGAATGCTCATGCACCGGAGTGCGGTGCGCGGTCTGCACACTCGCGGACTTCCTGTGCGCGTGCGCAGAGGTCACCGGAACGCCGTGCGCCGAAACGGCCAGCGCCGCCAGCGCAATCATCGTAATTGCGGTCCGGCCCATGAAGGATGGTGCGGACAATCGAGAGCCTCTTTAGTGTATGTCGATTCGCCTGCCGCTCCGAGTACCTAGACGGATGCGGTCTTGTCTGATAAGTAGACCCGGGGCACATGTGAAAGTCGCCCGCCGATTACTGTTTTGCATTCCATTCGTCTCTTTTGAGCAATGTGGTTTTCGCGAAAGAAGAATGCGCTGCAGCGCCTCGTCCGCCAGCGGTCGCTGGATTCTCTCCTTAAGTTATTTGTTTTCTGATTCCTGAAGGCGACTCCTTGGCTTCCATCTATTCCTTGGTTCCCATATATATGGAGAAAAGAAATCCGCCGCGATACCCCTGAAATCAAAATTCTTATCTGCATGAATAGGGGCGACCCCGCCGTGAGAAGCTAGTTGACGGCTTCGACACCATCAAAGGCGATCGCAAAGTCGGGATTGAAAAAACAAACCCTTCCTGCTTGACTGGCCTCGGCCAGCAGATTCCCGGGAGCCTCGATGCGGAGCACGGATGCGCGTTCCCAGGCCCAATGGGTGCACTGCATTTCTTTGGATGCAATCCAGACCACTACGCGTTGCGGGCTGCGATTGAGCGAGGCGCGGTAAGCCGGCATTGATTTAGCGGTATCAGTCGTGAGCCGAAGTCGAAACATTTTCATTGCCACCGTTTTGATCCCCGTCCCAGGGGGCATCAAATGAGTGTGAGCCTTCCGGATGAGATTCTCGTAGAAGTATTCGGTCAGCATGGCGATCTGGTTGCCGGCCGCCATGATGGCATGCGACGGTGAGTGTTCGTTGATGGTTGCAGCTATCAACTTGGCGTCATCAATGAATCCCTGATTTTCGCCAATGGCCGCGCCCTCTTGGGCGAGGTACGCATTTTCATTTGCGGGATTCACCACCTGGCTGACTCCCCAGCCCGAGATGGCTAGCCCAACTGCCCCGGTCACATTGATGTTGTGGTAGCCCAGCTCGGCGAGCTCGAGCAGAAACCGTTGAATGAAAGAGCCCTTCGGCGTGTCCTGCGCCACCTCGCAAGACGAAGGCAGTACGATGACACGATGGCTCTTCGGCAATCCTCGGTCGCGCAACGCAGTCGCCAAGCTCTTGGTGTCGTAATCGCCGGCTTGATCCGTATTGGCATGACCGATCAGGTAAAGCGAATCCTGATCGCCAAGGTTGACGTTCCCAAGATTCAAATTTGGGTCTGCCAGCATCCGTATCGCTGAGGCAGAATTGTTGATCTTGATGGTGACCGCGTTGGTCAGCATGATCCAGTCGGGGCGCCGTTCGAGCATGACCACAAGATTCATTGGGGACCTCCTCCAGGTTTTCGCGGTTCTATGATTCCATAGACTCATTCCATTCCGCCACTTTTGTTCCAGGTTTCAGGCGTCGGTTCGCGCTTGCGCCAGCATGTAGTTGACCGCGGCCTCCAGTTCCGCGGGCGTCACGTCTTCCACCACTCCGGCGTCGCCGATGCCGATGGGCAACACGAAGCGGCGCACTCCGCCTACATTCTTCTTATCGCTGCCGGTTGCGGCCGCCAGCTTTCTGGCGCTGAGCTTGAGTGCGGGCAGCGGGCCGTAACGGTAGACAAGGTTTTCCATGCGCTCCAACTGGCCGGCCGTGATGGTCCCCCGCTGCCGCGCCAGATAAAGCGCGGCCACCATGCCCCAGGCGATGGCCTCGCCGTGCAGCATGGCCTTGTAGCGCGTCACCTGCTCGATGGCGTGGCCCACGGTGTGGCCCAGGTTCAGAATCATGCGCAGGCCGCTCTCCCGCTCGTCTTTATTCACCACGCCCGCCTTGATGCGGATGGAGCCGGCGATGACGCGCTCGAGCGCCTTTGAGTCGCGGGCGAGAATGTCGTCGGCGTGCTCTTCCATGAAACGGAACAGGGTGCGGTCGCGGATGATGCCCGACTTGACGGCCTCCATCAGGCCGGCGCGCAACTCGCGGTTGGGCAGTGTGCCCAGCACGCCGATATCGGCAAACACGGCGCGGGGATGGTGAAAGCTGCCGGCAAGGTTCTTGCCCTCGGGCAGGTTCACGCCGGTCTTGCCGCCCACGCTCGAATCAACTTGCGCCAGCAGCGTGGTGGGAACCTGGATGTACGGGATGCCGCGCATGAAGATGGCGGCCACAAATCCGCCCACGTCGCCCACGATGCCTCCGCCGAAGGCGATGAGCAGCGAGCCGCGATCGCCTCCGGCGCGGATCATCTCGCGGGTAAAGCGCTCGACGTTGGCCATGGTCTTGTGTCGCTCGCCCGGCTGCAAAAAGAGCGCGATCGGCGGTTCGGCAAATGAGCGCAAAAAAGTCGCGCTCCACAGCGACCAGATTTCAGGCGAGGTGAGCACGAATACGCGCCGCGGCAGCCGGCCGATGGCGCGCTCGATGCGCGGCGAGAGAGATTCGAGGAGACCGCTCCCGGCAAAAACATCGTACCGGGCCGAGGGAGTATCAACGCGGATGGTTTGCACGAATTTAATCGTAGCAGCGGAGCGAGCGGGGTTAGCGGAGTTAGCGGAGTTAGCGGCGTTTGCGTGGTTAGCGGAGTTAGCGGCGTTTGCGGGGTTAGCGGGGTTAGCGGAGTTAGCGGCGCTACCGCAGCCAGGCTATGCCCCGTGAATCATGACGAACCTGTTTTGTAATAAGGGCACGGCTTCAGCCGGGCCAGGAACGCGCAAAAAATCAAGGGGTTTTAACCCCTGCGCGGCGTTGGCCGCTCCACAGATTTCCGCTTTCTAACTCGTTAGACGCCTGCTGGCGGAGTTAGGACGGGGGCGGGTGGCCCGGGCCTCGCTGCTTTCAACCCGCCACTAATGCCGGGTGCCCCAGGTCTCGATTCTGAGACCTGGGGCACCCACTTGTCGTGGTTGAGCAGTCATCGCCAAGACCTATGCCACCGGCCAACGGCTTGTGCTACATTCATCCTTCCCCACTGGAGCGACTGGAGTGATACGCGAAGTTTGGCTCGGAGTTGCCTTTGCCGCGGCTGCATCGACTCAGCAGACGGCGTCGGTTCCGTCCGCAGTAGCGCCGCCAACGTCAGGCAGCGAAATTCATTACGCCGGCCCGAGCGTGGTTGCGCCGGAATTGCTGCCCGTTGATTTTCCCATTACTCCGCCGGCGAAATGCAAAAAAATGAATGGAACCGCAAGGGTGTTCGTCGCGGTCGACGCGGAGGGAAAGCCGCGGCAGGATTATCTGCTCGAAGCGCTCGGCAATGAGTTGGACCTGATGGCGCTGCGGGTTGCGGAATTGTCAACCTTCAAACCCGGAACGGTGGATGGCGCGCCGGCGACCGTGGGCATAGTGGATGAGGTTCAGATGCAGGCCTGCACAACGGAGGAAAAAGTCGATGGCGGCCTCAAGCGAACTCATTTCATGTTGCGGTCGCTCCCGGCCCAGCGGATTGAGCTGGCAGAGCGCCCCGCGCCACCGCTGCAGATTCCCCCTCCGCGCAAGCCCAAAACCGACCAGGACCCGCTGCCAAGCGGAGTCTATCGCGTGGGAGGTGAGGTATCCGCGCCGCGGATACTGAAGTCTGTCGACGCCCAGTTCAGTGATGAAGCGCGCAGGAAGAAGATTAACGGCGTCTGCCTGATCAACTTAAATGTGGACGAGCATGGTATTCCCCAAAACCCCAGGGTGGTGAGGCCACTGGGCTATGGCCTCGATGAAAACGCGCTATGGGCGGTGACGCACTTTCGTTTTACGCCCGCCATGCGCCACGGAGAGCCGGTTCCTGTGCAGATCACGATCCAGGTGACCTTCAAGATCTATTGAGGCCGCGAGCGTCACTATTGAAGTGAACTTCGGGCAAGTGTGGGTCCCGAGTCGGAAGACAGATGGGGAAGGGGGACTCAATTTGTCCCCTCATTTAGGAGATAAACCATCCTCCCGCTTGGATGATAATTTAGGTGACGCTTTTTCGGCAGGGAGCCTGCTGGCCAGCATGGTCAGCCTCGCGATAAACATATAGTGTGCTATGGTTTCCGGTCTTACTGCGATCGTACTGGCGCCCCCGGCACCACATTGCCGATTATTTCACCGCGTGGCGCATACTGAATTCATGACGCACCCCGCGCACCCCGGCAGCTCGATCCCTTCACTGAAGTCGCTGGTCCGACTGATTACTCTCTGGTAACCCATCACTGTAAGCTGATGACTAGAAATATAACTCCCCCACCCCCCCCGCCAGCCGCTGTGCAACTGTGCGGATGT
>DATJSB010000119.1:0-20649 GCA_035504315.1 Occallatibacter sp.
CATAAGCGCTTCCAGGTAGTCCTTGCCGCCGGTTTCGCGCATGTACTTGGTGGAGAAGTTGGTATGCATGCCTGAGCCGTTCCAGTCACCCTTGATCGGCTTGCAGTGCCACACCACATCCACTTCGTACTTTTCGCAGAGCCGCATCATCAGGTAGCGGGCGGTCCACATGTCGTCCGCGGCCTTGTGCGAGCCCTTGCCGAAGATCTGGAACTCCCACTGTCCCTTGGCTACCTCCGCATTGATGCCTTCGTGGTTGATACCCGCATGCAGACACAGATCGAGATGCTCTTCGACGATGGTGCGGGCGATCGAGCCCATGTACTTGTAGCCAACGCCGCAATAATAGGGGCCTTGCGGACCGGGGTAGCCGTGCTCGGGAAAACCCAGCGGGCGGCCATCCTTGTAAAGGAAATACTCCTGCTCGAAGCCGAACCAGACATCCGGATCGTCCGGAGCCGTGGCGCGCCCGTTCGACGGGTGCGGCGTTCCGTCGGGCAGCATCACCTCGCTGAGAACGATGTACGCGTCCTTGCGGGCCGCGTCAGGATATAGAGCCACAGGCTTCAGAACGCAGTCGGACTTGTGGCCTTCGGCCTGCATCGTGGAACTGCCGTCGAAACCCCACAGGGGCAGATCGGCCAGTGTTGGCGGCTGGTCAAATTCCTTCAGCGTAGTCTTGCCGCGAAGTTCGGGAACGGGCTTCTTACCATCAAGCCAGATGTACTCGAGTTTGTACTTAGCCATGGGTCTCCTTCGAACGAAAAAGTGATTACTCTGCTCCTGAAGTCTAGGGCGTAGGACATAAGGATCTTGTGAAGAATCTTGGTTTGATGGCCCAGCCGCGGGTCCGGTCATCGGTGGTGAGCGATCAGGAACATGATGAGCAGGATTACAACTGGAATCAGGGCCAGCGCGCTGTAGTAGAGGATCCTTCTTGAAAGCTGGGATTTTCTTTTCTGCCAGTCGCGCAGCTCGACGCGGTCTTCAACCCCGACCCGGTCG
Organism: Occallatibacter sp.; assembly: GCA_035504315.1. Lineage (GTDB taxonomy): Bacteria > Acidobacteriota > Terriglobia > Terriglobales > Acidobacteriaceae > Telmatobacter. Next base: position 1,006 of record DATJSB010000119.1, read on the forward strand.
AGATGCTCGAGATCGTGACGAAACTCGCGCGCCGTAGGGTAGCGGTTGCGCGGATCGCGCTCCAGCGCGCGGTAGATGACTTCCTGAAGCTGGGGTGAGACCGAGGGGTCGGCAACCCGAGGGGGGACCGGGTGATTGAGAAGCCGCTCGTTCATGGCGGCCATCGGGCTCGGCCCTGAGAAAGGCAGCTTTCCGGTGAGCATTTCGTAGAGAATCACGCCCATGGAATAAAGATCGGAACGTCCGTCTCCGCGTTTTCCCTTTACCTGTTCGGGCGAGATGTAATTGGGCGTGCCCAGAGCCGCGGTGAAATTGGCATAAGTAAGCCTCCGCGCACCCGCATCGCCGGCAATGCCAAAGTCGATGAGCTTGATACGATCATTCTCGTCGACCATGATATTTTCAGGTTTCAGGTCGCGGTGCACAACGCCGTTGGCGTGAATGTATTCGAGGGCATCGAGAACTTCAGTGGCGATGCGGATAGCGCGGTCCCTCGAGATGCGGCCTTCATCCAGGATCTTGCGCAGCAACCGCCCCTCGCACCACTCCATCACCATGTATATGCGCGAGCGTTTTTCGCCGTCGTAGACGCGCATCACGCCGGGGTGGTTTAGTTTCTGGCCGATTTCTGCTTCGCGCTTGAAACGGTCGAAGAGAATGGGGTCGGCTTCAAGGTCGGGGTGGGGAATCTTGAGGGCGACGGTGCGGTTGTCGCGTAGGTCAGTGGCCTTGAAGATTGAGGCCATGCCGCTTCGCGCAACAGGCGCATCAATACGGTAGGAGTCGAGCTGAGCGCCTGCCTCCAGGGTGTCGTAAAAACTCATTGAGCCGTAATCTCCGGCAGGGTGACACCTCTTACCTTAAATGGAAAAACTTCAACAAAACTAAGGATTTCGTAAGACTTGCGGCGATTTGCCGAAAGGGAATTCATGATGGCAACCGGTAGGGCCTGCCCCGGTACATGCCCACCTGCTCCACAGCTCGCACCCGAATCACCTGGGCCGTGGTGTTGTCGCCGCCGTCAATCTCTACGGCTTGCGCAACCAGTTCGCGAGCCAGTTCGGGCGGAGATTTCTTCTGGGAGACGATGGCAGCAATCTCTGACGGCGGCAGCTCGTCGTGCAGGCCATCCGTGCATAAAACCAGAACATCGTTGGGCTGAAGTGTAAGCGCTGAGGTGTCGGGCGAGACGAACATCTCAGGGCCAAGCGAGCGGATGAGCACATGGCGCGCATCGGAATCGGGGATCTCGTTGGCGGAGATGAGGCCCATCTTGCGTTGCTCGTTAACCAGAGTGTGGTCCTGGGTAATCTGGCGGGCCTGGCCATTTCGCACTAGGTAACATCGCGAGTCCCCAACGTGCGAAACTACCGCCTGATCGTAGCGCAGAGCGCAGGCAACAATCGTGGTGGCCATCTTCTTGCCACGGAATTTTGATTCGTGGCTGCGATCGTGGACCGCCGTGTTGGCTCTTTGCAAGATGCGTGGCATCAGGCTAATAAGCATCGAGCCGGCATTTGCGGTACGGAACTCGTCAGTCACCACCTGGATGGCGGTTGTCGATGCCACTTCCCCCAGATCCATTCCGCCCACGCCATCGGCCACGGCAAAAAGAAATCCATGACTGCGGGCCTGCTGGCGCGAGGCTGGGATGAACGATCCCAATGCATCTTCGTTGTTGGTACGAACCTTGCCGAAGTCGCTGGCCTCGCCGAACTGGACATCTAACATAACTTGCCGCCGCATGCCCCGCTTCAGTACCTGCGCCGGAAAACGGGTCCTTTAAGTAGATTGTCGAACACCGATCGCGAAAATAGCTCTGGGTGGCTTGCCGGCTCTGAGCCTCAGCGATGAGGTTGAGCAGTAAGTCCACCCAGAGGCACGTTCTTGATTATGCGTTATTCCCGGGTCAGGAGCGACGGTCGAGCGTCCAGCAAAGCAGCCTTGCCCTTGGCTTTGGAGGAGCGGAGGAAATAAACCGCTCCGTAGATGCCCCACAGCGCCGAGATTCCGAGCGCCAGCAGAGGCTCCTTAAAGGTGCCCAGGTTGAATACCGGTCCCAACAGGTAGAAGGCCATGCAGGTCAGGTTGGCGAGCAAACCGAATCCCGGAATAAGCGTATGCCTGATGAAACTGTGGTCGGGCCGCTTGTGATAAGCCACGATGCACAGGAAGCAGCTGAGGGCGTAAAGAATGAACGTACCAAAGTTTGATGTGAGCGTGATGGCCAGCAGCGAGTTGGGCATCGCCGCCAGAGTGTTGTGCGACGGATATCCGAAGCTCGAAAGGAAGCCGTGTGGGAGAGCCGCGATGGTTGCGTCGGTGGGAGCAGAGGCATCGCCGAAGACCAGCGTGAGGGCAACCACGCCGATGATGGCCGAGATTACCGCCAGCGTCCAGATGGCACGGCGAGGCGAGAGCGACCCTGCATGCAGCATTCCGAAGTGCTCGGGTACTTCCTCGTCCTTGCCCATGGCGTAGGTAACGCGGGCGCCGGTGTTCATGCAGCTCAGTGTCGTGCCGATGAGCGCGAAGAAGACCGTGATGGCCTCGGCCAGCATGAAGTACTTGCCGTGCCCCCGGCCCAGCAGCGCATCGCCGACAATAATCATCATGTCGCCGATGGGAGCCGCTGAGCCTGTGGCGCTTTGCATGGTATACCCCGAATTGAGAAAGTAGTTGGCGCAAAAATACTCAAACAGGTAACAGACCAGCCCCTGTATCAGCAGCGATGCAATAACGGCTATAGGTATATGTTTTGTTGGATTTTTGGCTTCACCTCCCATCGAGGTGACCGATTCGAAGCCAACCAGGATGAGGATTGCGACGGTGGCCTGGATGAACACGAAGCTGATCTTGTGAACTCCGATGACCGATGCCGCGTTGGGATGGGTAAGGAAGTTGCCGCTCGAGTCGGTGGTGGGATAGCTGATGGTGAACGGAACCGGCTTGCCTGCGGCATCAAGCTGCGGCAACGGGTTTCCGCTGGCGTCGCGCACGATCGAGCCGTCTTTGGGGTTGGTGGCGAACTGGTAGGTATAAGTTGCGAGCGTCTGGCCGTCGTAGTTGAATGCCGGCGCACCGGTCGGGTGATTGGCGCGATAGCCGAGCGCGAGTACGCTGAAGACCACCAGGGCGGAAATCTGCACGATATTGATGGCGATGTTGACGGCGGTTGAAGCTCCGGCGCCCTTCGATGCGATCCAGGCTACGAAAAACGAAAAGATGACGGCAACCAGCATCATGAAGATCGGCCCGGGGTTGGAGCCGCTCATGAAGCTCGGATAGAGGAAACCAACCACATATCCGACAAAGATGCCAGTGGTGGCCACCATCACGCCGGGATAGACCCAGTAGTAAAGGTGCGAACCCCATCCGACGATAAACTTTGAGATGCGCGCGTATTTAAACGAGGCGTCGTGCGAGAGCATGGCTTGTTCGGCGTAATAGTAGCTCGAGCCGGTTCCGGGGTAAAGCTTGGAGATCTCGGCGTACGCAACCGCAGTTGCCAGGCACAGCAGCAGCGAAACAAAGATGCCCAGCCACATGGCCGGAGCGGTGGAAGGCTGGCCGGCAACGCCCGTGCTGGCCTGGATGAAGAACGTGAGCCAGAGAAAGGCGCCGGGAGCGATGAGAGCCATTGCATTCGCAGTCAACCCGGTTAAGCCCAGGGTGGCCTGCATCTGTGGAGCTTTCTGTTCTGCCATGAGCATTCTCCTGAGAGATTGAGGTTCTTGAGGCCGCTCCCGTCGCCTGATCCGGGAACGTTTCCCGATCAAGTCCGATCCGCATCGGACTCGACCGGCGATGTGCAACGCAGGCCCGGCGTTTACCTGCGGCTCCTGTTCTTCGCAGTTGGAGGCACGGGGCCAAACGGTCCCCGGCATCCCTGCGAGCTCTCTACCGGTGCTGAAAGGGTAACTTCCACCCCATCAGAACGAAATAAAGAAGGGAAATGACATAGCGCCTGGTCCGAAAAAGGCTGCAAACCCTGCCCGGCCAGCGCCTCGATTCGGCTATTTTTCGGTAACGTTTTTCCCAAAGATGAAGCCGAATTCAAGCACTCCCCGGAATTGGTCCGCATCCGTTCCTGCTGTGCCAAAGACAGACCCGGGCGTGTAGTTCGTTGCGTGCACATCCGAGAGGTCGGCGCGAAGATACATGCCGCCCTTTTGGTAAGTCGGCGTCGCGGTGAAAGTGAAACCTCCGCTGCCTGGTCCAAAGCCCAACATGTTCACCGAACCGTCGGTGGCGCTTCCCGAACTGGTCAGATATTCCGCGCGTACTGGAAGCGAGAAGCCGCTTTTAAAGGCGTAGCTGAGATTTAACGCGCCGCCCGTTGCGGAAGTACCCTTGGCGACGCCCACCTTGGGGTTGGTTGGAAGTTTTCCGTACTGGAAGTACGGCGAAACGATCCATGCACCCTTGGTGTACGTATAGATCACCGCGTGCATATAGCCGTTGTTCTGTATTGGGGTGGCTGCAGTCTCGTAGGCGGTTTGTGCCATATTGCCCATGCCGTCGTACACCAGCGTATGAGGCCCCTTGGTAAAGGTCGCCGAGCCTGAGAGCCACGAGTAGCGATTGGAATAGTAGCCATCGTTCCAACTGAATGCGGCGCTCAGGTACTTACCGATGGTCTGGTTTACCTGGATACCGCGATTAACGGCGTTCTCCTGGTTCCAGACGATGCCGCGCTCAATGTTGAAGTTTTGGTAGGTAAACGTCGACTCGGCGCCCATCAGCGTGGGAAGAGAGCCGATTTCGAACTGCGTGGTTTTGCCTGCCTGCAACTTCAGGAAGGCGACTGGAACGGGCCCGTAAAAATCGTTCACGGTGTTTTGAGCGTTAACAAACGGCACGCCGAGCGTCGGCATGGTATAAACCCCCGCCTGGACGTAATACTGAACGTTTCCGTACGCTTTTTGAATGAAGATCTCACCGTTGGTCAGCGTGGCCTGCGCATTATTGTCTCCCGGCGTGGAATTGTTCTGGAACAGCGCGTAACCCGTGACGATCCCGTTGACGGAAAGGGTGCCCAAAGGTCCTGCATCAAAGGTGGCCGGCGGCAGCCATATGAGCGGACCCGTGAGAACGAATGTGGAAAGCGGGGCTGGCGGCTGCGCTCCAGCAGGCACCGGGTCCGTTGCTGAGGCTTGAGCTGTAACTGGTGCGCTTGCCGGGGCTGATTCCGGCGAGGCTGCTGGTGCTTGTGCGCTTGCGCCGGTCGCGAGCATCATGCCGGCCGCTACGATCGATTGAAGAATATGGCGTGTGTACGAGAGCATCCGTCGATTTCCTCCAAAGAAAAAATGGTTATGACCGGGGGTGAAAAGGCCGTGTCGAGCCGGTTTTCTACGCCAGCCTGGTTTCCGAGTCTGAGCCCGGCTCTTTGAGACAGATCTCTCCCTGAACGAGCCACACGTTCCCTCTCGGCTGCCGTTGGTATTGCTGGCAGTCGGATGCGTCTCGCCTAGCGCATTGATCTGCTTTGCTGGCTGAAGTGATTAACGCAGAGTTGATATAAGGAAAATATGAGGATTGAATAAGGATTCTTGAAGCGGTATAAAGATTCGTTTCTGCATTACGAACAAAAACCTCGAGTTACAACGCCCTGGTTTTCGGTCACGGAGGAGCGAAAAGCACTCCCGGCATGAAATTTCAATCAAGGACCTGTTAGAATCTCACCAACCGGGTAAATCTCTTTACCAGCACGGCGATGAAAACGAACCGGGGCCTGAAGGCCCGGTAGTGACTGTGTATCTGCCCGTGCAGAGTCTCCTGTTTTTTTCGCTGCATCTCCATCGGCTTCACTTCGCAGCCTTTCCTCAAGATTCAACAGTCGGGAGCAGCGAATCCGCGAGCGCGCGGGCTGTTGGTCCCGAATCCAACAGCGGCCGGTTTCCAACGTCGACTTATCAGGCAGGTATCCTCTTGGCCGACAGCATCATTCCAGTGCGTGGCATCTTGAGCGCGAGGTATTCGCGGGGCGCGGGTACGCGAATCCTTCTCTTTGCCCTCGAGTGCGCTCTGGGAGTCGGGGTGGTGTTGCTGGTCGCGGCGCTGGCGCGCTGGTTTAGCTGGTTGCTGCCCATTTCGGCTCTGCTGTACCTGTTGATTGTGGTACTAACCGCACTATGGTGCGGTTTTTTTCAGGCGGTGACCGTCTCACTTTCAGCAGTGGTGATTCAGGCTTTAATTGCAGCAGGCCAGCCGCTTTCGTTCGCCGCGAGTACCGCAAACTCCATTACAGTTGCGGTTTTCATCGTGGTGGCGCTCGCCGTAAGCCGGCTGTCGTCGCGCGCCACCGATCACGCACGCGACGCGGAGTCGAGGAGCGGCCAGATGCGGGACCTGTACGAGTTCACGCGCCGCACGCTGCAGATGAATCTCCACTTGGAACCCGGGGCGCAACTGGCGGAACTGGTGCACGACATCTTCGCGCTTGAGGCGGTCGCGGTCTTCGACGCGGACCTCCACGAGGTCTATCAGGCCGGGTTCTGGAGCGTCGATCCTCAGGAACTGGCTCAAAGCGTCTACTATTTCGAAACCAACGATGACGACCCGGAGACGGGCCTGGGCCGAAGGGTAGTGCGGCTCGGCGCGGTCCCTGTAGGAAGCCTTGTGGTCCGGGGTGAAACCAGCCCGCTGACTAACAACGCCATCGCGTCGCTGATTGCCATCACCTTTGACCGCTACCGGGCCTTCGCCAACGAGAGCCGCATTGAGACGGAACGGCGCACCGAGCAACTGCGATCCACGGTTCTCGATTCGCTGGCCCATGCTTACAAGACCCCGCTGACGGCAATCCGGGCCGCATCGACTGGTTTGGTGGAGATGGGCAAGTTGTCTACGGGACAGGCCGAGCTGGTTTCGCTCATCAACGAGCAGACTGGCTTGCTGAGCGAGCTGACCACTCGCCTTCTGACTACAGCGCGGCTCGATGCCGGCGAGATTGTCATTCAGGTGGAACAGGTGGCCCTGGGAACCCTGATCGAGGAGGTGCTGACCGGCCTGAAGGACCGGCTGGCCAGCATGAAAGTCTCTGTTCAAATGGAGGACGAGGAACTGGCGATCTGCTGCGACCGGCAGTTGATGGTGATGCTGCTGACCCAATACATCGACAATGCCTGCAAGTACTCAATCTTCGGGTCCACGATCACCATTCGAGCGTTCCCGGCGACCAACGAGGCAATCTTCTCAGTGCATAGTTACGGCCCGGTGATTCCCGTGGCCGATCGGGAGCGCATCTTCGACAGGTATTATCGTTCTTCAACCTACGCCAATCGCGCGCCGGGCACGGGAATCGGACTTTCGGTTGCCAAGCGAGTGGCAATGATTCACGGCGGATATGTGTGGGTGACCAGCGACGAGCAGGAAGGCACAACCTTCTTTGCCTCCATTCCAATTCAAACCGAGAAGGGAAGACCTTGAATGAACCAGCAAGCCATTCGCATTCTAGTCGTCGACGACGAACCAGCCATTCGAAGAGCGTTGCGCCCGCCCCTGGTCGAGCTTGGGTTCCAGATTTCCGAGGCCTCGCGTGGCGAGGAAGCGCTGCAGACAATGCGGGTTTCGGCTCCTGACATTGTGCTGCTCGATGTGAATATGCCGGGGATTGGCGGAATTGAGACGCTGCGCCGCATGCGGGCTGCTTCGCCCCGCCTGCCGATCCTGATGCTGACCGTGCGCGACCAGGAGGAGGACAAGGTGGAAGCGCTGGATCTGGGCGCGGATGACTACGTAACCAAGCCATTCAGCACTCGCGAGCTGATTGCCCGCATTCGCGCCGCCGTGCGCAGGGTTCGAGCTCCGGCACGCGCCGAAGATGCTCCCATCGAGATCGGCGAAATCCGGATCGAACCCCTCAAGCGCATCGTATCCAAGCGCGGCGAGATCATCCGGCTAACCAGAAAGGAATTCGATATCCTTCACTGCCTGATGAGTCGGGCCGGGCGCGTGATTACCTATGCCAAGCTGTTGACGGCAGTGTGGGGGGCAGATTGCCGCGAAGAAGTGGAGTATCTTCGTACATTCATGCGGCAACTGCGCAAGAAGATCGAAGACGATCCTTCGAATCCGGCTTATCTGCTGACGGATGTTTACGTCGGCTATCGCTTTGCCGATGCGCAGATGCTGAAGGACGAGCCCGTCGAGAGCGCTGCGGCAAACTAAACTGTGATGGCGCCGGATGATGCGCAGTAAGCTGCACGCAGCTTCGCCGCGCTACTCGTCGTAGTGCAGCAGGCTGAAGACGTCGTACTCAGCGAAACGCTCGCGGCCTTTAAGGAAGTCGAGCTCAACGGCAAACGCCAGGCCGGCGATCTTGCCGCCAAGTTGCTTGACCAGCTTCACAGTCGCCTCCATCGTACCGCCGGTGGCCAGCAAGTCGTCGACCAGTACCACGCTCTGGCCGGGAGCAATGGCATCCATGTGAATCTCAAGCGTGTCGGTGCCGTATTCGAGGTCGTAGGTGACACGAGCGACCGGTGCAGGCAGCTTGCGCGGCTTGCGCACGGGCACAAAGCCGGCGTTCAGCCGATAAGCCAGCGCAGGTCCAAAGATGAAACCGCGCGCTTCGATGCCCAGCACAAGATCGATTTTGCGCTCAATGTAGTGCGCAGCAAGCGCATCGATCAATTGCGCAAAACCGGTTTTGTCCTTTAGAAGCGTAGTAATGTCGTAGAAGAGAATTCCCGGCTTGGGAAAGTCGGGTACAGTGCGCACCAGCGCCTTCAAAGATTCAACGTTAACAGGCTTGACGGCTTCGCTCATGCGCAATCCCTTCCGAAAGGCAAACGAAAATACAGGAAGGGATCGGCGATCGCGCAGTCCGCTTCCCTGTAGATTATATCCGGGCAGGTGCTCTGGAACTGTGATGCAGAATCAGACTGCGCAAGAGCTGGACGGGGTGCGAATCAGGGCTCCATTTGTTTCGTTACCGCGTCAAGCTTGGCGAGCATCGTTTTTATTTCAGGGTTCGACATGAACTCCCGCCAAAGGAGGCCTGTGCGATAGTTCTCAACCATGTCAGCGATGGGCGCCTGGTTGAGCCCCATGTAGATGGGCGAAATCCAACCAGCCTGCGGGTCGTAAGCGTCACGCGGGCCGTAGATGTCCCACAGATCGGCGCCGAGATCGCGATAGTAGTGCCTGAACGCCTGCATCGAAGCCTCGGGCGTGTAAGGGAACGACGAGAGTGCGCCGGTGGGAGCGAGTGTTCCGTGATCGTCGGCATCGTCGGGAGCTGATGCCTCATAGCCCCATGGCGTGTCTGCGGCCGTGAGGCCCCATGCCTCTGCTCCGTATCCGGTAAAGTGCTTGGGATTGGCGATGCAGTAGGCACGGTTGATAAGCGCAATGTTGCGATTGTTGTCGAAGTAGGACGAAGTGAAGCGATCCTGCAGTGCGTGAGGATCGAAGCCGAAGAATGAGTAATCGGTGAAGAATAGCGGCCCGCCCGGACCGACGCCCACATCAAGCTTGATGCTGAAATAAGTGTTGCCGTTTCCGTAGTGGTTGCCGTCAGTCGTGCCCGACCACCCCTCGCGGTAGTGCTGTGCATCCGCTGACTGGCTCGACCAGCCCGTATAGTACATGCTTGCGGGGACGCCGTGGGTGGGCGAGGCAATGGCCAGCAGATAGGTAATCATCACCTCGTTGAAGCCGATGAGTGGATGATGGATCTGCCAGCTCCACTCCGGCGACCAATGCCAGTAAAGAAAGTCGCTGTTGGGATTGTCGCGATACCAATCCCACTCGACGCCTTGCCAGAGCGCGGTAATGCGCTGGTAGAGGCTGCGCTCGCGAGCCGAGGCGCCGTTGAAGTACTGGCGCGCTGTAAGCAGGCCCTCCATCAGGAACGATGTTTCCACAAGGTCGCCGCCGTTATCGAACATCCCGAAGAGCGGCATGGTTTTGCCGGTAGCGCCATTCATGTAATGCGAAAACGCGCCGTGATAGCGATCGGCTTTTTCTAGGAAACTGACGATCTTCTCCATCCGCTCAAGGCCTTGCTCGCGCGTAATAAAGTGCCGGTCGACACCAACTACAAGCGCGCCGATGCCCATGCCGCTGGCGCCGGTGGCCACAATTCTGTCATCTCCGGGAATGTTCTCGCGCGCCATGCCCGAGTGAGGGTCCGCGCCCTCCCAGTAATACTCAAATGTGGATTCCTCGAGCATGGTCAGCAACTCGTCGTCGGTCATCTCATGCGTGGTTGCCGATGCAATTGTCGAAAAAGACGAATCCTGATAGAGCCAGTTCTCGGCGACAACTTTGTATGAAGCTTTCACGCCAATCCGGCCGATGAAGTCGGAATACCGATGAATTCCCGGCAACTGAATCCCGATCGCAGAATAGGGCGAGCCGTCGATTGAGCGATAAATGACATAGCGTGCGAGCGAAGGCGACTCTTGTCCATCCCAGTCGAGGGCAATGTGCCGCTCATAGCCTTTGGCCTCGAGATGAGACGGTGCGAAAAGCGAGGCGGAGCTGTCCACGGCACTGTCGCCGACTCGAATCTCATCGATGATCAGCGTGTGCTGCGCCGCGTCGGCATGGCCCTGATGAAGCGTGATGCTGGCGAGATGATCGGGGTGAAACGGATAAACCGACGCGGTGCGCAGGGCGCTGAATGGCACGCGCACCTCCACCCACTTGCCGGCGGCAATGTTCCCTGAAAAGCGGCCCAGAGACTCGGGCGCAGTAAAGCTTGCAGGAAACTCAGCCACCTGCAGTCCCTCGGCTTCAGTCGAAAGCACAAAATCGGGCAAGTCTGCGGCTGATATGCCATCGGGCGAGTAACACCAGAGGTAGAGATCGCTGCCCGTCATCGACGGGTAGCGATTGCGGAAGTTGACCAGGCGGATCGAGGCTTCCCATCCTCCGCCTGGTTCAGACTGCCATGCAAGACGCAGCGCATTGGGCGGAGTCTTGAAGAATTTGGTTTCGACGGGGAGACGGGAATTCTGCTCTTCAATCCGGCTGGGAGCGATGGCTCGCGCCTCGCTGTAGAAGTAAGGGCCGGAGCCCAGAGCATTGTCGAACACGATGTGCCGGTAATAGTCAGATTGAGCAGCGACCGGTGCCGTGAGGATTATCAGGAATGCGGGAAACACTACCGAGAATGCGAAACCGCCCATGCGAATCGATCGTGAAATCCCGACCCTGAAAGGCATCCAGAGATTATAGAAGCCCGCGGCTAAGTCCTGTTATCTGTTCCCTGATCCCTGAACCCGCCATTACCAGGCCCCTTCGATTCGGAAAGACTCCAGTTCCCGGGCTTCACTTTCGGCCAGCGTGTGTTCAATTAAGCGATCGACGCGGCTGCCGCGCGGGCCGCGGCGAAGGCTCGAGCGCAACTCGTCGAGATCGGCGGGTACCCCCGCGGCCACCACTTCAACATCGCCATCTTCAGTGTTGCGCACCCAGCCATGCAGACCCAGTTCGCTGGCTTCGCGCTGCACAAACCAGCGAAAGCCAACTCCCTGCACACGTCCCTGAATCAGAAAATGGAGAACCAAGCCCCACCTCACTACGCGATGCGATCAACCGGCCGCCTGAGCCTGACCGGCTATAGTTTTTGCGCTCCCTCCAGCATGGCACGCAACTGGGGATTGTGTACAAAGTCGCCAACGTGGTTAGTAATCAGACCATCGTCAGAGAGGTGAAGATCGGGATAACCAGGATCACCACGCCCCAAATTGCACACCACGTTGATTTGGATGACCAACTCAACTGCGTTGCCGTTGCCCCACAGGAAAGGGGTTGCCGGAAGTATAACAAAGCCCGATTTTTGCTTCGCAAGAGTATGTTGCGCCGCTATCATAATTCGCATCATGCGACTTTGCGTCTCGCCCGGCAGGGTTGCCGCGCTCCCAATTCTGTTGGCGTTACTCACGGCCTCCTGTCACGGATTGCAGTCCTCTGATCCGCTCATCGTCCGCGGCCTCGGTATCGGTTCGGTTCCGCTCGGCGGGCAGTGGAGCTTCCATACCGGCGACAATCGCGCCTGGGCATCGCCTGAATTCGACGACTCTGGCTGGAAGACCCTCGACATCGCCCGGCCTTGGGGCGATCAGGGCCATTGGGCGTACACCGGTTTCGCCTGGTACCGGCGACAGATCGATTTTGGCGACGCCGATCAGGTCTCCCTCTTCATCCCGGATGTCGACTGCGTATATGAGATCTTCTGGAATGGCAGGCGCGTCGGCGGCTATAGTCCTATGCCCGGCATGCCCGGAGAGCAGGTGGTTCCGCCGGCGGTTTATCGCTTGACGGCGCCTGGCAGCGGCCTCATGGCTATCCGGACCTGGGGGCGCCCAAGCGACACATCCTTGCGAGGAGACGCGCTGGGGTTTTCAGCCACTCCCCGTGCGGCAAATACTGAGGCCGCAGCAAATCTTCTGCGACTCAGCCATTACGCCACCATCCGCACCAACCTGGCGAGCTTTTCTCTCATTCCTTTCTATGCCGGACTGTCGCTTCTTGGATTCGCGATATGGATTCGCAATCGCAACCACAAGATGATCCTCTGGCTGGCTCTCTATTGTTTTTCGCTGCTCCTGTTCATCGCTCTCAATCCCAGCGTGGGACAGGTGACCTTTCAATGGAGCCCGCTCTTTTTCTCGTCGCCCTTTCACGCACTCAACGATGTCGCTTTTTGGTATTTGCTCATTTACCTGCTCGATCTCCATCGCCATCGTCCGCTCTTGCGCGTGACGCGCATCCTGGCGATCGTTGCTCTTGCTTCGGCGTTTTGCGATAGCGTCGTCTTTTCCATCGCCTGGAGCAGCACCCACGTTCTGGCATTTCAAGTATTCGATGCGATTCTGACCGCCGGGTTCTCTATCCCCGACTTGTTTCCTCTCGTTCTGGTTGCGCTTGCCATCCGCCGCGGACGGTTGGGCTTCTCGCGCTGGATGGTTGCCATTGCCGCCGCGGCTAACGAAATGTACTTCGTCATCTGGCATACTGCGGTACAAGGTGTCCGGTTTACCCGCTTTACATTGGCCGGCAGGATGCTGTCGCCGGTTTTGTCTGTCTTCGGTGTTCCTGTGTCTCCGCAGGAAATCTTCTCAACCATCCTCATTCTCACCATCCTATTTGCCGCATATCGATACATTGCGCAGGAGGAACGGCGCCAACGCATCATTCGTGAGGAACTGAAGAGCGCCCAGGAGTTGCAGCGCGTGTTGATTCCCCAGGCTTTGCCGCGCCTGCCCGGCTTTGCTGTCACCAGCGCGTACCAGCCCGCGGCTGAATTAGGTGGAGATTTCTTCCAGCTCGTCGCCGTGGATCGGAAAACTGCCGTGTTGGTTTTGGGCGATGTGAGCGGCAAGGGCCTGAAGGCCGCCATGACGGTCTCGCTGATCATAGGCGCCTTGCGTACCCTCACTGACCTCACATCGCAGCCGGACAAGATTCTTGAATTACTGAACCGGAGATTGATAGGCCGGCTGCAGCACGGGTTTGTTACATGTCTTGTGATCCGCCTCAGCTCCGACGGTGCATGCATAGCGGCCAGCGCGGGGCACCCGGCGCCCTATGTCGGCGATCACGAGATAAGTCTGCCGCCATCGATGCCTCTGGGCCTTGACCCGAATGCGGTTTATGAGAAGCAACCTTTCGATCTGCGTGTGGGCGCGCGGCTTTTGACTTATACCGATGGACTGATTGAGGCGCGCAATCGCCAAGGCGAACTGTTCAGCTTCAAGCGGCTCGAAAGGCTGATATCGCTTCAGCCCGACGCAAAGGAGGCCGTTGAAACGGCCGTCGCATTCGGCCAGGAGGACGATATAACGGTCCTCACGGTGATGAGGCTTGAGGCGGGACAGCGTTCGAGCACATCCCTGCAGGCCCCGGAGCTGGAGCCGGCGCAGGGTTAGACTCGAGAGCCCGAACCGGCCGTTTCCACCGCGATACCTTCCTGTCAAATTGAGACGCAGCTCATCCCTCGCGCTACACTGAAATCATCGATGGTCTTCGTTCTCGACAACTACGATTCCTTTACCTACAACCTGGTACAGTACCTGGGCGAACTGGGCGCAGAGGTCGAGGTGCGCCGCAACGACGAGGTAACACCGGAGCAGGTTGAGGCAATGAAACCCGAGCGGATACTGCTTTCGCCCGGCCCCTGTACGCCCCACGAAGCGGGAATCCTGGTGCCATTGATCAAGCACCTGGCCGGAAAAGTTCCCATACTGGGCGTCTGCCTCGGCCATCAGGCCATTGGTGAGGCGTTTGGCGGCGACGTGGTCCGCGCCGGCACGTTGATGCACGGCAAGACCAGCTCCGTGGAGCACGACGGCAAAGGAATCTTTGCCGGATTGCCCTCGCCGCTCACCTGTACCCGCTACCACTCGCTCATTGTGGCTGAGGAGACGCTGCCAGCCGTACTTCGAGTGACGGCGCGGACTGCAGAAGGCAACGGCAAGGGCTCGGTCATCATGGGACTGCGCCACCGCACCCTGCCAGTTGAAGGCGTACAGTTCCATCCTGAGAGCGTGCTAACTGAAGGCGGCCATCAGATGATCCGCAACTTCCTGGAAATGTGAAAGCAATGCGGCTTGCGCAAGAACGTTGGCACACGCCTTGTCTTGAAAGGGCACGGCTTCAGCCGTGCCTTAGAATTTCCTCAAATTCAAGGCGGGCTTTAGCCCCTGAGGGAAGTTTTTCGCGCGTCTGGAGACGTGTGCGAAGTATCGCCGCGCAATCAAAGCGGCGGCGAATAGAACCGAATCGGCGCCTGGCAATTGCCGTGATTGGATTTTCATTCTTTGCGGCGACGGGCCTCGCCGCTCAAGCCCCCGCTTCATCGCCATCCCAAACTCAACAACCGAACCCGGCCAGCGAAACGGTCTCCCAGTTTACAGGACCGATCGCCATCGTCGCCATCAACGGCCCCGTTGCGAGTGCGAACCCCACCGTGACCGGGGCACTTGAGGTGACGGGCGGCAAGGCGATGCTCGCCTCGAGCGGCAGCGTCACTGCCGGCGATCGCACCACCACGGTCATTTTGCCGCATCGCGGCACCCTGCGGGTTTGCGCCACAACCACGGTAAATCTCGCAGCCGACTCGAGCGC
The DNA here is from genome assembly GCA_035504315.1 of Occallatibacter sp. Taxonomy (GTDB): domain Bacteria; phylum Acidobacteriota; class Terriglobia; order Terriglobales; family Acidobacteriaceae; genus Telmatobacter. The sequence goes on from DATJSB010000119.1 coordinate 16,093, forward strand.
GCCGGCGGGCGACGCGCCGGGGCTGCTGATGGCCATCGACCACGGCGCACTGGAGACAAGCTACGCAACCGGACAGGACGCCGACGTTATTCTCACTCCGCACTTTCGCATTCTTATCGGCGGCCCCGGGGCCTCGGATCTAAAGGTGAGGCTGGGTGATGGCGGCGATACCTGCGTTGACAACGCCGGTGCGAATGCTCCCTACGTGGTAGTGACCAGCCTGTTCGAAGACGGCCTTTATCGGGTGCAGCCCGGCCAGCGGGTGATGTTCCAGCATGGCAGCCTGCGCCAGGTGGTCGACAACGAAAAAGAACCATGCGGCTGCCCCGCACCTCCGTCAGCATCCGTGGACGGCAACCAGTTCCCGCTGGCGCAGAGCGAAGGCCTCGCGCCCACGCCGGCAATTGCTCCGACACCGCCGCAGCCCGCGAATCTCGCACCCGCAACAACCGTGTCGCTGATTCACAACAGTATCCCGACGCCGGCTGAGACCGCCGCAGCTCCGTCGGCGACCACTTCAGCGCCGTCTGGGCCAGCCGCAAAATCTACCCCGGCAGCCACGCCGCCAAAGAAGAAGCCGGGGTTCTTTGGCCGGGTCGGGAGGTTCTTCAAGAAGGTCTTTGGAGCGGAGTGAGCCCCGCTACTGAACGCTCGGAGGCGCTGGCATCTTTTCCCGCACCTCGGCCGCCTCCGCAAACTTGCCGATAGATTCGAGAAAGCGCGCAAAGAACTCAAAACCGGCTGCCAAGTCCGGACGCAGTTGAGTCGCATTTCGATATGCTCGCTCAGCCTCTGAATTCCGCTTGAGAGTTCCGAGCAGGGTCGCCAGGTACAGATTTGCCCAGTAATCCTTGGGGTCAAGTTCAAGAGCGCGGCGAAGATGCCGCTCAGCGAGAATCGGTTCTTTCATTCTCTGACAGATGCGGCCAAGCAAACCGTGCGCCCTTGCGCGATTTGGATCGAGTTGAATTGCTCTTTCCAGCAGCTCACGGGCCTTCTTTGGGTTGGATTTTTTCTCGACCACAGCGAGGTTGTAATAAGCCTCTTCATATTCAGGGTCTAACTCGATAGCCTCTTCATACGCTGCCCGTGCCCCGTCAGCGTCGCGAAGTCTGGCACAAGCTGCACCCAATAGCGATAGCGAGGGAGCGCATCTCATATCATCGAGAGATTTGAGAAACCACTCTTTGGCTATGGTCACAGACGCTACTGGGTCCTTGTCCGTTCGATGAAGCCAAAGGCATCCCATGAGCGATTTAGTCAGAAATCGGAACCTGGCGTCCGCTGTCTCCGGGCAGAGACGGATCGATTCGGTGTACGCGGCCTCGGCCTCGTCCCATTTGCCCAGTTCGTAAGCCATCCTCCCGTATCTGAGCAGGAAACGCGCAGGATTTTTGCCGCGAGAGCGCTCCTTCCATAATTCAAGCGCTGCAGGTAGATCGCCGGCCTCCTCGGCTTCCTCCGCGCGCTTCTGCAATTCATCTATCATGTACGGATCCGATCCATTGCGGGGGCCTCAATCCGAACCCTGATCCCTGACCCCTGCCTTCACATCCCTCTCGCCCGCTCAATCGCCCTTATCACCGCCTGCGACTTGTTGATCGACTCTTTGTATTCGAGCTCGGGCACCGAATCCGCAACGATGCCTGCGCCGGCCTGCAGATAGCCCTTGCCGCCGATCGAGAGCAGGGAACGGATAGCAATGCAGGAGTCCAGGTTGCCTGAATAGTCCGCGTAAAGAACTGCTCCACCGTAAGTGCCGCGCCGCGCCGGTTCCAGTTCCTCAATGATCTCCATGGCGCGCACCTTGGGCGCGCCCGAGAGCGTGCCGGCAGGGAAGCAGGCGCGCAGCGCGTCGACCGCGGTCAGTTCGGGCCGCAGCTTGCCTTCGATCGAGCTCACAATGTGCATCACGTGGCTGTAGCGTTCAACGAACATCAGCTTGTCGACCTTGACGCTGCCGAATTTGCTCACCCGGCCCACATCGTTGCGGCCCAGGTCAACCAGCATCACGTGTTCGGCGCGCTCCTTCTCGTCATGGATCATCTCTTCGGCCAGCGCCTGGTCCTCAATCTCGCCGGCCCCGCGCGGACGCGTGCCGGCAATGGGCCGGTACTCTACCTTGCCCTGGTTAACGCGAACCAGCAGTTCGGGCGACGAGCCGGCCAACTCGACCATCTCCGATGGTTTTGACTTTTTGGATGAGCTCCTCGGCTTGCTTGCAAGCCTGCCTTCGGGCGCAACACGCAGAAAGAACATGTACGGGCTGGGGTTGACGGTGCGCAGTGCGCGGTACACCTGGAAGCTGTCGACTCCGGGCTCCACGTCGAAGCGCTGCGACATCACCACCTGGAAGGCATCGCCGGCAGCAATATACTCCTTGGTCTTTGCGACGGCCGCGCAATAGTCCTTCTTTGAGGTCCGGGGCGTCACCTTCAACTTGCCCGGCTTGGCTGGTTTCAATTTTGGCAGCGGCTCCGCAAGGCGCTTCTCAAAGCGCTTCAACCGCTTCACGGCGCGATCGTATGCGTCTAACGCCCTGCCGCTACGCACATCGGCTGTCGCTACCAGCCAGATCTCCTTGCGTACGTGATCGAAGGCCAGTACCTGGTCGAAAAACATCAGGCACGCATCGGGAACACCGAGTTCATCCTTGGCCAGAGCCGGCAGACGCTCGATCTGGCGGACCGCGTCGTAAGCGAAAAAGCCGACGGCGCCAGCAGTGAATGGGGGCAGCCCGGGAAGCCGCGCCGGCTTGTGCCCGGCCAGGGCATCGCGCAAAATCGCGAACACATCGCCATCGAGATGGGTGGTTTTCCCGTTCTCAGTGATGCTCACGTCCCGGCCGCGTGCGACGATACGTTTGAAGGGCTCGATCCCAATGAATGTGTAGCGGCCGAGCTGTTCGCCTCCTTCGACTGACTCAAGCAGAAAGCATTCAGGCTCGCTCCACGCAGCCCGCAGGAAAGCTGAAACCGGGGTCTCCAGATCGGCGGTCAAGATGCGGCAAACAGGGACCAGGGTGTGGTCCTTGGCCAAGCGTAGAAATTCCTTTCGGCTGGGGTGGGTGGGACGCTCGCTGGGCTTCACAGCAACCAGTGTAATTGCTTGCGCGTGCGCGGCAAAACCGAGGCTAAGACTATCTCCTTCTTTCACTTGCGGAGCATATTTCAAAATGGTATAAAACCCGGCGTCGGCACACCTTGAGGGACTTGAACTGTCACATTGATTTTCCCGGCAATGCGGCTACGGCCCAAAGCTGGAAATCGAGGTTACTTCGCGTGCTCTCAGCGCTTGACGAGCCTCTCAGCGCGGGCCTAGACTCACAAAGTTTGGTCTGAGTGCCGCTGGTACGCCAACTCAACCCGGCTTTCGGTTGAATTGGAAGCAGTTAGGCGAGAGCAAGGCACTTGGTTCCCAACAAGATTCACCGCGTCCGCACGCCTGAGCGACCATCGCACGCGGCTCCGCGGCGAAAATGGAGACGGTTATGCCCATTGGTAACACAACGGTGTCTTTGGACCAGGAGATCAACCCCTGGGAAGCACAAAGCGCCCGGTTCGATTTTGCAGCCCGCAAGCTCAATCTTGATGAGGGCCTGTGGAAAGTGCTGCGCTCCCCATCGCGGGAGATCATTGTCCACTTTCCGGTGACGCTCGACAACGGACAGATCGAGATGTTCACCGGTTTTCGCGTTCAACACTCTATGGCACGCGGTCCGGCCAAGGGCGGCATTCGCTACGCGCCCGACGTTACGCTCGATGAGGTGCGTGCGCTGGCCAGCTGGATGACCTGGAAGTGCGCGGTCGTCAACATTCCCTTTGGCGGCGCCAAGGGCGGCGTTATCTGCGACCCCAAGAAAATGAGCCGCGGCGAATTGGAACGGATGACGCGCCGGTACACCTCCGAGATCATCGAGTTCATCGGGCCCGAGAAAGATGTTCCCGCTCCCGACGTCAACACCAACGAGCAGACCATGGCATGGATTATGGATACGTTCTCCATGCACATGCGCCAGACCGTTACCAGCGTTGTCACCGGCAAACCGCTCAACATCGGCGGATCGCGCGGGCGCATTGAGGCCACCGGGCGAGGCGTGATGGTGGTATGCGACGAGAGTCTGCGCTACCTGAACATGCCCGTCGAAGGATGCCGCGTGGTCATTCAGGGATTTGGCAACGTTGGGTCAAACGCCGCGCGGCTGATGCTCGAGCGTGGATACAAGATCGTCGGAATCGCTGAAAGGGATGGCGGGCTGTTCAACCAGAACGGCATCGATATTCACCAGCTCACCGAGTACAAGTACCGCAACGAATCGATTCTTGGCTTCCGCGGCGCTGAGGCCATGCCCAGCGAAGAATTGCTGGTGTCGGACTGCGATATTCTCATTCCCGCGGCGACTGAGAACGTGATTACCAGCCGCAACGCCGAAAAGATCAAGGCGCGCATCGTGGTGGAAGGCGCTAACGGACCGACAACCGCGGTTGCCGACGAGATCCTGGCCGACAAGCGCATCTTCATCGTGCCTGACATTCTGGCCAACGCCGGAGGCGTGAC
>DATJSB010000120.1:0-11268 GCA_035504315.1 Occallatibacter sp.
GCCCTCACCCGCTTTCAGTACGCCAGCGAACTTCGCCCCAGGGATCCGGCTGTCCTCGACGCGCTTGGCCGTACCTGGATCCAGATGAAGCAGCCCGAGAAGGCCATCCCACTCTTTGAGCAGGCCGTCAAACTCAACGAAAATCGCCCGGATGCCTGGATCGACTGGTTTGGAACGCTCGCGCAGACCGGACGCAGCCGCGAGGTTGTAGCCGACCAGCCGTACATACCTCCAGCCGTCAGCACCCAGCTTGCGACCAATCCGGAATACATCGCCATCCTTGCCGTGTCCGAGCTCGAAACCGGCAACGAAGAGAGCTTCCGGCAGCTTCTCGAGCAGTTACACAGCTCCACCGACACGACCAAACGCGTCAACGGCCAGCTGCGCCTCGCATCTCTAATCCTCAACAGCAACCCACGCGACGCGGCTCGTGAGGCGCTCGACATCATCCGGCTCTCACCCGATAACATCGAAGCCTGGAAGCTCGTCGTCATCGCGGAGCACCTCGCGAACCGTGACACGATGGCCCAGACCGCCATCGACCGCATGCCTCAGCAGGTCTATGCCGCAGCCCAGAAGGACACCAACTTCGCGATAACCCTGGCGGCGGTCCAACAATCGCTCCATCACTACGGTGACGCCACCGACGTACTCGAATCCGCCCGTGCCCGCGCAGCCGAGGATCCCGTCGCTCTCCGCACCATTGATAGCCAACTGGCCTCGCTTTCGCTCCAGCAGGGTGACCCCAATAAGGCCGCCCAGGGCTACTCCGCGATCGTCCAGGAGCAGCCCGACAACTCCGATGCGTGGGCTGGTCTCATCTCTGCCCTGCATCAATCCAATCAGGACCGACTGGCTCGTGCGCAGATGGACCTCATGCCCCCATCAGTCGCCGAGCATCTACAGCTCGATCCCGGCTACCTTCAGGTCGCCGCTTCCGTCTACACCGAGACACACGAGCTGCAGCGCGCCCTCACCGCGCTCGCCACCGTTCGCAACTACTACCGCGACCGCGAGCAGCAGATTCCCTACTCCGTGGAGGCACAGCGTGCCTGGGCGCTTATCGCCATCGGCGATGACAACGACGTCGCTAATACACTCGTGCAGCTCAGCCATCGCAGCGACTTGAAGCCAGTCGAACAGCGGCAAAACCGCATGCTCTGGGCCGCATGGAGCGTCCGGAAGGCCCTTCAGGAGGAGAAGCATGGCAATCCGCAACGCGCTATCGCCATCCTCGAAATGGCCTCGCAAGCCTATCCCGACAGCGTCGACATTCGCCGTGCACTCGCCGGAACATATGTGCGCACTGGCAACGCCAAGTCAGCGCTTGCGCTCTATGAAGGGATCGACTGGTACAGCGCCGGCAAAGAAGATTTTCTCGGTGCCATCTCAGCAGCCTCCGCATCTCGCGATTTCACGCAGGGCCGACAGTGGGTCGCCAATGCTCTCGAACATTTTCCCGATGATCCGCAGGTACTCACCGCAGCCGCTGAGTTCGAGAGTTCGGCAGGCGACATGCGCATGGCCAAGCAATACTGGCACGACGTCCTGAACGTACCCGCGCAGAAGCTCGAGCAACAACTAAGCCAGAGCTCAAACGGCAGTAGTTCCATCTCCGCATCCGATGCGCTCGCCCGCATGCTAGCGCCGCATGTTCGTTCCGGCGACGAGTCCGCTTCCGAAGCTGCCGCACCCCCACCTTCGGGATCCTCGGACGAAACCGATGATGTCATGGCCATGCTGCCCGCAAGCGGCGGCGCCACCAGTTCACGCGCCATCGTACCGGACACGCCCCCATCCGGGCAGAGCTCCCAGCAGAACGCTAGCCCATGGCTCGTCGAAAAAGCGCGGTCCAAGGGCGCGAGCTATCAGCCGATGGCCTACTCAGACGAGTCCGCCGCGCCCTCCCATGGTGAACAATCGGCATGGCGCCCGGCCTCGGACCAATCCGTTCCTGCACCATTGGCTCCAGCCAGTTCTTACGTGTCGCCGCGACCATCCAGCCGCGTCACGGCTGATCGCTCCGTCTACAACGACGAGCTTCCTGACGTGACGCAACCAGCACCTCTACCCGCTCAAGCTCCTGAGCGTGCTGCTCTGCTCAGAACCGTCGCTCTTCAAAACCAGATACCGCAATCCGGCGCTGATAGTGGACACGGATGGAGTTCAAGCCAGTCCTCCAGCGATGCCGCGTCGTCGTTCACCGGCTACTCCACAGCTGGCGCGTCGCAACAGTTCGCCAACGCCGACTCCAGTGCTCCGCAAGCTGGTCCGCCCAACAACTTCCTAATTCGCACCAATCCCGACGCTCGGCGCGCCTCTGACGAGTTGCAGAATCTCAGTAGCGAGCTGAGCCCCTGGGTCGGTGGCAGCGTCCGCATTGTCGGCCGCAGCGGTTCGCCGGGCTTCGATCAGCTCACACGCTCTGAAATCGGCATCGAGGGGAGCTCCGTCCTCGGTGACAGCGCACGTGTCACAGTCATCACCAAACCCACATTCCTCACAAGCGGAACGCCTGTTGCCAATTCCGAGGGCGTCCTCAACACGCCGTACAACTTCGGCCAGTCCGGCGCTCCACTGCTGAATCAGCCCCACTTCCAGTCCGGTGTTGGCGGCGAGTTGCAGATCGCGACCCCGTTCCTCTCCGGCTCGGTCGGCTTCACTCCGTCAACCTTCTACGTCTCCAACAAACTCGGCTCCGTCGATCTTCACCCCGAGCGCACACCGTTTCATCTCGGCGTCTTCCGCGAAAGCATCACCGAAACCATGCTCTCCTACGCCGGCGAGCGCGATCCCGTCACCGGCGCTATCTGGGGCGGCGTCGTCGCCACCGGCGCAGAGGGAGGCATATCGAAAGGAACAGTCCAGTCGGGTTTTTACACGGACTTCTCCGCCGCGAAGATCACCGGCTTGAACGTCAACGAAAACCAGCGTCTCGAAGGATCAACCGGAGCCTATTGGACCTTCTTCACCAACGCCTATGGAGCATTGAAGATCGGCGCCAACGTGAGCGGCGAACACTTTGACCAGAACCAGCGCTACTTCACCTACGGACAGGGCGGATACTTCAGCCCTGACACCTACCTGCTCATCAACGCGCCCTTCACCTGGACAGGCCGTTCCAACCGCCTGGCATACACCATCTCCGGGAGCCTTGGCATGCAGAGCTTCAACGAGGATCCGGCCCTCGCTGGTTCGATTTCGACGAACGCGCCCACAGCCCAGACCGTTATCGGAGCTAACTACAGCCTTAGCGGTAACTTCGCCTACAAGCTCGACGAACACTGGTACATCGGCACCTTCTTCAACGTGAACAACACCAGCAACTATCAGGAGCGGTCTGCTGGCTTTTCCGTTCGCTACATGAAGCTACCGCAGGTCCAGAGCCTCATTGGCCCTACCGGTCTCTTCGATAATCAGGCCCCGCGTCCGCTGATCATCCCCTGACGCCATCCGCCGTCTCCGGCGGCGGAGCGTTCAACCAAGACTCCGATGGCATGAAAAGCCATCGTCACAGGAGTTTCGTCCCATGTTGAGTCTGCCGAGTCGTCGTCCACCGGTTATTGCTCTACATCTCGTCCTCACGCTTGTCTTCCTGGTGTCCGCACGGCTTGGCCTGGCGCAGGGTGCTGGCTACTGGCATACCAACGGTGCACAGATCCTCGACTCGAACGGCGCGGCGGTCCGCATTGCCGGCATCAACTGGTACGGGTTTGAGACCACCGACATGGTGGCCCACGGCCTTAACGTGCAGGACTATAAGACCATCCTCCAGACGATCAAGAGCAACGGCTATAACACCGTTCGCATTCCCTTCTCGAACCAGATGGTCGAGTCGCCTGTCGTCCCCACCTACATCGCCTATTCCAACTCGGCCGGGCCGATCAATACAGATCTCCAGGGCCTGAATTCGCTCCAGATTCTTGACGCGATCATCAGCCAGGCCGGCTCGTTAGGCCTACGCGTTATCCTCGATAACCACCGATCGGAGGCCGGCAGCGGAGCCGAAGCCAATGGCCTCTGGTACACCTCCGCCTATCCTGAGTCCGCCTGGATTAATGATTGGGTCACTCTCGCCACTCGTTACCAGAACAACAGCACGGTCATCGGAATGGATCTCCGCGACGAGCCGCACAACGCGAACAGCGGCGGCTCGTGCTGGAGCTGTGGCGTCTCCACACAGGACTGGCATCTCGCCGCGGAGCGCGCCGGCAATGCCATCCTCGCCGTAAATTCGAACCTGCTCATCTTCGTGGAAGGCACCGACGCCATCGGTTCCGACACTACCTTCTGGGGAGAACAGCTCGCCGGTGTCGCGTCCGATCCAGTCACCCTCAGCGTCTCCAACCAGCTCGTCTACTCTCCGCACGATTATGGCCCAGCGGAGTCCAGCCAGCCTTGGTTCAACACTTCCACGACTTCCAGCAGCCTCGACTCCTTCTGGAACGCTCACTGGGGCTACATCTCCACGCAGGGCCTCGCCCCGGTCTGGCTCGGCGAGTTCGGCACGCCCAATGCTGACATCGACGTCACAGACACCACACCCGGCTCGCAAGGCCAATGGTTCAGCTCACTCGTCGGGTATCTCACCACGAATTCCAACATCAGCTGGACCTACTGGGCGCTCGACGGCGAAGACCAATACGGCCTTCTCGACACAAACTACGACTCCACACCAGCCGATACGCTTAAGCAGCAGCAGCTCGCGTCCATTCAGTTTGCGCTCTCCACGAACAACACCATCACCTTCGCGCAAATCTCGCCTCAGACCTACGGCGCCGCTCCCCTCACGCTCTCCGCCGCGTCGAATTCCGGCCTTCCGATCACCTTCGCCGTCGTCACCGGTCCGGCATCCATCAAGGGCAACCAGCTGACCATCACCGGTGCTGGAACCGTCACCGTATCCGCCCAGCAGGCGGCGTCCGATGGATACGCCGCGGCAAGCGCGTCCCAGAGCTTCGTCGTCAATCCCGCGCCGCTGACTGTTGCGGTCCAGAACGTAACGCGCTATACCAACACCCCAAACCCGGCATTCACCAGCACCGTCACCGGGCTCGTCAACGGTGACCTTGCCTCCTCGCTCAATATCAGCTACAGCACCAACGCGACTACCAGCTCTCCTGCCGGAACGTATCCCATCACCGCCACTGTGGCCAGTACGCCCAACTACAACGTCACAGTCACCCCAGGCATCCTCACCGTCACTACGGCCCCGGCCACCATCACGTGGGCCAATCCCGCGGCTATCGTCTATGGCACACCGCTTGGCTCGCAGCAGCTCGACGCGACATCCACACCCGCACTCACCCTCACCTACTCACCGCCCGCAGGCAGCATCCTCAACGCCGGCAACCAGACCCTCACGGTCAGCGGCCTTAACTCTAGCTTCACCACGCCGGTAACTGCCTCGGTCACAATCGTCGTCCAAATGGCCCCGACCACGACAATTGTCAGCGCGCCCGCCACAGTTACCAGCCCCTATACCGTTACCGCCACAGTAACCTCCGCCCAGGGTGGTACCGTGACCGGGCCCGTCAACTTCTTCGACGAAGGTGTTCTCATCGGCTCTGGCATGCTCGATAGCAAAGGCACAGCCACCTTCGTCATTCCGACCCTGGCGTCTGGAGCTCACAGCTTCACAGCCACCTATCCCGGTGACGCCAATAACCTCCAGAGCACCTCGCAGGCCGTCTACATTGGCGGCACGGGCGGCGGTGACTTCTCTCTCGCGGTGCTGCCCACTTCGCTCGCCTTGGCCGCAGGACAACCCGGCAGCGTCAGCCTCTCGCTCTCGCCCACCGGCGGGATCAGCGGCTCGGCGTCATTCACCTGCGCAGGTCTCCCGACCGGCTCTACCTGTACATTCTCTCCCGCCTCGCTCACGCTCAACGGCACCGCGACCGTTCAAACCACTACCGTCACGATTACCTTGCCCTCCACCAGCGCCTCGATTCGTACGAACCTCCGCGTCTTCTATGGGCTCGTTCCCGGATTTCTCCTCGCGGGACTCTGCATCCGCCGCAACCGTCGTATGCTCCGTCTCCTCTGTCTGTTTATGGCAGCGGCCCTCTGCTCAGGAGTCCTCGGCTGCACTGTAAACTCCAACGTCGCGCCGGGCGGCTCAACCATCCAAGGTAGCTACAACGCTCTCGTTACTGTCACGTCTGGTACCGTGGCCCATACGGCAACCATTCAGGTAGGCTTCCTACAGTGAGGCGAGTTGATTGAAGGTCTCCCCCTCCGAGCGTTCGGGCCGGCTCTGCTGGCCATCGCCGTTTGCCATTCTCTGTTCGCTCAGCAGCCTCCTCTACACACTACGGGCTACTGGCACACACAGGGCAATCAAATCGTCGATGATACCCTTCGCCCCGTCCGCATCGAAGCCATCAATTGGTACGGCTTCGAAACGCGCGACCGCGTCCCGCATGGTCTCGAGCAGCAGGACTATCACGCTATCCTTGCCTCTATACACGCCCTCGGATTCAACGTGCTCCGCCTGCCGTTCTCCAACGAAGCCGTCGAGTCCAATACCATTCCCGACAAGATCGGCTTCACTAACGGCAAGGGCAAGATCAATCAGGACCTTCGGCACCTTCATACGCTCGAGGTGATGGACCATATCATCGATGCCGCCGGCGACCTCGGCCTCCGCGTTATCCTCGACAACCACCGCTCCGACGCCGGCGACGGCCCGCAATCCTCGGGTCTCTGGTACACCAACCGATTTCCTGAGTCGCGCTGGATCGCCGATTGGCAAATGCTCGCCGGCCGCTACAAAACAAAGTTCAATAAGAACGGCCAGCCCATTGTCGTCGGCTTTGATCTCCGCAACGAACCCCATAGCATAGGCTCAACCGGTGGCGCATGCTGGACGGGCGACCAGGCCCGCGGCGGCTGCCCACCATCGAACGCGACGCAGAACTGGACTTCTGCCGCTATCCGGGCTGGTAACGCCATCCTCCTTGAAAACCCCGGTCTGCTTATCTTCGTTGAAGGCACCGACTGCTATGAAGGCGACTGCACCTTCTGGGGCAGCAACCTCGAAGGCGTCCGCAACAGCAAGGTCGTACTGACCCTGCCCGACCACGTCGTCTATTCCGTCCACGACTATGGCCCTTCGGAATATCACCACGCGTGGTTTAATGCCTCCACTACATCGTCCACACTCGTCAACATCTGGATGAAGTACTGGGGTTTTCTCATCGCCGATAGCATCGCACCCGTCTGGGTCGGTGAGTTCGGCACCGGCCCCAAACCCTCCGACGCCGCTGACCAGGCCCCCGGCAGTCAGGGACAGTGGTTCTCTGTGCTCACTAGCTTCCTCGCGGCCCACCCCGTCATCAACTGGGGCTACTGGGCCCTCAATGGCGAGGATCGCTATGGCATCCTCAACCGCGATTACTCCGCCGTGGTCGACCGTGGCTCCCCGCGGCAGCAGGCCCTCGCGGAACTACTCTTGCCCTGCAACTGACATTCCCGCGGCTCGGCCAGTCTGCCATCGGCTGCTCGCAGCGTGCTCCCACGACTGGTGAAAAAAGCCGACAGGACCGGAAGTTGCCGTCAGGCGCGTTTTGTCACATGTTGGGCCGTGACAGCACGAACTGGGTGTACTGCAGCTCGCCGGCTTCAAGCCTGGCGGCGGTGTCAATCAGATAGAACAGCCAACTCCGGGATTCACGCGGCCACTGTGCGGTGACGTCCTGGGCGCGATGCTGCAGGTTATCAATCCAGACCCGCAGCGTGGCCGCGCACGAGCTGGTCCAATCCTCGAGGGAAGAGACTCTGAAGCCGGCCGATTCGGCGCACCGCAGCTCCTGCGGAATCGAGCCGCACCTGGCGACAGCGGACGCTTCGGGCGGCGGCGAGCCGAAGTCTCTTCTAACGCTGGTGCCGGGACGCACCATGCGGAGCAGGAGGAGGATTCCTCCGCCGACGAGACGTTCGTGCGCCCATGCCAGGAAATCTGAGAAGTGCTCAATGCGGAAGACGGCTTTATTCCTTGCGATCGCGATTCTGACGAACAGCTTTGGGAACCTGCTGCTTGCGATTGGATGGAACGCCTTCCCGCGTTGGGGGCTGTTCCCGTCGGCCACTACGTGTACTCGGCTCTGTTCAACCCGTTTGTGCTTGTAGGTACGGTTTTGAGCGCGGCTTATATGCTGGCGCAGCTGTCTCTGTTCAGCTGGGCGGATCTCAGCTTCGTCGTGCCTGTGATCGCGTCCTCCTATGTCGTCACGACTTTGCTCAGTCAGTTTGTGTCGGGCGAAACGGTGCTTGCGGAACGTTGGTTCGGAGTGGTTCTAATCACGCTTGGTGTGGCCCTCGTGAGCCGAACAAAGCTCAAAACTGCGGGCGAAGACCGCGCCTTGTGTCACACCTTGTTGGATGGGTAACTCCATCCGCACGTTGGCGTCTAAACAAGACCACGGTTCAACTGGAGGCCCGTATCAAACTTGGGAGGGGATTCGCTGCATGACTGTTAGATAGAGCGTTCGAACTGCGGTAGAAGAGCCCCACCGAGAGGGCTTCAAGCTAAAAATTCGTTGGTTTCGGCCGAGGTCAGCACTGTTAGCACAGACTGCCGAGAGGCCAGATATCGTAGTTCCCGGGGTCCTATCGTGCACCGGCAGATCAGCGTGGAATCTGTGCAGTCGCGAATGAGCGGAATTGGAGGATCTCAAAATCGACAACTTATTGAAAAACATTTCGTCGCGAATTAGTTCGATTCCTCCTCGCGTCTACCAGGGATGAACCCTCATCAGGAGGTACTCGGAGATGCGAACATCTCGATGAGTGTTCCGCGGACAACCATCTCATCACAGGGAGCAGCTCACCGAACCGTGAAGACGCTTAGCCGGAAATATTGAGCAGCAGTGTCCCTATTTATCGGCGGAACGTCGATTCAGGAACAGCCGGGGCGCACCGGGTGTTGATCGTGCGCAATTGCGGGTCATGTGGTCACCGTTCACGGACGAGGCTGCGGAAAATCTCCACTCGCAAGCCGCCTCGGCGGCGCTGAACTGCGCCTACCATGCAAATCTCTCGATTTCCAGATGACCATTGCCAGCGCACCTACTCCGATGCCCACCGTGTCCATGAGCATATCCATCAGCTCGACATCAGCGTGGTACACCAGATGTTGCGCAACTTCTATGGCGTAGCCGGTCGCCAGACCGAAAAGGAGGAGTGCAATCTGACCTGTTCTCTGCCTGCTTGCTTGTAACAGAGCTGCTCCGCCCACCGCGAACGCACAAAGATGATCCCAAGAATGGAGCGGGCCCTTTGTGTGGAAAGCCGACTTCACAGAATCGGGCAAGAACGAAACCACGACAACGCAAACAAGCCAAGCCAAAGCGATCACCAAGGAGCTCTTTTCCTTCTGTAATCGGAGCTTTGAAACGTGCATCTTTCCCCTGCGCTGCGGCACTCGACTTACCGCAAGAAGCTAACGGTTAAGCACTGAAGCGGACCATGTTTTCCGCTGGCTTCTCGTTCGGAACACCGGTCAGCCCTTAGCATCTGGCGAATGTACCGCAACATCCTTTTGTTTGAGGATAGCAAAGCAGGCTAGGCAATGCGCGCTTCCCTGTCTTCGGGCTGAGTATGGGTCGTCAATGATCGTTTCTGAACCGGTCGTTCTCTCGGACTCGGCCTCATAGCTTTTTCGGAATCGGAGAGAACGTACAACATTAGCTCGGCGCGGCTTGAGACGCCAAGTTTGTCGAAGATGTTGAACAAGTAGTTTCGGACGGTGTGTGAGCTCAAGCCGAGTTGCTGGGCGACTTCGCGATTTCCGAATCCATCGACCACAAGACGTACGACATCCCGTTCCCGGGGCGTAAGTAACTGATCACCTTTTGCGCTAACGACCCGTAACGGAGTGGGCTCCGCGAAGGCTTCCATTACGAAACCAAGGAGCTCGCTTCTGGCCCAAATCTGCCCTTCCGCAACACACGCGATACACCTGCAAAGTTTCTCGGGCTCATAGTCCGACCGCTCGAAAACGCCTCTGAGACCGGAGCGAAATAGCTCACAAATGAGAGTTCGATTGGCTTGCCCTATGAGGGCAATCGGTCGGACAGCAGGACATTGTCTCCGCAATTCCCTGAGCAGTTGACTCTCCTGCAATGGAGATTCCGCCCGCCTTAAACCAAGTACCAGGATGGCTTCGCGCTGACCAGCAACGCTTGCCAATATGCCTTCCTCCGTGGGAGCACATTCCGAGACCGTGAATCGGTTTTGCCTGCGGAGATCCTCAGCCAACAACCTCGAGGTCAGGTGGTCGGCCTCGGCGATCACAACGAAAGGAGAAGAATCTATTTGTTGCCGAGAAGTACCCATTGAATAGCCCGTTTTTCGTCTCAGCGCGCTCCACCGTACGATGACATGCCTGAGGGGAAGCCCCAAGTAATTGACCTGCAGTTTCAGTTCGACTCATATTCCCTGGCCAAGCAGCTTTCTCTCGTGCGACCGATGCTCGCTGCGATGACGGGATACGACAGAGCGTAAACGCATCGTTGCAAAAGTCAATTTAATAAACGGTCGATTCAGAAAGCCAGCAGGGGGCTGGCAGCTTACCTCAGTAACTCTTACGGGAAATTCGGGGATGTTGCGACTTCTGGCTGACTTAGTCGCTTCCCGACAGTTTCCATTCTATCGAATAGCTCACGCCTCATCAATAGGTCTGTGGCCTTGGTCAGCTACCAATAACTGCTAGCAGGAGCGTAGGACGTTCGTATCTGACTCGCACGCCCACAGTAGGTACACAAGTACGGTGGAGCTTTGTTAGATTGCGCAGTCAGTTCCTAAACTCTACCCTGCCCGCAGTCATATCCATCCATTCAGAAAAGCACGGGGCCGAGAGATCGGTGAATAAGGCAAATAATGTTGATGGGCGGCAACAAACTCGGTATCCCGTGGCGGCACCAGTCAGCTTCTGGTGGCTTCACCCGGGTGATAGTCTTCGCGCCGGCGAAGGATTTACTCGGAACATCAGCACTCGAGGGGTGCATGTATCTACGCCGGTTTGTCCGCCGGCGGGAGTTTGCATCCAGATGACAGTCTTTCTCCCACCACCTGACGGCGGCATCCATGGCGTAACTCTCCAGGGTGAAGGTATCGTCCTTCGCGTCGAGAGATCCGGCGGAGGACCTGAGGATTCAGCAATCACCGGATTTGCAGCTGCAGTTGAGTTCTACCCGGAACAACGCACCACGTCGAAAGCAGAATTGCAAAGCTTGGAATCGGTACTGCAGACATTTGTCAACT
>DATJSB010000121.1:0-9613 GCA_035504315.1 Occallatibacter sp.
GCCTGCAACACGCGAATGCTCCAGTCAACCTGCATGCGGCCGTGTCCCCATCCGCCTGCGTCCGAGAGCCAGGAAATGATGGATGAGGATTGGGGATCGAGGGGTGCCTGGCTGATGTCCTGAGTCCAGACAGCACCCGGGGGAAAGTAGGGCGCAGGGGCAACGGCGTGGTCCAGCCGTGCGGCCCGAACTTTGACGATGCGGCTATGAAATCCGTAGCCGGCGACGATGGCTGCCATCGCCAGGATGACAAGGAGCAAACTCTTTCGATAGGTCATACGGCCGGATCCTCCTCTGGTTACGAGATATCTCAAGAACTAAACATTCCTGCCACCACCCGGTCCGGCAACGACGCCGGCTTCGAACTGCGCCATGCTCTCCCTGGCGGGGGGCGCACTCGTCGATGTCGCCTCTCGCGATGTCCAGATTTTCCACAGTGGGCCGCGAGTCGTGAGGAACCGATAGAAACCGACGACGGCGGCTGCGTTGAGCAGGAGGAGAGCGCTGGCCGGTCCTGCAATGCGCTGCAGGACTGAGACTCTGACAAACAGTCCGATAAGTGCCAGCGCAAGGCTGAGTAACTCGAGGACGGCCACTCCCGCATAGAAATGCGATCGAACGCCAAGCGCCACGGTGCAGACGAGCAGCAGTATCCCCAGATAGGGCACAATCAGTCGCAGCAGTTTGTGCGAGACGAGCTGGAAGAGGACTCGATTTCTGAGACTGAGCGTCCAGGGTGCGAGCTGGAACAGCTGAAAATTCCCTGCCAGCGTTCGTACTTTGCGCTGGAATTCTCTTTCAATCTGCCCGGGCCAGGTGTCATAGACAACTGCCTCCGGATCGAGCACGGATCGATAGCCCTGGCGGATAATCGACAGCGGCTGAAACATGTCGTCGAGAATGATTCCGACCGGCTGCGGCACAGCGAGTTCCCGCCGCACGGCGTAGAACCCCCCGTAGACGCCAACCGGAGAGTCAAATGCACTCTCACAGGTTCGGATCCATTGTTCATAGCTCCAATACATACCGCCGACTGCCGCGGACGCAGTGTCGTGCCCTTCCCGACGAAGGAGGAGCTCGCCCGCCACGCAGCCGACTTTTGGATCGGCGAAGTTGCTGATGAGCCGTTGCACGGCCCCCGGCTGGATTTCGGGACGAATATCCACGAACAGGATGATGTCCGCCGTAGCTTTCGCCATCCCGACGTTGAGCGCTGCAGCCTTTCCCTGGTGTTTCTCGAGGATGATCGTTCTTAGAAGAGGATGCTGCTGTCGCGCGAGAAACTCCGCCGTGCCGTCGCCGGAACCATCTGAGACGACGATGACCTCGCGTAAATGGGAATAATCAAGGCTGAGGAGATGGCGCAGCTTGCCCGGCAGCAAAGCGATGCCATTGTGCACAGCAAGGACAATGCTTAATCCGGGAGAGATCGATGCGATTCTCCAGGTTCGCCGGTGAACTCGTGAGAGTATCCAGATCGCGACGGGGTATCCCAAATAGGTGTAGAGAATGATGCCCAGGGTCCACCAAAACACGGTCTTCATTGGGCACCTCTCTGCGTCAGGATGGTCTTGACAGTCTCGAACAGAATGAGCAAATCCAGGCCGACAGAGAGGTGCTTGACATAGTAGAGGTCATACTCGAGCTTTCGCCTCGTCTCCTCCAGACTCGAACCGTACTTATAGCGCACCTGCGCCCAGCCTGTAATTCCCGGGCGGATCATGTGCCGAAGGTCGTAGTATGGAATTTCCTTCGTCAGCCACTGCACAAATTCGGGCCGTTCGGGACGAGGGCCAATGAACGACATGTCACCGCGAAGCACGTTCCACAATTGAGGTATCTCATCGAGACGTGTCTTACGCATGAACCGACCGAGCGGAGTGACGCGAGGATCGTTGTTGGTGGCCCACACGGCACCGTTCACCTCTGCATCCTGCCACATGGTGCGGAACTTGCGGAGGACGAAATCGCGGCCGCCTCGCCCAACTCGTGTCTGGGAAAAGAAAATGGGCCCGGGAGACGACATTCGAACCGCCAGAATGATCAGGGGAAGAAACGGCGCGCACAGAAGTAACCCGATCGACGCGATGCCTATGGAGAGAAGCCGGCGTTGTATCTGCAGCGATGCTCTCGCATTGAAGCCGTCTGAGAAGATAAGGCTGCTCGGATTAAGGCCTTCCAGAGGCAGTCTGCCAGTTAGCCTCTCCATCAGAGAGCCGGCGTCTTCAATCCTTATTCCTTTAAGCCGAAGGATCAGGAGCTCCCGGACCGGCATCGATCCGCGCCGATCTTCCATGGCTACGATGATGCGATCGATGCTCTGCTTTGCTGAGCTCCGATCACGACGACGCCCAGCGAACCGTGCGAGTTCGTTAATGAGGTCGCCGGCGTTCTCTTCGTTAACGACCTCCATTCCTGCGTCACGGCGGCTGCGCAGAGTCTGCACGACTTCGCGTGCCCTCTCGCCCGCTCCGAGGACGTAAACACGTTCGCGAAACCATGACAGGCCGATGATCCACTCGTAGGCACGCCGCCAGGCTACCAAAGCGATTGCGAGAATGAGCGTGCCGACAACGAGGACGTCGGGACCGATCTCTATCGCGGGAAACAAATAGACAAGTGCAGCAAGAACAAAGGACAGGACACTAAGCACCAGGAGAAGGCGGAAGTAAATCTCCCAGCGGGCTGAGATTCTTTGAGGCTCATACAGATCGAAATAGTAGGAAAGGAGCAAAGCAAAAGCGGCGATGCCGAGGATTTTCCAAATTCCGTTCTGGTAAACCAGAGCGATATAGGAATCTGGTCCGATCAAAAATGCGGTGGCGCACAAAAATGACCCGCCGACGAGCAGCACTTCACAAAGAAGCAGAATCAGCGATCGAGTCGGGTAGTAGACATTGAGTAGTCTGATCATTTTGTAAGCCAACAGCGAAGTCGGTCATTATTCAGTTATGCGCCAGTGTTCTCCGAGCCGTAATAGTGGTAGTAGTAGTCCTTGCGAGGCGCACCTCTGACCGCGTTGAGGACAACTCCGAGAATCCGGGAGCTGCCGAAGGAAGCCTGGGTGCGCTGTGCCTCTTCGAACCGCGTGACGCCCGCCCGGGCAATCAGAAGGACAGCGTCGGCGGCACGCGCGAGGTCAACCGCGTCGGGCACGACAAGCACCGGGGAGGCATCGATGATGATCCAGTCAAAGTGCGGAGACAGTCTCTTAATCAACTCCTCGATGCGGTGGTTGGCGGCGAGTTCGGAATTGTTGTCGCCGCATTTGCCGGCAGGAATGAAGGTAAGGGTTGACAGGCCGCCTGCGCCCGCCGTTTCCGCCGGTTTGAAGCTGACATCCCGTTGCATAACTTCCGCAGGATTGGCAGTGCCCGCCAGGTACTCCGACAATCCAGGAGCTGCCGGAGCACCCAGGACGTCGTGCAGCCGGGGACGCCGCAGATCGCCGTCGATAAGAAGAACGCGTTTGTTCCCGTTACGCCCAAGGCTCTGCGCCAAATTCGCCGCGACGAAGGTTTTGCCTTCTTCCGGCATACCACTGCAGATAAGGATCGTCTTGAGCGGAAACTCATCGCGAAAGGCAGAGATCCGGGAGCGGAGCCTTCGGAACTGCTCGACACATGCGCCCCGTCGGGCCAGAGTGACCAACGATTCCGCCACCGGGTTCCACTGATGCCGTGGAATGGCGTCGAAGTCGATGCCGTCTCGACCCAGAGGCGGTTCTGGCGCCTTCGTATTGAACACCGACTCAGGAACCGGTTGATCTTCCACGGTTGCTGTGGCGCTCTGACTGGTGCCTACGAGTTGAAAAGCTTCATATATACGTGTCATGACTCATGTTCCTTGACAAGATCGACACCGTCGCCGCTCGACTCGACGATCTGGAGCTCTGGAACGGAATACTTCTGTTGCAGCTGAGAGATGGATCCATCGGCGTACCCGGGCGAGAAATCATAGAGGCCGAGTTCGCTCGCGACTGAGTCAATCACGTGGGGTGGGACGGGAGCGATCTGTTCGACAAACGCCTCGATGAGCGCATGCTCACACAGCAGGTTGATATTTCTCGGTATCCCCCGAGAGTACAGGTGGATGAGGCTCACAGCTTCCGGGGAGAAGAGAGACCCGGCGGCACCCGCAATGCGCACTCGCTGGGCAATATAGGCGTCCACATCGTCTGCAGTCAGTGGATGAGTTCTGCACCACAGCGCCACGCGTTGTCGGAGCTGCCGGAGAGCCGGATTGCGGAGTGTGTCCAGAAGCTCAGTCTGTCCGGAGAGGGCAATCTGCACCAATTTATCGGAGGAATTCTCGAGATTAGTCAGCAGGCGGATCTCTTCAAGCATTTCCACGGAGAGATGCTGAGCTTCGTCGATTACGATAACGCACAGTCCGCCCTGGTGGTAACGGGTACAAAGCCATTGGTTGAGCTGAAGGAGCATTCCTGACTTGGTCCGCGTTTGTGGCGGAATGCCAAAATCCGTGAGCACGTATTCGAAAAAGTCGAGGACATCGAGTCGCGGGTTGAAGACAAACGCCGCCGACACGCGTTCTTTGACGAAGCTGTCCAGAACCGTCCGAAGGAGGGTGGTTTTTCCCGTGCCCACGGGGCCGGTCATAACAACGAAGCCCTTACGCGCCGCCATGCCGTATTGCAGGCAGGCAAGCGACTCCCGGACCTGCGGTGTCATGTATAGAAAGCGGGGGTCCGGGCTGGATCCGAAGGGATGATCCCGAAGTCCGAAAAAGGATCGGTACATATTCACCGTCCTCCGCTTTCAGCAGGAGTGATCGACAGCGACTTTTTCCCCCGAGCGGCTTTCTCTATCCGTTCGAGGTCATCCGTGTGAGAGATTGTGGCCAATGTAGGCAGCTTAGTGAATGCCCATATGTCTCGCTCATTGCGAAGCGAGGTATCGCGGTACTCCAGCAGCCCAGTTACAAGGACTCCGAGGAAAAGACCTCCTGCCAGGCCGCCGGCAGCAAAGACAAGTTGGTTGGGAAACTTCGGTGCGTCCGGAAGATTCGGAGAATCCATCACGCGGAACTGTTCGCCCTGCTGGCGGCGCTCCAGGGCGGTCGCCATGGATGATTCGTTCATCTTGGCGAGAAGGGAGTTGTAAAACTGGAGGGCCGACTCGTGGTCGCGCGTGATCTTCTTGTAATCTTCCTCCACCATCGGACTGGACTCAATCCGCGATTCGTAGGTGCGAATCTGCTGCTCGATCTGAGCCTGCGTCTTCTTTGCCGAAGCTACAGATTGTTGCGCCGCAAGGAGTTGAGCCTTGAGCTGCTGAAGTTGCGGGGAATCCGGCGGAGCGGCCCTCGGTGCCAGCGGAGCAGTTTTGACGGGTGCACGTGCGATTTCAGCGCGCAGATCCTCGATCTTGTGGGAAATCGCAATCTCGTCAGGATTGTCCGCCGTAAGGGTCGCATCCATCTCTTCCTTCTGTGCGAGCAGATCTTCAAGTTCCTTCCGCCGATCATCCACCAGGGTACCGGTGCCAGCCCCATCTGCCTGCAGGTCGTGAGTCTGCTGGGAGATCAGCACCTGGAGAAAGGTAATGTTCTGTTGCAGGTGGTTGACAGACTGGGTTGAGGCGTCCAGTTGTGTTGTGAGGGCCTGAAGCGTATTGGCATTCGAAGTTTCCTGATCGGGCAGCCGGCCGAAGTATTTCTGCTGGAATGCCGCGAGTTTTGCGTCCTGCTCGTCGAGATTCCTCTTCGAGTCATCCAGTTGCTGCTTCAGGAAATCGGTCGTGCCTTCGGCGGACTGTTCGCGTGCGCTGAGATTCTCCGCTACAAAGAGCGACGTAATCTCTCCGCACACCTCCTGGGCGGTAAGTGCATCCGGCGCGTCGAATGACACAAAAAAGCCGGGCATCCCACCCACACCACGCACTTCGGAGTGGATGGGCTTGACGGTGATGGCTTTACGGGTCAGGTCGACGCGGTCGTCCATGTTGCGCCTCTCGCCCGCGAAGAGGTTGTATTTGGTGATAATTGGCTCGAGGCGGGAGCGGCTCAGTATCTGTTCCTTCATGGATGCCAGGCGCGCATCCAGCCCTTCGTCGACGACCGGCTTGACATAGTCCTCCGGCACCGTTTGCTGCTCGACAAGGATAAGCGTCTGAGATTCATACTGCGGCGGCAAAACGTACGTCAGACCGACGCCCACCGCGAGGAGCGTGAGTGTGCAAATCAGAATCAGCCAGAAGCGGCGCCGCAGGATTCCGATGTATTCTTCAACCGCAAGTTCACGATGCCCGAGCATGCTATTCCTTTGCGTGCGATTTAATGCCCAATCTGCCTTTCTCTTGATCCATAGCCGATCCCCACGCTTGCCATCTGCATCAGGCCGTGGAGGGTGTTCGACGGGAGCGACGAAGTCGTCGACTGATTCGTGGCTGTGTAGTTTGCGAAGATGGTGAACCGCGGACCGAGTCGCCTGGTCATCTGCGCTCCCCCATAGGTGCTGGAGGTCGTACCGTTATTTTCCAGGCCCGTGGTGAGCATGTACGATACGTTGAATCCCAGCGAGAGATTTCTGCCATACTCCCTCGACAAAGTGGCGGTGACGCGGTCGCCTTCCGCGCCGATGTAGTATCCGCCGCCGCCCTGGGTGGCCCGGCTGTATGTCAGGACCGCGGATGCCGAGCGGAAGCTGCAGGTAACACTTGCTCTTGCCGCAATCCTTATCGCAGAAGGTACCAGCGCACTATCGGAACTTCCTGTGAATTCAGGCCCTGCCGCTACATCACTGGAGACCTTCCGATTCCAGATCCGGGTAAACTCGGGCAGAACGGTATTTGTAGTGAAATTGAAGGCATTCTCGGGATAGCTGAACTGGGAGAACGTGTATTTGGCCGATAGCGAATCGCGTGCATTCAGACGCCATTTCAGTGCTCCGTTGCCTGTATAGGCATCTGTATCGATGCCGTTACCGTCCGGATAGCGCAGCAAGTACGAACTGCCACCCGCGCTGGCCGTGTAGGCATAATTGAGCCTCCTTGAGAGGTCCCCGATCACTTCGTTGTTCACGACATGAGTATTTACTGTAAGGACCGACTGATCTGAGGGGGGCGCGGGGCTCGCGACTCCGATTGGTTCGCCAATACCAGGAATTCCGGAAAATCCTGTGGTTGGAGCCTGGGGCCGATAGCTTACATCGTCGCTGACGTCAACGTTCCATTTTTCCCAGACCAACCCCTGCGAGAGGAACAGATGCTGGAAGAGTCCGGTTGCATAGCCGGGCCCAGCCAGGGTCCAGGTGTAGCCTCCTCCGTAGTTCAGGGAGAATGGCAGGCGGGTCGAGGAATTTGCGAAGTCGGCCGCACCGGAGGCTGAACTCGTCTGCCAGTCACCAAGACTGGAGCCAAACTCGGCGTTCTGGGAATAATGCAGGGTGTAACTGAATCTGCCGCTCAGATGGGGCGGATTTATGGTTCTGGTGAGGGCCGGAGGAGATTGCGCATGTGCCAGAGGCAACGCGAGAAGCACAACCAGCCATGCTGTAACCCTCATATTCACAGTGCTGCCTCACCTACGGAACCACAATCGTGTCGCCCGACTGAAGGACTAAATTCGCATCGGTGCTGCCTTTCAATGCATCTTTGTAATGCACTCGCATCTTTTCCTGAGTCCCGCCCCCGTTGCGCAGAACATAGATCTTCCTTGTGTTGGCGTATTCGGTCGGACCCCCGGCGCTGGCGATGGCCTGCAGTAAGGTCATCCCGGGCGTCATGTCGACGGGGCCCGGCTTCTGGACTTCACCCAGCAGATAAATCTTCTTGCTATTAATTTGCGTGAGCTCGACGGCAACGTCCGGATCGCGAAAGTATCTGGTAAGTCGTGCCGCAATCATGCCTGCCAGCCGGGGCGGTGTTGAACCGGAGGCCGGCACGTCGCCAAGCAACGGCATGGAAATCATGCCGTCGGGTCGGACGACGAGCGGTCCCGAAAGGTTAGGCTGCTTCCAAACGGTAACTGTAATCACGTCGGACGGACCTATCACGTAGGTGCTCGACCGCTGATCGGGGACCGGGCGAGGAACAGAGGTGGAGGCGGATGCTTTGCCAACGTCGACGCTCTGGGCGGAACAGGTGAGGCCGGATGTCAGGAGCGCAATGAGAACGACACTTCTTGATGTCATAGAGACACTCCACCCCTGTGGGACGCGGACAGGTGGTTGGTGGGGATCTGCTTGAGTTTGTAGAGCAGCGCCTTGTAGCTGATGCCGAGCTCCGCAGCCGCGCGTTTGCGATTGCCGTTTGTTGAGGCCAATACCTCGGTGATGAGTCGACGTTCGATCTGCGTCGACGCGGCACGCGTTGCTTCCTTGAGCAACAGAGGCATGCGATGACCGTTTGATTTCGGGGTGGGCAGCGCGGCTTTGAGGGCCGCGAGGGAAACTGACTGGTTGTCGATGGCGACGAAGGTCTTAATGGCGGTCTCGAACTCGGGCAGATTCTCGGGCCAGGTGTGGTCCATGAGAAATCCGATGATTTCATTGCGGAGAACGGGCTTGGGGCGGTCAAACTGGATGGAATATTCGGTCAGGAGCTCATCGGCGAGGGACAGAATTTCGGATTTCCTGCACCTTAAGGGAGAGATGTGAAGCGTGACGGAAGCGATCAGATAATAGAAGTCCTCCCGCATACACCAGGATTGAACGTCCCCGCGAAGGTCGCGGCTGGTGCCAAACAGGAGCCGGCAACCGGAGGGAGGCGGGGCCTGAAAACAGGTTTCGATGATTTCTTCCTGTAAGGGCAGGCTCAGATCTCCCACTTCCGAGAGATAGATGGTTCCATTGGAGGACAGGGCGGATCGGAGCACCGGCGGGTTCACTTCGGCACAATCAATCTCGGTAAAAGCCGCCCGGAAACGCCGAGACCGTAAGTGAATCTGCTGAGCAACGGCTCTCTTGCCAACGCCATACTCTCCTGCGATAAGGACCGGGCAGTCGGAATCCGCGATATGGGCAATCGCTCGCTGGATATGGGCCTCAATCCTGACGAACGTCTTAGCCCCTCTTTTTGGTCTATGGCCAGTTGGGTTGCCCCGCATGAGAGATCCTGATCCTCGGACTCTGCCCTAGCAAGGCTCTTACCAAACGCCAGAGGGTGAGTCAGGATCCGTGAGTACTGCATCCCGGGCCTTTAAACCGCCGGGGTTGGGAGCGGGGACCGGCGGCACGGCGGTTCCCGTTTTCTTTGCAGCGAGGGGATATGTGACATGGATTTCCCTTCCGAGTGGAAACGGTTTTCCTCCTCCGGGAAAGGGAATTTCCTGGGACAGACCGTTTTACAGGTAGTTTGCCCGGGTTATGGGTGGGCATATTTCGGCATAACGATTGCTAGCGAGACACCGTGGATTGAGATTCCGCGGCTTCGATATTGGAGAATATGGCGCAGGCGATCCAGAGTCCGACGATTCCCAGGCCCGGCCTGATTGTCCAGAGAATCCGGTCTGCATGGGGTCCGCTGCTCATCGGCGTGCTTCTGGCCTTGATTTACTACCGAGTGCTGGCGAAGCTCGTGAGCGATTGGTGGCATATTCCTGACTTCTCCCATGGCTTTCTGGTGCCTGTCTTTGTCGGCTATTTGTTGTGGAC
>DATJSB010000122.1:0-6439 GCA_035504315.1 Occallatibacter sp.
GCCCGGGGTTGCGGCGCAAATCGTGCCATACGTCGTTCTCGCCCTCGACCTTGGAACCACCAAAGCCTTCGGGCTCGGCCTAGTCTGGCCCGATTTTCGCTCGCAACGCCAACCGCCCCAGTAGTGTTAACAGGCCCTAGCATCTGCCTTCCGCCAAAGCACCCAGATTTGAGCTGCGTGGCGCTCTGCCGGCGGTTGGGACGAGGGCGAATCTTGCTGCGCCGGAGGGCCGGATGCGTGCTATGATCGCGCGAGGTCGGGCCCAGAATTTAAAATCCCCATGTGAAACGGAGTCTCAGCTATGCCATTGCCATTCAGTGCAACGGATCTTCAAAATGCGCGCCTGAATCTGAAGGGGGCTTTCAGGGACCAGCCGCTGGTGGACAAGTTCATCACGATTCGAAACACCACTTTTTCCCGCTGCCTTCGAAACGAGCTGGGCTCGCTCGATGCTTCTGAGATGGAGACGCTGAATTCGCTTTGCAGAAGATCTTCGCCATTTGTGCAAGTTGCCCCGAAGACCAAGGACACGGCACTTGGATTTACCACGGCGGAGATGGTTTTCAGAACGCGGTTCAAGGCCAGGGTGACTCCAGCACCACCAATACGGGTGATTCGCTTTGTTCGAGCGGCGCAGATAAACTTCCTTTTCAACAGCGTGAAGGACGAGCACACGATTCCGGGTTATGTGACTTACGAAAAAGGGATTGAGAAGAACGTCAGACCGTCTCCAAAGTATGTCAGGGATGCGCTGGTGAGAGAGTTTAACCGCGCCAGCTGGTCTTACGACGGGCCCAGAGAAGAGTTCATACGCGGAACGTTCGAGAATGAGGACACCCCTGGGATCAAGGAGAGCGCGCTTCCCTATGGCATAGCGGCCGACTTCCTCATCGTGCTCTACGACGAACAAGCCCGGAAGATCCTGGAAGTGGGCCGCAAGATGGCCACCATGGCCGTGTGGAAAGACAAGACCGTTCAGTTTGTGATGGGACCGCCTGCGATGCTTGTGCTGCCGGAGACACCGGCGAGCGCAACTACCACGAAGTGAGTGAGAGCTACCGGCTCGACCGCCCTGACTAGCGCAGGCGTTCGCGGACTTGCGGCCGCACAAGATAGAGGAAGAAGACAAAGTTGAGCAGCGCCTGGATGATCGAAGGCGGCTGGTGGAGGTTGATTGCGATCCACAAGTGGTAGCCGGCCAGCAGCAATACGGCGGCCAGGGTCATGGCCCAGGCCCAGCGAAAGAGCATGAGCAGCCCGCCGGAGGCGGCGAAGAAGAGCGCCGAAAAGATGAGGAACAGAGGCGGGTAATGGCGGCCGGAGACCACGCCGACGACAATCACGCCGGCGAGAATGAACATGTAGAGCGCGATGGCGGCGAGTCCGGGCAGCGGCATCAGTTCGCGCCGCGGCGGAATGGGCGCAGCCGCCGGCGTCGTGCCTGCTGGATCGCTGGTCTGGCCGGATGGGGAAGCATTGATTTCGTCGTTCATAGAGTATGCAGGTAGGCGAGCAGGTCGTCGAGCTGCTGGTCATCGAGCGAAGTGGCGGGCATCATGCCGCGACCGTGGATGATGACATTCGTTAGGCGCTCATCGGTAGGGGGCGCACCCGAAGGCATGGCCTTGATCTTGGTGATGGCTTGCAGGCCGGGGCCGTTGAGCCCGCGGGTGCTGGTGGGATAGTGGCAGCGGGCGCACTTTTGCTGGTAGACGGCGGCGCCGCGGGCCTCCTGTTGGGTCCACTGCGAGGCAGGCTTGGAGGGCGGGAGCGAGCGGCATCCCGTCGAAACAGCGGCCAGCGCGACGGCCATTACCGGCAGCGCCAATGCAGTCAGGAATCGAGTGCGCATTTGGTTCCTATGATACTAGGGGCTGTTAAGCGAGGGAATATGGGCGGCGGTGCAGTTTCCTGTTTGCCGGTTACTGGACCGTCATCGCTCTCCTGCGCCCAACTAGTTCGGTGTGGGCATCTCGATGTGATCGATGACTACGACCTGTAATGGCGCTTTCGTATCGCTCAACTCCAATCCAAGCTGCTCCCTTATCGCAGTCTCCACCGGAGGCCACATCGATTCGTCCGTCTCCATATCCGAAAGCGTCCCGTGAAACTGCAGCGTGAAGTTGTACGTGCCGGTTATTCCAGTCTGGTCGATCACTCTCTTGCCTAGATAGAACTGCAGCCATCCGGCCAAATCCGCATTCGATGCGCCTCCTATCGATGCGCCGTGGGCAACAAGCGACATTCCGCGCGGATCGCGCTCCGACTCAATCGGGGCCGGCCAAGGCCCGGTTTTGCCCTGCGGCCTTGGAGGAGGGGGTTCACCTTTCTGCAGTTTGGGGCCGTGTTTCGCGACCGTGAGCGCAAAAGCTGGCTCCTGCCTCGTTTCCATATGCACCCTCAATCCGAACCGGTCCGCCAACAGTGTCTGGAGCATGTGCTCCTTTTCCAACTTCGCCTGATCGTCGCTCAGCTTTGCCAGTTTATTGTCTGTTGTGCTATCTGACCTGGCCTCCACGTTGAATCGCACATCGTTGGATCGCGCAACCTTCACCCAATCCGGCCCGCCCACTACCTGGACACGGAAGTCGACGCCGTAGGCCCATCCGATAAGTTGCCCCGCCCAGAGGCACGTTCCAGTAAGCCGCCCGCTATGCGTTGGACTATTAACGCCATTTTTATCGGCCTCCGGCGGACATTCTCTGACTGAAGTCACGTCATAGGTGAGGGTTGGGACATACGCTGTCGTTTGGGGTAGCACCGCCAATGCATTGGAGATAGCGACGACGAAGGCGAGCGTTATCAGAAGGTATCTCATCAACAACCACACCTCCGGCGCACCAATTCTATCGTTCTCACTGGCGCGCCGGAAATCGCGGAATTGAATGAATATCCTAGGTTCCGGTCGGATTCTCGCCCATGGGGAAACTACACGATTACCGCATACGGCGATGCGCGCAGGCGAACAGCTTGCAGGTCTGCGCGGCGCCGGGTTAAGCGGGAGAAGTCGGTCTCCCACCGCTATGGTTAATTTGTATCCGCGATGGCTTCGGCGATGCGGTCGATGGCATGGTACTCAGCGTCGCTGTCGGGGCGGTGGCCGTTAACGAGGATCGAGAACGCGAGGATGCGGCCGCTGGCAGCGGTCAGATAGCCCGATAGAGCATTGACCTCGTTCAGCGTGCCGGTCTTGGCCCACAGCTTGCCCTTGAGCGGCGAGTCTTTGAAGCGGTTCTCGAGGGTGCCGTCGACGCCGCCGATGGGGAATGTCGAACGCCACTCTTCGCCCCAGGGCTGATGCGAGGCCCATGCGAGCAAATGGCTGAAGGCGCGAGGCGCGACGCGGTCATCGGGGCTCATGCCCGAACCGTCGTAGAGGAAGAAGTCGCTGTCGTTGACGCCGGCATCGACGAGAAACTGCCGAACCACGCGCGCGCCCTGGGCGAAGCTGCCGTCGGCGCCCTCGGTTTTGCCAAGCAGGCGCAGAAGAAGCTCGGCATGAAGATTCAGGCTGTTCTTGTTGGTGACGGTAATGTCCTGGACCATGGGAACGGAGACATGCGCGCCCAGCACGCGCCGGCCCTCAATGGGAGCAGCGACGGTGATGAACTGGTTGGGAGTGAGCTTGACGGGCTGCGCACGTTCGGCGGCAAAGTCGGCCGTGTCGGTGGAGAGCTTGTGACGAGTTTCGGGGCCGCCCTTTACCTGCACGCCGCGAGTCAGCAGCGCCTGCTTGAAGGCGGTCGCGGCAAACTCGGCTGGATCCTCCTGCGCGAGTGAGACGTGAAGGCCCGCGGGCGTGATCGTTCCCCAGGTGCGCACGGCCAGTATGCCCGGCGGCCGGTAGATGCCGGGGTTGGCGGGCTGCCCTTCGGGCGCGAGAGTCATGTCGTTTTCGAGCGTGAAGTAGTCGACGTCGGGCGACCACTCGCCGATGACGGTCCCGGGAGCAGAAGGATCGGGCTTGAGCGTGAGTCCGATGGAATTGTCATTGAAGGACAGGGCTGAAACCGGCGCGCCATAGGACCACTGCGTATCGTCCCATCCCCAATCCATGCCCCAGGGTTCGTTGACAAAGTAGGAATCGTCGCCGATGACATCACCTTCGACCTGGCGGACGCCGGACTGCTCGACCTGTTCTGCGAGGAGATTCAGGGGCGCCATGGGGTCGGGCTTTGCGGGCGGGCCGGCGGGCGGCGCTTGAGTTGACGGCTGGGCGGGTGGGGTTGCGCCGGATTGAGCCTTGGAGGACTGCGACGGAGTTGTCGGCGGCGGGGGTTGCACGGGCTCCTGGTAGGGGTACTGGCGAATGCTGATGGTTGGGTCGCCCGAGCCCAACAGGATGAGGTTGCCGTGCAGGATGCCGGCGGAATCGACGTCGCCGTCGGCAACGATGAAGGTGGTCCAGGTAAGGGTGTCGACGGGAAGGAGCGCGAAGGCCGCGGCGGTGGTGGTGAGCTTGACGTTCGAGGCCGGAATAAAGAGCTTGGCGTCGTTGAAGCCGTACACCTGCTGGCCGTCGAGCGTGGTGACGCTGATGCCGAATTGCGCGTGACTCACAGCGGGGTCGGCGAGGATGGCGTCGATGCGCTCGGAGAGCGATCCCTTGGGTGCGGTTTTGACCGTGTTGAGGTGCGCATGGGCGCGGGTGGTGCGGGATTGCGCGGGCAGGACGGGGGAAGCTGTGAGGGTTGCGGCGAGGAAACCGGCCGCAATCTGCCGCAAAGTGACCATGGCGGGAGTGTATCAGGGCTTACTGCATTTTCTGAGTCTCCGTGTGACTTCAAGCTCCTCGCAAGGTGGGCGCTTTCTGGTGGGCGCTCTCTGGTGGGCGCGTCGACTCGACTGCCTGGCCCCGGTACATGGCAATTCAGAAAATGCTTTAGCTGCGAAGTCAAGCTTCGGGATCGTACCATCGAGGCATGGAGCGATTGGACCGTACCAGTGCCACATGGCGCTTACGCACGCGCAGCCTTGAGCTGGGTGCGCGGACTCGGGTGTGCGGCGTGGTGAATATCACGCCTGACTCATTCAGCGATGGCGGTTTTTTTCTCGATCGCCAGGCAGCGGTGGCGCACGGGCTTCGCTTGATAGAGGAGGGAGCGGATCTGTTGGATCTGGGGGCCGAAAGCACGCGGCCCGGTTCGCGGGCGGGCGGAACCGATGCGGCGGTACATGCCGACGAAGAGCGGGCGCGGCTGTTGCCGGTACTCGAAGGAATCTTGAAGGCGCGTCCGGACGCTGTGCTCTCAGTTGACACATACAAGGCTGAGACGGCGCGGGCGGCGCTCGCGGCGGGCGCCGAGATTATCAACGACGTAAGCGGGTTTGCGTGGAACCCTGTAATGGCGCAGGTGTGCGCGGAGTTTGGCGCGGGGGTGGTGCTGATGCACACGCGCGGCAGGCCGGAGGAGTGGCGCACGCAGGCGCAGCTGGAGCCAGATGCGCTGCTGGCGATGGTGCGCGATGGGTTGACGGCGAGTCTCGCCGCCGCGCGAAGTGCCGGAATCGCTGAGGATCGAATTGTGCTTGATCCCGGGTACGGGTTCGGAAAGAAGCTCGATGAGAATTATGGATTGCTGGCGCGGCAAAGCGCGTTGCTGGAGCTGGGAAGGCCGCTGCTGGCGGGGCTGAGCCGAAAGTCGTTCCTGGGACACACGCTGGCGGATTTGTATGGCGGCGCGCCGGCGCCGATGGATGCGCGCGAGACCGCGAGCGTGGCCGCATTGACCGCGGCGATTCTGAACGGCGCGTCGATTGTGCGCGTGCACGAAGTGAGGCCAGCGGTTGAGGCCGCGCGGATTGCGGATGCGGTGGTCGCGGGATCGTTGGGGGATTGAGAGTCTTGCGTTCCCATATCCGCGAATGCAAAGGATCTGGGGCAACCAGCCGATGATGTACGGGCGAGGTCGCTCGCGCTGCCGCCGGTCAAGAGGCTGGCTGCAGACGCTACACGCTGATGCCGACCTTGTGGCGCGGCCAGAGGGGAATGAGACTCTTCTGATCGACCTCCGGCTCACCGTCGCATTCGACCACAATTACTGTCGTGGGTACGTCGGGAGCCTGGAGCGGGAGGCCGGTTAGGCGCAGCGAGAATTCGTCCTGCGTGAAGTCGACTTTCTGGCCGGTCTTGAGCAGGCGTGCCGAGAGCGCTTTGGGTTTGAGGCCGGCGAGCGCGACCACCACTTCAGGTTTGAAGAAATCGAGCCAATCGGCTGCGGGCGTGTGGCCGGGCCAGAATTTCTGGTGGATGTAGAGCGTGTTGCCGCGGCGGGTGAGATTGCTGTTGGTGGTGGGTCGGAGATCGCCGCGCTCGGTTCCGTAGATGGACTCGCCGTTGGTGTCGAGCCATCGGCCAACTTCAGTGAGCACCTCGATGGATGGCGCCGGGACAGAACCATCCTCGGTGGGTCCGATGTTGAGCAGGTAGTTGCCTCCG